>DXJV01000004.1 GCA_019056785.1 Candidatus Heimdallarchaeota archaeon
AACGATATTCTCACCAAGCGCGCCTTTTGCAACCGGCTTAAGACGTAGAATATCAAAGAATTTTTGCATTTCTCTGGTAGTTTGATCCACTGCAAACTGCAACTGTTGGGTATAGATATCTACTTCAGTTTTCTTTTTTCTTTGTAACGAAATTTGATAAATTATATTTGCCAAGCTTATTAGTCCAATTATGGAAATTAAAACATATAGAACAATGTCTGCCATTTAGTCACCACAACTCATTTTGAACTTAGCTCAGTTCTTGCTCCGCGATGCTAGTAGTGGTTCTTAATTCTTAAAGAACGGTAATATCAATGAAAAAAGGAAAAATACAAACAAATTGGGAGGCTATTTTTTCTACAGTCAATGCCACTAAGAATTTACTCTCATTAAAGAAAAAAGTAAAAGAGAAAAACTGAGTTCTAAATTATTTAAAAAAAGAAAAAACCCCATAAAAAAACCTAAGATTATCAGCGATTAGTTTCCATAACTGTTTGTGGGGGAGGTGACGGTGTTGAAAAAGGAGCTTGTTCAGGAAGAGGTGGTGGGGGAATTGAACCGGTTTGTGTTGGAGATGGTGGCGGGGGTGGAATGGAAGATGGAGAATCATTTTGGAAATTTGCTTCAGAAAAACCGCTTGACGATTTCGGCGAGAGAAAACGTTTCTCATTATAAATTTTAGTGAAAATTTTTTCTAACTCTTTTGCAAGCGTTTCAATAGACGCTTTCTTTTTAAGGGAATTAATTGCATTAAAGGGACCTAATAATATTAAAATGAAAGTTATTAGCTCTACAGCATACATACCCATCACAAAATATTTGTTATCAGAAAAGTCAAGAATGTTGAATAAAACCAATGAATAACAAATAGTAAGAAGCAGTAAAATACCGGAAAAAATTTAAGCAGTATATTGCATTTTCTCGGCTCTTAAACAGCAAACTTCTCGAGTTCAAAGCCCTCTTTCAGTAGTTGAGCTACCCGTTTAACAAAATCGACTGCCGGTCCCCCATCAACGATATCATGATTTATTGTTACGCTGAAATTCAAGAAGTCTTTAAATTTCACGCCAGTTTTTGTTTCTACTGGTTTTCTTACGATTGAACCGATTGTGAATTGGGTTTGGTGCATTGTTTTTGGGACTACCCATCCTGGCATTCTTTTTCCGAACATTCCGAGTGCGCTTACCCCGATTATTCCCAGGTGTTCTTTGTGTTTGAATGGGTTTTTAATAATTGTTGGCCAGATGAATTTTTTCCTGAAAAAGATAGGCAATTTTAGGAGGGATCTTTGTTTTTCTTTTATCTTTTTCTCTTCGGCTCGTTTTTCTTCCAATTTGGCTTGTACGTCTCGCAATTCTCGATGCAATTTTTCAAAGCTCTTTTTGTCTGCTTTTCTAAAGATGTAATGTATTGGTATTCGTCTGTTATTTATCATTCGTTCTATCATGCATTTTATATCCACATCATTGAATATGACACTCTTCCATTTTTTCCAGCGAAATGTTCTTATTTCTGGATACTCGCTTGCTGCTTTTGCCACACAGCGCATGAACCATGCCGTAAATGATAGTTGCTCTCCTGTTTTTTTCCGATAATTTTCGAATATTTGCAAACTTTTTGTTACGTCTGCGTCTGTTATTCCTGTTACGTGGTTAAAAAATTTGCTTGCGCTTATGCTCTCGACTATTATCTGCCTATTTCTCGGAAAAACGTCTACTTGATAACCGTTTTTTTTCTTCATCTCTTTTCGTTTTCTATCTTTCCATTTTATCTTTAAAAAGCTTGACAAAAAGTCAGAAAAGTTTTCTTGGTAAGCGTCTTTTTTTATTTCTTCTTCTATCTTTGTCCAAGGTATTTCTCCATTTCAAGACCGACAAATTTTTGCTTTACTAAGAATGGCCTTTTTAAAACTATAAAATAGATAATTAATCCTTTCGAAAAAATTCTAATAGGTTGCTGTAAAAAGATTATTGCCTTTAATAACGATAACTTAGGTTAAAAAGAATGAAGGATGTAAAAAGCTATAAAGTCAAAAGTTACCCTGTCTCCCGGCGAATTACTTCTGAATTATTTCATCAAGCACTTAAACACCATGTTGTTCATGGTTTGTTAGAGATTGATGTTACTACCATTCGAAAAATTATTCGTCAACGAAGATTACAAGGAGAAGAAATTTCTTTCACTGGCTATATTGTTTTTTGCCTTGCCAAAGCTCTTAAAGAGAATGAAGTTTTTAATGCCATGCGAAAAGGGAATCGCAAGGTGATCATCTTTGAGGATGTTGATGTTGCCCTTCTCATTGAAGTTGAACAGAACTGGAAGAAGGTTCCTTTGCTTTTTATTATCCGTGCTGCTGACAAAAAATCCTTTCAAGAGATCAATGAAGAGATTCAACGAGCAAAAGAAGCAAAGAGGAATGCTGCCACGAAGCAAGACAAGCTCCTTGCCTTTTATTTTCTTCTCCCCAAATGTATTCGAAAATGGCTCATTAATTTCCAGTATAAACACAACCCTTTTTTCCGCAAGAAAATGGGTGGCACTGCAGCTGTCTCTTCTGTTGGCATGTTTGCTGCTGGTGGTGGCTGGGGCATCCCCATCAGTTTGCAGACGACTTTTCTTTTAGTTGGTGGTGTTGAATCTAAGCCGGTAGTTCGAGAGAACAAGATTGTCATCCGTGAGATGGTGAACGTTACTTTCTCTTTTGACCATGACTTGATCGATGGTGCTATTGCCTCTCGTTTAACGGCTCGAGTCAAAACTCTTATTGAAAGCGCCTTTGGCTTGGAAAAATATCTAGAGTAAGAAGTTCTGCTCACTCCTTAAACCCTGGCGCCTGAATCTCTGTCTTTAATAGTCATGTGTTCGTATTAATGCTGCTTTGTTTCGATAGCCGAGTTTCTGAGCTAATTTTTCAAAGATGATTTCAATAACCGTTTTCACATCTTTGCTTGCTTCTTCTCTGAAGATTTTTAGCAACGGCTTTATTGCCGGTTCCCCTATCTTTAAAATGGCATCTATTGCTGCCAGGTGTAAGGATTCTACGGTGTGTTTCTTCACCACGGTTATTATTTCGGTGATCATTGACTGGGACAATTCTTGATGCTCGCTACCAATTGTCTCCACAATTTTCCCAAGTGTCTCAATGGTCTTTTCAAGCACCCCAAGGTCTGCTTCCGAGCACATGACGATTGACAGGGCCGGGATTGCTTTTTCACCCAGTTCTCCTAGCGCTTCCGCTGCGATTAACCTAACACTTTCTGACGGGTCATCTAGCATGCTATCGACTAATTTTTGTGGAATGCTTGTCTCCGGCACTTTTTTCGCGATTTCTCCCAGTGCCTTTGCTGCATGTTCGCGCACTTTCGAGCTCTCATCATTTTTCAAGGTGTTTATCAAAGCCGGAATTGCTTTTGTTGCCTCTTCTCCGAAGTTTCCTAAGCCTATTGCTGCCCGCATTCGTACAATTTTATCATTTTCTGGATCCAATTGCTTAATGAACTCGAGAATTTTGTCGCTTGTCAATCTTAATCAAATTATGTTGTTCAAATAATTCATTAAAAGTCTTTCTAGTTAACTCAAATCCTCTAAATTCCAAATGTGTATCTTCTTGTCAGATGCTCCCACCGCCAAAAATTGACTATCCTCTGAAAAAGCTGCGGCATTTACTCCCTTTACTTTAAAGGGTAGTTTTTTGTTGAGCGCCCCTGTTTTCACGGCTCGCAATTCCACTGCATGATCATACACCACTGCCACTAGTTTTTCGTTTGGTGCAAGAATACATCGATACGAAGTTTTTGCGGGCAGTTTAATGTTTGACTCGAGGGACCAATCCTTTGTTTTCCAAATCCCCACACTATTTCCCAGTCCCGTTGCTAATACTTTCTTTCCTTTCGCAAGATGGCACAAAGAATTTATCGTTTGAAAAGGCGTTTTTATTGTCTTTTCCTTTTTCATCACCGGAATGGACCAGGAAACCATTCGTGATGATGCCTTTCCTACGAGCAAATAGGAGCTATTCTCAGCAAAAGACAGGCTTAAAATTGGCTCGCTTTTTGTTTGGACGGAAGCCAGCTCTTCCATTGTTTCCAAACACCATAACTTAATTTCGCCTGTTTTTGAGCCGGTTGCAAGTAAGGTTTCTTCTGGTGAAATTGCCATTGCAGTTATTGCGTTTTTATGTCCTTTAAGATTAAGAATTTCTTTTCGAGCTTCCAAATCCCAAAATTTGATGCTACCATCTCTCGAGGTTGAGATTAGCAATTTATCATCCTTTTTTTCAATGATTTTGCTTATACTTTTTACATGCCCGTCAAGCTCGAATTTGTAAGCCCATGTCGCTGTATCCCATACTCGAATTGCACTGTCCATACTTGCAGAAACTAGCTGCTTATTATCATTGGTAAAGATTAAATCCGTGATAGACTGTTCATGTGCTTGTATTACAATTGGTTTTTTCATTCAAAGTCCTTCAAACTACACTCTATTTAGAACAAGTTATTTGCCAGTAATGAAGTTGTTTGTTTAATTACTTTAAAAAAACCTCTCAAAAAATATATTTTTGAAATCTTTGCCCCATGATGTTTTTTTAATTAACAGTGCGATAAAAAAAAGCCCGGAATTTGTCGCTTTAACTATGTTTTACCTTCTCAGTCAAGTTTTTTGGTAAAGTTATAGTAAAAATTGTTCCCTCTCCCTCCTTACTTTGAAAGGTGATTGTTCCTTTATGTGCATCTACGATTTTTTTAACGATCATTAAACCGAAGGAAAAGATTATCCCCGTTTCCCAGCCATTTCGTATTTGCGCCTGGGTTTCTTCTGAAATTCCTTTGCCATTATCTTTAATTTCAATTATAATATCCTCTTTCGTTTCTTTTCCGGAGATGGTAATTTCTGTTGCAGCAGAATGCGTGAGAGCATTTAGCAACAGATTTTCAAAGACCAACAAAAGTTTTTGTTTATCTGCATAGATTTCGGGTAGTTTTTTTATTTTGAACTGCACTTCAGGATTTATGATGGAGATTTTTTTAATTAGTTCCTTGAGCAGTTCCGTCAAGTTTACCGTCTTAAATTCTCCCAGGATTTCCCCCTCTTTTGCTAAGAGCAACGAGTTGTTAACGAATTGATCTATTTCTTCGATCAGCTCATCGATTTTCTCCGGATATTTAGTGTCATCCTCTAACTTTTCTTTTATTAAATTATTATAAATGGCAATTGCTTGTAACTTCCCCTTAATGTCGTGAGCAATATTTGCTGCGAAAATCTCAAGTTCGTGTTTTTGTTTCTTTAAAAGTTGTTGCTGTTGGGTAATTTTGTGGTTTTTTTCTTGCTGTTCAGAGATATCCCGGCAAATACATTGCACGAATTTCTTTCCATGTATTTTTATTATTTGCATGGATAATTCCACCGAATGTTTTTTCTCCCTTCTTTCTCTAAGATCTAAGATTGTTTTTTGTGGCTCAGTGCTTGTAATCATTTCTTGGAATTTCTCTTTGTTCAGCAAATCCGGGCAAATTTCCCACACTTTTTTCTTGGATAGTTCGGTTATAGAAAGGTTCATCATTTTAACGAATTCTGGGTTAGCGACATAAAAGCACCCTTCCTCATTTAATATTGTGAAACCTTCTTGACTTTCTGTGAAATGTTTCTCGAATATTTGCATCAATTCATTTTCAATTTTCAGGTTTCGAATGACATAAAACAGTAATTTTGGCTTTCTTTTGTTCTGGTCCTTTATAATATAAGGATGTATTCTCAGTAATGTTTTGGAGCCATCTTTTCTTACGAAATACCGTTCAAGTGCTAATGGTTCTTGTTCCGATTTAAAAGCATGAATTGAAAAGTCGAATTGCGCTTCGCCTTTTGGCAAATAGAGCAGGCTCTTTGCAGGTTTATTAAATAATTTCTCCAGGGGATAATTGAGAAACGCTGCAAATTTTTCATTTGTTGCCAGTATTTTCCCAACAAGGTCTGTGACAAGTATGCCATCATTACTCTTCTTTATGAAAATTTCATACAATTCATTAAAAGTTAGATTTTCAAATTCAAAGGGATGTGGCTGTTTTCTTTCAGGCGAATTTGCCCTTTTTTTATTTTTCATTTTTCACTCCCGATTCATCTTTTCTACGGAGAAATATACCTTTTTCTATTGTTAGGTTCGTGGTCTCTCTTTTTGCCTCGAGTCGACCAGCTCTTTGAGATAATTCTTCGGCTTATTTTAACAATATTGTTTTTCTTTTATCTTATTTAGATTTTTTGGAGATAAAAAATTTTATGTAATTACTCTTTCCCGTTCTTTTTTGAGCTCTTTTTGCTGCAAAACGAAAAGTTTATGGAAGGTAAGGCTCTGACCTTTTCAGAGCTATTTAAATTGTTATTTGATAAGTGATGACTTATGTTTGGCGATTTTAACGAAAAACTTGCAAAATTGGTTGTGAAATATGCCGTTCAAATTGAACCGGGAGATTTAGTGACCATTCGCGGCGGTGCAAATGCTGAAGAGCTTATTCGTGAGATTTACCGTGAAACGATTATTGCTGGGGGCAATGTTGTAAGATTGGATGTTGGTTTACCTGGCTTTCAGGAAATCTTCTTTAAATATGCTTCTGATAAGCAACTAACGTATATTGATCCTTCGCAAATGGACCTTGTTAAACGGCTGACTAAAGCAATTACTATTTATTCTTCATTCAATACCCGGGCGTTAACTAACATTGACCCTCAAAAGATTACCAAACAACGAGCTGCAACAAAAAAGGTAAGTGAAATCTTTTTCCAGCGTGCTGCTACAGGTGAATTGAAGTGGACTCTTTGTCCCTATCCCTGTCTTTCCCTTGCACAAGAAGCAGCAATGGGGATTAATGAATATCGCGAATTTGTTTATAAAGCGTTGGCGTTGGATAAAAAAGACCCTGTGAAACACTGGCAAAAAGTCGAAGCTGAACAAGAGAAGATCATTAAGATCCTCAACAAAGGAAAAGAATTCCACATTCTCGGCGAAGATACTGACTTAACCCTTGGCATCGAAGGTCGGACTTGGATAAACTGTGCCGGGCATGAAAACTTGCCGGATGGTGAGGTCTTTACTGCGCCTATAGAAACAGCTGTAAATGGTACCATTCGTTTCACTTTTCCTGGAATTTATATGGGTCAAGAAATTGAAAATATTTGGCTGAAATTTAAAGATGGCCAAGTAGTCGATTTTGATGCATCCAAAGGGAAGAACCTTTTGGAAAAAGTTCTCAACTTAGAGAATGCTAACATCCTTGGTGAGCTTGCTGTTGGTACGAACTATGGCATCCAGCGTTTTACTAAGAATATGCTTTTCGATGAGAAAATGGGTGGTACAGTCCACCTGGCCTTAGGCATGGGCTACCCTGAATCTGGCTCTAAAAACCAATCGCCAATTCACTGGGATATTTTGAAAGACATGAAAGTTAAAGGCTCGAAAATCTTTCTTGATGGTGAGCTCATCTATCAAGAAGGGAAATGGAAAATTGGGAAATAATTTCTTTTTTTCTCCCTCTTTTTCTCTCAATTTTTTCTCATTTTTCTAATGGTATTTACAAAGTGTCAGCTTTTCCACCCTTTTTTGTTACAAAGACCGATCAAACTGTCAATTTTTTGGCAATAAGATTTAAATAGTTTTTTCGTTTCTTTATTCGAAAAAGGTGTTTCCTATGACAGGTGAATATTTTAACTGAAAAGAGTTCAACAACTCTAAAAAGCACCGTTTGGCGGAAAACTTGTTTTCTAAGCGAGTTTTCAGAAAAAGCTGCTTCAGCGGCTTGTTTGATGGGTTGGCTGCATGACCGTGCTCTTGTCCCTGACCCTACTTTTGGTGGCATTGTTCTCAGAATTACGCTACGCGATTGTTCTGGTTTGAGAGATTTTGTTGTGACTACAAAACCCTTTATCGATTTACTTTCGACACTCGAGTATGAATCGGTAATTGCCATAAAAGTTCTTGGAAAAGAAATTTTAGATGTTAAAATTCTTGCCCGTGCTAAACCGGCCATTTTCTCACCAAAAGTGATAACCGATTTTTCTACAATAGACTTAGTTGTTCACCGGCCACTTGCAATACGAACTGAGAGGATGAAAGCTGTTCTTCGTGTTCAAGATCAAATCTTCACAAGTGCTCGACAATTCTTTCATAAAGAAGGTTTTTGTGAGCTTCGTCCCCCTATTCTCTCTCCTGCAACGGACCCCGGCATTCGTGGAGCTATTGGAGCAGATGTGAATTTTTATGGTAAGAAATACAAAATTACTACCAGCATGATTCTTTATAAGCAGATGGCAATTTGCTCTCTCGAAAAGGTTTACGCCTTCTCGCCTAATGTCCGGCTGGAACCGGTAAAAACCCGACAGACAGGTCGGCATCTTGCTGAATTTTGTCAGATTGATGTTGAACAGGCATTCATCAATTATCATGATGCGATGGCCCTTGCTGAAAGACTTCTTGTTGCTATTCTTTCTGATGTTAAAAGCAACTGCCAAAAGGAGTTAAAATTACTCGAGCGTTCTCTGACGATCCCTACACGACCGTTTAAGAAACTAACATTTCAAGAAGCTTTGAACATCCTCAGCAAGGCAGGCTTTAAGCAGCTTCAGCAGCGAAAAGAACTCCCCTGGGAAGCAGAGAAAATGCTTTCCAACACTTTTGACGAACCATTTTGGGTGACGGAGTTTCCTTATGGTTCCCGAGGCTTCTATGATAGACAAGACCCAAATCGTCCGGCTGTTTTGAGGGACTTTGACCTTCTCTATCCTGCTGGTTTTGGGGAAGCCATTTCAGGTTCTGAACGCGAATATCTCTATCCTCGAGTGAAAAAGCGGATGTTAGAGCAAGGCTTACCTCTGGACGAATATTCCTGGTATCTAGATATGCTCCAACATGGTGTTCCTCCATCTGCAGGATTTGGTCTGGGGCTTGAACGGCTGACTAGATATATTTGTGGCTTAGAAAATATCTGGGAAGCAACGGCTTTTCCGAAGGTTCCCGGCGTACATTCACCCTAGACCATACTATGCCCTCCCTTTTTCAGGGCATTTTCCAATCTTTCTTTTTTCCTTTGTTTTTTTCTTCTCACAGAATTGACTCTTATTCTTTGAGAATGTGTAATTTCGCATTCTTCAATTATTATCGCAATTATTAAAAAGGCTGGAATTAGGAATAACTAAAATATTATTAAAACCTATTAAAATTGTAAGCTAAAGCTTGCATTTGGAGGCAAAGCAGTGAAGATTAAAAAAAGTCTGGTAATGATTTTAACACTAACGGCAATACTACTTGGGAGCAACGTTTATGCTTTGACAGTTGTTTCCGGAACAATTACATTCGATGAACTTCATTATGGGTATTTTAATACCCCAAAAGCTGTTTACTGGGGTGGTCCGGGACTTGAAGGTGATGTTCATACCGTTGTAGACTCTCAGAATAATATTGTTACAGCATTCTTTTCGCAGTCTTTCAGCACCAATAAAGAGGTCTATATCGTTAAGTTTAACTCACAATTAAATGAGCTCTGGAATACTACTTGGGGCAATACCGATAATGCTACTGTTGCAGGGGTATTTATTGACAAATCAAATTATATTTACGTTGTTGGGAGCATTTATAGTCAAGTTGTTCCTTCACGTTATATTCATAATGTTTTTGCCTTAAAATTCAGACCGAATGGTTCACTGCTCTGGGAAGCCATCCATCAAACACCCAATTTGGATGAAGTTGCTAATAGTGGGGTTTTCGATCAAAATAGCAATACTTTCTTTGTTGTCGGCACAACAAATAGTAGTAGTGGTTCAATGTTTGTTAAAAAATTCTCTAAGAGTGGTAATTATCTTACTACTTTCTATTATGGCTCATCCAGCCCTTCAGAAGAACTTGAAGTTGGAGGTGCTACGGTAGATGACAATGGAGATATCTTCATTGCTGCTTTGACCAACAAAACTCTATGGGGCAATCCAACTAATTATGTTCTTGTAAAACTTAATGGTACCACTGGCAATTTGGCGTGGAATGTTACCTCCGGCGCTTTGGAATTAACCACTCGAGGGGTGGATGTTGCAGTTGACAATGGAATCGCCTATCTCGTTGGTGATTTGATCAGTTCTGCTGCGCCATCAAATCAATACACCTTCCTAGTGAGCATCAATGCTACAACCGGCGTAATTAACTGGAATACTACACTTGATTATTCGCCTGATTATCAATATTCCGCAGGTATAACTGTGAATCGCCATGGCAATCCGGTTATCACAGGGTTTGTTAATGCCGCTACGGCGGATGTTTTCACGGCGGAATTTAATACCACTGGCAGTTTACTTTGGAATCATACCTTTGTTAAAGCTTTCAGTGATGTTGCTTCAGATATTATCAGTAAAGATGACTATCTCTATATCGCAGCAACTGCCTATAATGGAACATCGCTAAAAGATCAAGTCATGCTCCTTATCTACGAAGATAATTATACCTTTGACTTCCCAACACAAGGACCCTTTGGAACAATTTTCGGGATAATCTTTGGTGTCATAGTTTGTGTGTTCTCTCTCGTACTCATAACAGGTTTACTCTATACTTATTGGAAGAAATAGCTAATAGTTGTTTTCTTCCTTTTCGTAATTTTTTTCAGAAGAGCTTTCCGCATACCATTTTAAGAGAAAAATTTAGAAGAAAAAACGCACCTAGTTTTTTTGAGAGCAATGAAGGATGAGCAATTTGATCACATTCATTTGTTTATCAATGCCATGGGAGTTAAGTGCCCCATCCCTTCTATGAAAGTTCGATTAAGCATGCCGAAAGTTCCTCCCGGGGGCATTGTTAAGGTCATTACAGAAGCTCCTCATTCTGCAAAAAGCATTCCAAGATACTGCCAGAACTTCGGCCATGATTTGTTGCTTTTTGAAGAAAAAAATGGCGTTTTTACCTTTATCATTCAAAAGAAGAAGAAATGACTAACCGGCCTATGTAAGTTTAAGTAATTGAGTTATTGCGCCCCCAAGGATTGTTGCCTGCTCTTCCGATGAAATTTTTAAGGCGCGAATTTTCTTGATGATCCGCTCGAGATTATTTATACCAAATGGCGAATCTGAGCCCATTATGACATGCTCTGCACCAAAAAATTTGATCGCTTTTCGAATCCGTTTTTCACTCACAATATAGTAAGTGGAAGTATCGAAATAGATGTTCTTAATTTTCGGCGCAATTCGGATTGTTTCCTCGAGTCCCATGAAATGTGCCAGGATATAATTTGTCTCAGGATATTGTAATGCTGTTTGCACCAATTTCTTTGCTTCTCTTGCACTATAAACATGGATGAAAATTGGTAGCCCCTTCTCTGCGGCAAACTCACTGAGCAGCCGGAATGCTTTCCCATCATTTTTAAAGGGAACAATGCACTGATGCAACTTTAATCCTTGAAAATGCCATTCTCTGTATCTTTTAAGCAATTTAGTATAGAAATCCGGATCAAAAAAATTCACCAAATAATATTGGAGAACTCGTTTTGGTAATTTTCGCTGCAATTCATGAACCAAATTATTGCCAAACTCTCTGTCCATTAAACCGCTGGCTTTTCGTCTTAGGAATTTGTTTGAAAGAAAGAGAATCTTGGGATTTGTGGTCAAAAAATTCTCACGAATTTTAGGCTGGATGTAGGTTGTTTTTGCTTCTCTACTACCTCCGGGACACAAGCCAATTTTGTCTACCTTAAATTTGTCTAAAATGGCTTCTAATGTTCTTGCATCAGCAAATTCGCCCAAGGCATGAGCATGATTATCGATTATCAGTTTGTTGTACCTTCAGTTTGATTTTTTACGTGGCAGTTTCTTTTGAATTGATTTTTCTGTTGGCAGTTTTTTGTTTGTTTGGATTGTTTATTTGCGACGTAATTAATTCCGGCTTTACAAAATCAATTGCTGCTGCTATTTGCTCTTTTGTCGGTGATATTTCTAAGAAATCGATTAGTTTTTTCACGGTCTCTTTTGGCTGCTCGATTATCTCTGATAAATCCAATTTCAAATGTTTCTTATCTTTAACAAACTCCTCTATCCGTTCTTGAGCGTTGGCGGTTAGTTTTTCTAAAAACTTTCTATTCCGGTAGGGAAAACCTTTTACAAAAGCCCCCTTCAAGGTTCGCATGGCTAAAATAAATCGCTCTCGTGGTTTGAAATAACTAAATTCTGTCCATATTTCTGGGATCCAGTTCTTAAGTTTCCCCGCGCGTCTTTGCGAATTAGCGACACTTGCTGGGTCGCGATAAAGATAAATATAATAAGGGTTTTTCAGATGGTGATGGAAATAGGGGAGCGAATAAATTATCACTGCTTCTTTAAACCCCCATAACTCCCGCTCTGATTCATGGATTAATTTCACAAGGTCCTTTTCGTAATATTTTACCGCCTCTTCCACCTTTCCGTCGTCATCACTAAACCTATTCCAATAGAACGTTAACCGTTTTGCTCTGAATAAGATTCGATGATTCAGTTTTAGAAAAGCATGGTTTTCGTAGGAACCATATTTATTTTTGTGTTTCCCTTTAATCATGTCCTCTTCTGGCCCCATCCAGACCCCTAACCGTTCCAAAATGCCTGCCAGTAGCGATGAACCGCTTCGAGGTTGAGTTAAAATAACAACTGTTTTCATGGGGAAACATTTACATTAAAAGGTTAAAAGCCTTACTACAAGCTGTAGTTTACCGGCTACCTGTTGCCTTTATGCTTGTAAATTGAAACTGTTCTCTGACTGCTTTTTCCCCCTTTTTCTCGAGTGTCATTACCAATATTTCAATTAGGCTAAATATTTTTTAAGGGAAAGAGAAGAAAAATACCACACACAGAAAAAAATTATGAACATGTGAGTGTGAACAATGACATCAACAACAACCACAAAAAAAATTATACTTTATGGTTTGCTGGTTGCGATTTTATTTTCAATTGCTGCCCAACCAATTAAATTTTATGCTGGTAAAAATGTGAACCCAGGTTTTGAGGATAATGATAATACTCCCCTGAGTTTTGAAGAGGGATTACAACCACCCCAAGATGGGACCTTTACTATTAATAGTCTCCCATACAATTATTCTAAAACTGGTGGTTGGAAAAGCAGTGGCAGCAGTGTTCATAATATTGTTGTTGATGGTAATTTTGCCTTTGTTGCTGATGGACCGAACGGTTTGAAAATTCTTAACATTACTGATAAATCGAACCCCACCCTTTATGGCGCCTATCAAAATGGTTCAGCAATTTTGTATGAGATCTATAAGAAGGACAATTATCTGCTCCTCGCATATGGCACTAATGGTTTGATCATTCTAGACACTTCTTTAAGTCTCATTACACCGCAATATGTTGCAAGTGTGACAAGTGAATTTAATGGTCATGAATGTCTTGCTCTTGATGTCCAAGATAATTGGACATACGTTGCTGCAGGTGAATTTGGCTTTGCAGTAATTAAAACTGCAGATATGACTCATCCCCAGTATACCGGACGTTATTATCGCATCGGTGTAGACATACGAGACATTGATGTGTACATTAATTTTGCTTATATTGCTGATGCTAATTATGGTTTGCGTCGTGTAGACATTGCTTCAAATAAAGTTAACCCCACCGAAAGTGGTAATGGTTATCCTTCTGGCTCTGCTTTAAGCGTCTACATCCGCCATGACTATTATGCGCTTATTGCAGATTATACGGCTTTTTACGTTGTTTCTATGTACAGCTATCCAACATTTACCAAAGTAGGTGAGTATGCTGATGGAAACCACCCCCTAGGAGTCTTTGGTGCCTGGGAAACCGCCTTTGTTACCTATTCTGATGGTGTTGGCATGCGAATGTTTAACATCACGGAAAAGGATGAAGGGGTTTATGCCAAATTTGTTGCAAGGTATAATAGTACCGGCGAAGGATTTGGTGTCTATGTTCAAGATGATTATGCCTATGTTTGCGATGGCACGACCGGGTTAGATATTGTTGGTTTGGACCAAGACAGCGATGATTTGTACGACAACTATGAACTGGAGGACACTTTTACAATGGTCGATAATCCTGACACAGATAATGACACTCTCACAGATGGGGCAGAATTCTATGGTCTTTACGCTCCAAGTAATCCTTACACTGATCATAAGGGATATTTCCATGGTCTTGACCCACTCGACAATGATACTGATGATGACTTAATTCATGACGATGAAGAAGTGTACTTGGGTGTTGATGGTTATTATACTAATCCCTTAAATAATGATAGTGATGGTGATGGCATCTCAGATTATGATGAACTCAATGTCTATCTTACTAATCCTACAATAGGTGATTCTGATGGCGATGGGCTTTCCGATGGTGACGAAATCAACATTTACGGCACCAACCCCAACTTGAAAGATACAGATTCAGATGGCATGCCTGATGGTTATGAAATTCTCCACAATTTAAATGCCACTTATGATGATTCACATGAAGATTTTGATAATGATGGAATAATCAACATTGATGAATGGAATGTTACTTTTACTAAACCGGAAGTTAATGACACTGATACAGATGGCTTATTGGATGGTGAAGAATTTTATGGTGTCTATGCGCCGACCCATCCTTACGCAAATGGAACTGGCTATATCACCGGTCTTGACCCTCTTGTAGCAGATACCGACCGTGACGGGCTAGACGATGGCGAAGAAGTGAACCTTTACTCTACCAATCCCCTTGACCAGGACTCAGACAATGATTTATTGGTTGATTATGAAGAAGTTATTACCTATAATACAGATCCTAATGACCCAGATACAGACAATGATTCGCTTGGCGACTATTGGGAAGCAACGGAAGGCACAAACCCCTTGGTAAATGATACCTATCTTGATTATGATAATGATGGTTTGACGAATCTTCAAGAAATGAATTTGGGGACAAAACCAAAGGTTGCCGATACTGATGGGGATTCGATGGACGATGGCTGGGAAGTAAGCAATGGCCTTGACCCCCTCGATGCAAGTGATGCTGAGCTTGATAACGATTCAGATGGCTTGACGAATGCCGATGAGTTTGCTGCTAATACCAACCCCAACTTAGCTGACACAGACTCTGATGGAATGGATGACAAATGGGAAGTAGATAATGGTACAGATCCTCTCGTTGATGATGCAGACGCAGACCCAGATGAGGACACTTTAACCAATATTGAAGAGATGACCGTTGGAACCGATCCATTGGATTCTGATACTGACAGGGATACCCTCCTGGACGGTGTTGAAGTGCATACCTACGGAACGAATCCTCTTGACCCGGACACTGACCACGACGGTGTGAGAGACGACGTAGAGATCCTGAAAGGAACCGACCCCTTGGACCCCAACAGCAATCCACAACAACGAAACAGACTCATTTATACCTCTATTGGCTCCAGCGTTGCCGGAGGGATTTTAGTTCTTGTAGCAGTCTTCTTTGCTGTTTACTGGCTTCGACAACCCGAGCAAAAGATGTTCCGTTATTTAGCTCATTTGCGGTCCAAAGGAGTGAAAAAAGTCACTTTGAAAGAAGTTGCAGTTTATTTGGACAAGCGACTTACCCGTGGCGACATTAAGAAATTGATCAACCAATTTGGAGAGGCCAAAGGCTATAAACTCGAGGACAATAAGATCCTCTTGGAAGAACCACAGAAAAAATAGGCCTAGCCTTTCTTCCCCTTTCTTTTTCTCTTATTTTACTAGTCTGGTAAAGCATAGTGATTCTTACGTTTGATTATTAGTCCATCTTTTGCCAATTTTTCCATTAGCATGTGCAAATCCTTTTCCGGCAGGGCAGTCTTTTCTTGCAATTGTTGAATGGTTGCTTTGGAATGTTCGACGAGATACTTGAGAATTTGCCCTCGAAAATATCGCTGTGATTTGTTATAAGTTGTTTGTCTTGTGAGGGGCCGTATTTTTGTCTTTGCCGCTGAGAGAACCCTGGCACCATAATCCATTAATGCATTATGCCAATCCCTTGAGCGACCTTTTGGGAGAAGTTTTTCCGCCAGTAAAAAAAGGTTGCTCTCCGGTGTTTCTTCTGTTGCAAATCCCTCGCTTATTAAAATTCGGCGGATATTGGTATCAACAGTTGCGAGGTCTTTGTTGAAAGCAAAAATTAGAATTGCCCGAGCGGTGTATGGGCCAATACCCTTTAATGCCTCTAACTCCTCAATTTCGCTTGGGAACGAGCCTTTTTTCACTATTTCTTGAGCAGCTTCTTGGAGCCAGAGTGCTCGTCGATTGTATCCCAAGCCGGACCATACCCGTAGCAAGTCGCTTTTTTTTGCATCTGCAAGCGATTGAAGCGTTGGAAAAGCTTTGATAAATTCCTCGAATTTTATTATTACTCTCGAGACTTGTGTTTGCTGGAGCATTACTTCTGAAACCATGATCTGATAGGGGTCAGTCGTCGTTCGCCATGGAAGCATTCTTCGATTGATTTCCCACCATTGGAAGATTTTCTCTTGAAAGGCTTTGACCTTTCTTTTTGTGTAGTTTTTTTCTTCTTCTCGTGCCACGGCTTTTCGACTCATTTTTTCCTGCTGACTTTTTTACGCTCTATTCTTCTCTTTCTTCGAATCTTTTCCGGAAAACAATCTCTGAGTTGCCACTACTCGAGTAGATTAATGATTTTACTATTCTGTAGAATTTTTGGCAGGATTTGTTCTTCGAGAGCACCATTTGTTAGGTTGATAAAAAAAACCAGATTTGTTTTTAAGCGATAATCATTTTTAGACAGATAGAGTAATTCTTGCATGAGAAGACTTTTCGTGAGGAGGTCTGGAAGTGCTTGTGGGTTGAAGCCATTTATTACCACTGTGTCTTTTTGTTCTTGATAAGCAATTTTTTGCGTCCAGCTTTCGATACTGATTGGAATTGTTGTTTGCCGGCTCTTGTCTGTTTCTTTGAAATACCTCGAGTCAATATTATTTACTTTTAAGAAGTGCTCAAATTCCAGG
This sequence comes from Candidatus Heimdallarchaeota archaeon, assembly GCA_019056785.1. Classification (GTDB taxonomy): domain Archaea; phylum Asgardarchaeota; class Heimdallarchaeia; order JABLTI01; family JABLTI01; genus JABLTI01. The sequence goes on from DXJV01000004.1 coordinate 16,967, forward strand.
TAGGAATAATCATTGTCGTTTGCAAAATTATGCGCTGTGAAATTATCTAGATACCCGACGACAAAAATTAGTTTTTTGTTGGAATTATTTACTTCAAATGCAATTTCCTCTGTTGTTTTGTTTGGCATTTATTTCTTCTCTCTGAATGGTTAACGCCTTTGTTTTAACTATCTTGGCTATAAAAAAATTACTAACTGATTAAGAAAGGACTGTTTTTTTCCTGATTCAGTTTCCAACGATTGTTTTGCAATGTTCTGAGAGGGGGTCACACAATTCATGCATGGTTTTTGCCCAAGCTTTGATTTGAATTTCGTTTTTCAATATCTTTACAGCTTCATTCATCCCTTCTTTCTCTCGAGACAAGACGCACATATAATCATCTACAAAATCTTGAATGGTGAAGCCGTGGTCAGTAAAGATCGCAATTACTTTGTTAAAGGCTTCTAAATCTTCGCTTATTTTAAAGGTAATAGAATAGATCTCATTTTCATTCACACATTTCTTCTGAATTTCTTTTTTAATATCGATGGTAATAACAAACCCTCCTAAATTGCTCGATATCGTCTTTCACATTGAGTATTATTATGTCATTCTGCCTTTATATTCTTGTTTCTGGTATTTTTTTACCGGTTAAAGAGGGAGCAGTTTTCCCAGTTAAATTATTCTTCAAAGGGGCACCCGGCATTAATCCATGCTTTCATACTGCCAAAAATACCCACCACATTCTTATAGCCCTTTTTCAGAAGGAAACTGACAGCTGTAAAGGTTTTAAACCCCGAGTCGCAATAAATAGCTATTCGTTTGTCTCTAGGGATCTTTTGTATTTCGAGTGGTAAATTTCCGAGGAAAATATGATGGGAACCTTTTATCTTACCATTTTCTTTTACGCTATGTGCTATTCGTACATCAAGAATGAACAGGTCCGGATCCTCGAAACGCTTATTTAATTCATGCACGGACCAAACAGCTGTCTTCTGATACTGTTCTCCTTGCAGACACCAGTTTCGAAAGCCACGCAAATAAACCATGACATTATCAAACCCCAGTCTAATGAGATATTTGAGTGCCAAAGTCAAGTCTTGATGGGTGCTTTTTATAATGACAATTGGTTTTGTATACTCGAGCATCCAGAGTGCGTTGGTTGGCAGGCCATTTTTCCAAATGCTGAGGGAATTTGGAATGTGTCCGCCGGCAAAGCTCTCCGGCTCTCGAATATCTACAATTTGAGCGCTGTTTTTTTGCGCTTGTTTTACTTCTGCTACTGTCATAGGCTTTGGATTTGGCAATCCGTCTAAAAGAGGAGCACCTTCTAAATTGAGCTTCTCAATGGTAGTCATGTTAGGTGCAATTTCAAATGTTTCTCTTGCCATACATGAAAGAAATTCTTCTTTAGTCAGTAAGAGATAGGGGGTTGTTTGTTTTTCATAACCAATTGTTGTATATGGGAAGCTGGAAATACTCCGGCCACAAATAGATCCTGAACCATGCGCTGGAAGAACAAATGTTCCATCATCAAGTTGAAGTAGTTTTTCGAACAAACTATTATAAAGCCAGAGAGCGGCTTTTTTCTGTTTCTCTTTATAACGATAAAAGTCGATTCTCCCAACATCACCAGCGAACAAAGTATCTCCAGTGAAGATCAGATATGGTTATTTTGAATGTTTTTTTGTTTTAACAAGAATAGAAATACTCTCGGGCGTATGCCCTAGTGTCGTAAGTACTTCAAAGTTCAAATCATCAAAGGTAAAATGCTCGCCATCTTTAACTGGCTGCCCGTAGTTAAACGGTAAACGCTCACCGTAATAAATAACAGCGCCCGTTTGATGAGCCAATTGGACTGAACCATTTACAAAATCCTCATTTCGATGTGTATCGAAAATGGCGGCAATTTTAACATTGTGCTTTCTTGCCAACTCGAGATATTCTTCCACATCTCTTCGAGGGTCAATAACCAATGTTTTTGTTTCGGAAGCGATGAAATACGATTATGCAACAGTCCTCTCGGAAATAATTTTTTCCAAGATCATTCTTAAAATCCTCTTTTCTTAACGATAGGGGAAGAACATTAAAAGTCAATTGCTTAAAAAAAATGAAAGAAAAAGAAGTCTTTAACAGACTTTTCTTCTGAAAGAATTATATTTCCTTTTAAGTCTCTTTTTCCTCTGGAGATGTTGGAGCGGTAGCTTCATCTTTCTCTTCTTTTTCTTCTACGCCGGTGGATGTTATTTTTGTTTCAACATCGAGTTCTTTTTCAAGCACTTCTTTGCTTTCCGTTTGTTGCACTTTATGTTTAACGAGTAACTCTCCGTAATATTTGAATTCCTCAAAGCTTTTTGTAAAATGACGGATAATTAACACGGCAACATTTTTGCTGTGATAGACGCAATCGTTAAAGTCCCGTTCACTAAAGGCAATAGCCGGTTCTCGCCAATCCTCCGGCGACAAGTCTGTCATATATTCATCAATTGATTTATTGATCTCATTGATAACCTGCGTTACTTCTTGACCAAAAGGTTTGTCATACATATAAGCTCGTCTTCGTAGTCTGTCGCCCCAGAGTTCTCCTTTGTGCTTTTGCATTAATTTCAGTTTTTCGTCTTTCTTTGTTTTAGGCAGCTGCTGATCGAGGTAATAGGCAAGTATGGTTGTCTCGAGCATGAACCGCAACTCGAGTAAAGCCGAATGATAAAAACCCCAACACACGAGGTTTTGGACATTCGCAAACCGTTTGGTGAACCCTACCATCTCTAAAAAGATGAGTGAATTCTCATATTCGGCTTCTTTCTCTTGTATGCTCTCAAGAAATTTCTTAAAGTCAAGTTCATAATCAGTAATAATTCGTTTCCAGGTGTTGTAGAGAAGTTTGTTATAATTCTTTGTTTCCTTCTCTGTTTTTTGAAATTTTTTTACCCATTTTTTTGAATTCAACCCAAATGCAAACATTGTATTTCACGACATCATTTTTTTAAAACTCTTGATATAAATAAGTAACGAAGAAGAAGAATTATTCTTACCGAATTTTGATGCGATTTTCTACACTCATGTTCTACTATGATTCACAATTTTGCAAAATCTTAAAAAAATCCTGCTTACCTTGATTGTCTTCATTTGGTAAAAGAACTTTACTTAAAGTGATGGTTAATAGTTAAAGACTATTGCCCGGCGTGTTAAGCTAAAAGAACAATAAACGACTGTTGATCATAAAAAAACTAAGCTAAAGAAAAATTGCAATAAAGTTAACTTAAATAATTAAAGATTGAAAAAATCACGGTCAACATTTACAATACTAAATAATGATCATCGAATATTGTTAGTAAAAGAAGATCAAAAAAGGTGATGGATTTAGTGAAAATTAGCTAAAAGAACAATTTTTTGCAGACCTTGGTACGTTCTATATAAACCTTGCGGCCGGAAGGAGGTCTGCACAAAATGAAGAGAAAAAAACGAAAAAGAAGGCAGGAGAAGGCGTATTTTTGACAACTTTCAAGGCTTTTTTTGCAGGTCTTTATAAAGGATCGTACAAACTTTCGGTCTGCTTTGCTCATCAAGCAAAAAATTTAACTAGGAAAATTACATAAAATATTTAGCGCTTTAGAACGTTCTAAAGGCGCAGTTGCAAAAGAAAAAGCTCAATCATGAGTATTGAAATCCTCACTGTATTCTAATTCGTCACACAGTCTGTAGAGTTTGTTGCAAAAGAAAAAGCTCAATCATGAGTATTGAAATTGCCAAATATTAGCAAATTACCCCCATCCGCCAGTTCTGGTTGCAAAAGAAAAAGCTCAATCATGAGTATTGAAATGAA
>DXJV01000059.1 GCA_019056785.1 Candidatus Heimdallarchaeota archaeon
GAGTTCGTGATCTTCTTTTCGAATGAATTCGCGATACATATAATAGAGGTCCAAATTTTCCTTCTGATTAGCGAACCAATCAGCATCATAAATTACCTCTTTCATATCAAACAGTTTTCTAGTTGTATAAGTGGGGTTTTCCACGCCCCCTTTCACAATCTTCCCTGTTTCACTGTCAACCACAAGTTCAAAAGGTACGTAAGAGCTTAAATCAATTTCAGTCATTTCAGATCATATCCAAACTTATTCTTAGTAGAATATCAGTTTTTTGATTTATTTTTCTTTGTTAGTTTATTTTCTAAAGTAAAAATGAAAGGCTTATTTTTAATTTAAAGGAAAGCTTTTTCATTAACCTTTAATCTATTAAAAACCAGATGTAATTTAAATATAAATCCAGGTTGAGGATTAATTAACGTTGGATAAAGAAAGTAAGGAATTCTTTTCGATTGATACCGTTATATTTGACGAAGAGCCGGCAGAGGAAGATAATGATGAGGTTGACCTTGACCTCCTTGAGCCAGAAGAAGTCTTTGAGGAACTCTTTGAAAAACTGAATCCATTAACAATCCCGGCAGTTGTGTTGGGAGTGATTTTATTAATAATTAACTTCACCAAAGTTTTGGATGGTTTCCCAATAAGTAAAATGGTTATTGGCTTTGTTGGAGGGTTGTCATTTGTTTTTGGATGCTCTGAATTGATCATATTTGGTGTGAAAGGCATTGCAAAGAAATTTAATTGGTCGTCCTATTTTATGGGTATTATTGCTGCCATCGGAGCAGACTCGAGTGATATTGTTGTTGTCTCTATTCTATTGCTTCGTGCAAAAAAATTGCTTGCTACTGGTGATGCTGATAATATCGTTTTAGGGAATGAATTAGCCCTGACCAGCATTACCTTTCTTTTAACAACGGTCCTCATCAATTTGCTGATTTTGGGCATTACAATGATTGTTGTGTCCCGGAAAAAGCCTTTCAAGTTGCCTCCAGAGCTTTCTAGTACAGAATCTAATTTAATTTTAGGAATGGCTATTTTTTCCTTTATCTTGATCACTTTTGGCTTTACTCACAATTCAATTGGTATTGCAGAATTCGACCGCGTCTTTCAAGGTGTGATTGGTTCAGCGTTACTGCTATTTTACTTTATGTTCATTCTATTCCTTATTGGTGATACGAAGCAAAAACGCTCGTCAAAAATAGGACCTCAAGTTCTTATCTCAGAATATTTCCCAGAAGAAGAGGAACTGGAAAAATTACCTTTAGCACAAAAGGATCAAAGAAAAGAGCGTTTCATTCAAAGAGTGAAAAAATTCTTCAAGAAAGATAACGATCAAGAAGAAAAAGAACAATACATTGCTCTTCGAAGGTTTCCAATTTACGTTTTAATTCTTACCTTTACAGTGGGTATTGCTGGCATTTTCTTTGGAGGTAAGATGATCTCTGAATCTATAGAATTTGCATTAGTGCAGTATAAGCTCCCCATCCTCCTCTACAGTGTTATTGTAGGGTTTGTTTCTACTGCACCAGAAATGAGCATTACCTTTCGTACCATTGTTAAGCCGGAAGCAGAAGATACAAAGATAGGCTTAATTCATCAAGTTTCCTCTGTTAACCAAACCTTTTTCCTACTGTTTGGCTTTCCTTTCCTATTTGCTTCTATTGTGAATATTTATATCCCTGTTGCTCTTGATACAACATTAGTTTTTACGGGAATTTTTGCCATTTCTCTCGCGCTTCATTTAATGATCATTGATGATAACCAATTTGACCGTGTTGAGGGGACATTGATTCTCATTGCTTCTATAGCTAGTCTCTTGTCTTTAGCAATAATCGGTGGCGCACTCCACTAAAAAATGGCATGAAATTACAAAAACAAGAATACCAAATGATAAATTATTTAAACAAGAATGATTTGTTTCTAAGCAGAATAGACGAATTATCTTTGTTTCACATTGAGGTAATCAATTACCAATGAGTAAGAATGATAAGGAAGCAGAACCTCTCCCGAGTGATTCTGAGGAATATTATGAGCCTGAAGATTGGGACTTGCCTTCAGTTATAACAGAAGAAGAAGAAGAAGAAGAATGTCCTGAGATTCTTGAAATAATTGAACCGGAAGAAGCAATTGGCACTCTTTTCGAGAACATTCACATCTCAACGATTGTAACCTTTCTATTAGGGATTTTCACAGCGATATTTTTCTATCTTGCAAAAACCGTTTTCTCTCACATCTTTCCAGGTTGGTCACAAGTTTTGCTTGGCTTTTTAGCTGGGTTATTAATTGTCTTTGGCGCTTCGGAAATTATCATCCTTGCAGTTAAAGGAATAAAAGATAAACTCAATTGGAACCCTTACTTGGGCGGTATTCTTAGCGCAATTGGCGCAGCACTCGCAGAACTGGTTGTTGTTACTGTCTTGTTAATTCGTTCTGAGGTTGATAACAATCCTGATCTTGCAATAACATCCATTACTTTAATTCTCACCACTGTTATCATCAACATTTTCTTTCTGGGCCTTTCGATCATATTTGTCTCGAGAAAAGAGCCATTCGAATTGCCTAAAGAATTAACACTCTTCGAGTCCAATCTCGTCTTAGGAATGATGGTGTTTACATTTGTGATGTTATTATATGGATTCTATTATAAATTTACAGCCGGAGGACTCATTGAAACCTCTTTTAGCCGAGGGGTGGAAATCGTCATTGGCGTTGCTTTATTATTAGTCTATGGCATCTTTATAATCATCCTCGTGAAACGATTGGGTAAAAAAACATCTACGCCCCAGACTTTAATCACAGAATTCTTCCCTGATGAAGACGAGGTAATTATCAAAGAACCCTCTACTGATATTATCGAGATGCGGTTAGTAAAAACCAGAGCTGCAAGAACAGTGACTGCCCATAATCCGCGTCCTGCTCCAGAACCTTGTGAAGTAGAATCAAAAAGTCACACCAAAAATGGCTACGATCGCCATACAGCTCTTGCTACGTTGCGTAGGTTTCCTTGGATAATAATTGTTCTCTTATTTATTGTGGGCGCTGGTGGAGTCATCTGGGGTGGCGAACTCCTCGCTTCTGCAATTGAAAAAGGACTTTATGTATTAGAAGAAGATTACAAGTTAACGGTTCCCATCCTTGTGTATGCTGTTGTAGTCGGAACTATTTCTTCTGCACCAGAATTGATCGTAACATTTCGTGGTCTCTTAAACCCAGATAAAGAAATACGTCAAGTAGGGTTAGTAAATCAGGTCTCAGCAATTAATCAAACCTTTTTCATACTCTTTGGCTTTCCTTTCCTCTTGAGCGGGATAATTGGCATCGGAATTCCGGTAAGCATAAATATCACCATTGTCATGGGTGGCATCTTTATCATGGCGGCGGCAGAGGTTCTGATGATCATTGATGACAACAAATTTGATATTCTGGAAGGGGTAGTAATTACCATCTTGGCAAGTGTAAGTTTGCTGGCACTTGCGCTCATGGGTGGTGAATAGTCAGCTAAAAAAAAGAAGAGCCTAAAAAAGGCTCTTTAATTTTACTTTTTTAAAAGAGGTATTCTTTCTCCATATCATAGACTTCTTCGCCGTTAATGAATACTTTTGCTGCCTTCGATTGGATGTCTAATGGATCGCCGGTGAAGAGAACAATATCTGCATCTTTATCCGCTTCTAATGAACCAATGCGTTTTTCTAATCCAAGAATTTTCGCGCCATTGATGGTTATGACTTCATAAGCACCTTGTCGCGGGAGCCCTTCTCGCATTGCCAAAGCGGCGTAAAGAGTCTGGAATTGGAGCGGAACCACGGGATGGTCAGCAGTTAATGCTACAAGTACTCCTGCTTTGTACAATTCACCAATGGTCTTCCAAGTCATATCTTTTAGTTCGATTTTTGTACGAAAACCAAAGGTCGGGCCAACAATGGCAGGAATTTTATTTTTCACAAGAAAGTCGATAATTTGATGCCCGTGAGTACAGTGTTCAATAGTTATTTTTACTCCAAATTCTTTTGCTAAGCGAACAGCTGTAACAATATCGTTGGCTTGGTGTGCGTGGGCTCGCAATGGCACCTGCCGTTTAAAGACAGGAATCATTGCTTCATATTTGATATTTACATCAGGTTTTGTGGGTTCTTGCGGTTTCTTAAGGTCCTTGTCTTTTCCTTCTTTCTTCTTTTTCTCGTATTCCTTTAACTCTTCTTTATAGTCCTTTAGTTTTTGTTCGTAGGCAGACCATTTATTCATATAGTTCTGTGTTTCAATCATTAACTGTCGAAAGAGCCCAAGATTACCCATTCTGGTGCTTGGTGTTCGATTTAAACCACCATAAACACGTTTCGGATTTTCACCGAAGGCACATTTCATACCTGCATATTCTTGAAGAACCATTTCATCGACAATTTTGCCATGGGTTTTAATTGTCGTCATTTGCCCACCAACAACGTTCGCGCTTCCCGGTGCAATACAAAGGGTTGTTAAACCACCACTTATTGCTCGCCGTAATCCCTTTTCCATAGGATTAATTGCATCTAGGACCCGAATGTGTGGGGTGATCGGGTCTGTCATCTCGTTGCCATCTTGTAGCCCAAGGCCAATCTCTTCTTCGAAAACAGTTGCATGACAATGGACGTCAATCAAACCTGGAAAGGCGACTTTGTCCTTGGCATCGATAATCTCAGCGTCTTTCGGGACATCAAAGCCTTTCCCAACAGCTTTAATCTTCCCCTTCTCAATAAGAATGTGCCCATTATCAATGGGTTCTTTTGTAACCGGAATAATCTTTCCGCAAAGTATCGCTTTCATGAAATAATCACTTCGAACGAGTTATTATTCAAAACTAATTAAACATTTTGTGAGTACCTAATATTCTCTTTTTTTAAATTATTGGGGGCGTTATTCGAGAATTAAAAAGCAAGTTTAAAACAGCTCTTCACCATCTTCTAAATCAAAGGCTTTTTGACCGTTGATATATACTCTCATAACTTTGGTTCGCGCATCAAGTGGGTCGCCATTCAAAAGAAGAATATCAGCATCCTTTCCCGCTTCCAAAGAGCCTATCCGCTGCTCTAAGCCGAGGATTTTTGCGCCGTTGATGCTCAAAACCTCATAGGCTCCTTGCCGAGAAAGGCCTTCGCGATGGGCTAAGATGGCATAAATAAATTGGTATTGGCAATGAGTGACTGGATGATCGGATGTCAATGCTACAAGTACTCCTGCCTTGTAAAGAATGCCGAGAGTTTTCCAAGTTTTCTTTCGAGTCTCGATTTTCGATTTGAAACTCATTGTCGGGCCTACAATGGCAGGCACTTGTTCCTTGACAAGAAAATCAGTTATGTAATGGCCTTCGCTACAATGATCGATGCATATTCTTACGTTAAATTCCTTGGCAAGACGTACAGCTGTAATGATGTCATTAGCTTGGTGAGCATGTGCCCGCAAGGGTACTTGTCTTTTAAAAATCGGAAGCATTGCTTCATATTTAATGTTAATTTCAGGCTTGGTTGGTTCTTTTGGTTTTTGCACATTCTCCTCTTTCCCTTCTTTCATCTTTTGCTGATAGCTCTTCAAATCAGTTTTGTAGTCCTTTAATTTCTTTCGATAAGCAGCCCACTTTTCAAGGTAGTTCTGTGTTTCAATCATAAGCTGTCGAAAGAGTCCCAAGTTGCCCATCCTCGTTGACGGGGTGACGTTTTGGCTACCATAAAGGCGTTTCGGATTCTCACCGAAGGCGCATTTCATGCCGGCATTTTCCTGCACAATCATTTCGTCGACAATTTTGCCATAGGCTTTTATTGTCGTCATCTGCCCACCTACAACATTGCTACTCCCCGGTGCAACACAGAGGGTTGTGATCCCCCCTGCAATGGCCCGTCGTAAACCACGATCGTCGGGGTTGATAGCATCGAGTACACGAACATGTGGTGTGATAGGGTTTGTACTTTCATTACCATCTCCCAACCCTAGCCCTACCTCCTCTTCGAATATCGATGCGTGACAATGCGGGTCAATGATTCCTGGAAAAGCAATCCATTCCCTTGCATCGATTATTTCAACGTCCGGAGAAAAGTTGCTTGTCGTTCCAATGTCTTTTATTTTCCCGTCGTCATCAATTAAAATGAACCCATTATCTATGGGTTTATGAGTGACAGGAATGATTTTTTTACAGAGAATAGCCTTCAATCTTAATCAAGCAAACACTACATCTTGGTTGTAATTAAGTGTTTTCAAATTATTTGTTAAGACTTTCTTTAATCGTCTCTGCCGGGTAGCCATACCAAATTATTCTTATAATCTTCAATTTGCTGTGTTTTTTCTTCTTTATCCCAGTTTAGAATTGTTGCCATCACATCAGCAACTTTAGAAAGGCAGTCAAGCCCTTGATTCTCAAGTAATTGTAATTGTGTGCGTCGTAAGAGGAAATCACTGACTGTATAACACATTTCTTTTTCAATAGCATGCCGGATTTCAGCAAGAATGTACGGACGGTTGTCAGCTAATCGTTCCTTCATTTTTTCATCTTCTTGTAGAATTGTGAGGATATGTTGATGGGCTGTTCCATAAGTACGAACTAAGTGGTCAGCAATATCAAACGGCAAGTCGAATTTCTTCATAATTTCAGGAACGTGTGTCTTAAGGTAATCGGCAAGATTGGTAATGCCTGTGCCACCATGGAGAACTGCTTTCTTTGTTTTGCAACGAAAATCTTTCTTCTTTAAACTGAGAAGTTTAATAATTTTATCCACCGTTTTTTCAGCCATGTGACGAAAAATGGTGAATTTGCCACCGGTAATGGTTAATAAATTGGCCCGTGTCGAAAGGATCTTGAAGCTTCGAGAGGTCGCGCTTTCACTTTTTGCTTTTGGCGAAAGAAGGAGAGGACGAACACCCGAGTAGGCACTTAAAACGTCGTTCTTTGTCACAGCACCTGGTAAATCGTTATTAATGGCCGAAAGGACATAATCAATGTCTTCCTTTGTCACTTCTACATGGTCCAAGTTGCCAGTGAAGTCTGTATCTGTTGTACCAATCAAGGAATATTTTTTACGAAATGGTATGACAAACATTCCGCGCTTGTCGTCAGCAGTGATGACTACAACTACATCACTTTTTACTAATCGTTTTGTAATTATATGTATGCCTTTAGTTGTTCGAAGTAATTTTCTTTGATCAGCAAATTGCTGTAAGAGAGTATCTGTCCAGGGCCCAGTAGCATTAACAACAACTTTAGCTTGTACAATAAAACGCTCGCCTGTGAAAACATTCTCAACTTCGACTCCCTTAACAATTTCACCTTTCTTTGGGTGGCTGTCAATTTGAAATGAAATTGCCTTAACATAATTTGCAACAACAGCTCCAAGCTCTTGTGCTGAGAGAACCGTCTCAAGGGTCACACGTGCATCATCCATAATTCCATCCCAATAATATAAAGCACGTTTTAATGGTTCTTTTTTCAAGTTAGGAACGAGGGCAAGTGTTTCTTTTTTATTGAGGAAGGCATGGTTCTCAGTATTCTTAAAATTGGCAAGCAAGTCATACATTGCGCCGGCAAAAATAAGCTTCAAAAAGCTATTCTTTCCTTTCTTATAATTCGGAATGATAAAGGGAATGGGCGCAGTTTGATGAGGGCAGGCTCTAAATAACCATTGACGTTCTAAAGAGGCAATATGTACCAATTTGAATTCGCCATAGGCAAGGTAGCGAATTCCCGCATGGACAAGCTTCGATGAACCACTGCTTGTTCCAGCACCAAAGTCACCTTTGTCAATAAGCGCTACTTTGAGGTTGCGCATTGCTGCATCCCAAGCAATTCCTGCACCGGTGATTCCTCCACCAATAACTAAAACATCAAACACTTCAGTTTTAAGTCTCTCTATATTTTCTTGTCGTTGGTGTTTTTTGCTTGCCATGATTAACCATTTGATTAAATACTTCTGCTAAATTAAGATTTTTCCTTTCTTTTCTCTTTTGTTTGTTTCAAATGTTTTTATTTTTATAAGAAATCGTTCCTTAAAATCATCAAACTTCAATTTAAATCGAGAAATTTATTTTATTTATTAATTCATTTTTTGAAAAATTAAAGAGTATATTTAAAAAAGATGCAACAAAGAGAAAGATGAAATAGGAGAATCCAAAAAAATGACAGCACTAGAAGAAATAAAAGATTATTTGCTAAAAGAATTGAAAGCAGAATTTTCTGTGAATGAACAAGTGAATTGTTTCAAAGTCTCAAAAGATAACTATTGGAAAGCAGCAAAATATCTGCAAGAGCAAAAATTTCAGCGTATGCTAACGATAAGTGCAATAGATTGGATAGAGAAAGATCTCTTTTCGGTTTACTTTATTGTACATAAGTTTCCCGAAAACATTTACGTAAAAGTTGAAACAGAGATACCACGAACCGAACCAAAAATTACCAGCATTCATGAATTATGGCCAACTGCTGGGCTGAAAGAACGAGAAACATGGGAAATGTTTCAGATCACTTTTGAAGGTAATGATGACCTCAGACCTTTGTTCTTAGAAGAGGAACCGGAAATCGCACCTTTTCGAAAAGAGTTTGATTGGCGAGAATTCTATAAGGCAAGCCTGACTGAAAAATAATAGGTATGAGAAGTGAGTGCAAATGGTTAAAAAACAAGTAAAAGGAATAGTCGATGTTTTTAGAGGTGGCGCAGCATTTCTGGCTGAAAAGCCAATAACTTATAATTTTCCACCTGAATTTACTGTTGCAGAGAAAGCAAAAGGCCGACACACCCTAGATATGGAAACATGTCGTCATTGTGGGTTGTGTGCAAATGTTTGCCCGAATCATGCTATTGAAATGGTTAAGAGAGAAGAAGGAACCGATGATTCGAAAAAAACAGTTCGTTATCCGCAAATTGACTTCAGCAAATGCTGTTTCTGCAGTCTATGTGTTGAGATTTGCCCCACAAAATCTCTGAAGATGACAAATGCATCTGTAATGGTCGCTATGGATACAAAACAATTTCTCTTGCCACCAGAAGAATTAGCAAAACCCCCTGAATTGCAGATGCCAGAGCCATTAAAAATCAAAGGAGCAAAGAGCTGGGCACGTTCACGAAGCTTATGGGTAATGAACTATTTTACCGGCTGTTGTTTTATCGAAGCAGTGCCATGGGTGGGTAGTGGCTTTGATATGGAGCGCTTTGGTATGATTGTTGCTCGAAACCCCAGAATGGCTGACGTACTCCTTGTTGGTGGGTATGTGACAGAAAAAACAGTTAAACGAATCATCAGAATTTACGAGCAGATGCCTCTCCCCAAATTTGTAATTGCTCTTGGAAATTGTCCAATGGGTGGGGGAACATATTGGGATAGTTATAATACTATCAAAAGAATTGACGATTACATTCCTGTAGACATTTGGATTGCTGGTTGCCCACCAAGACCTGAAGCAATTGGATTTGCTGTTGTAGCGGCAATCAACCACATTCAAAATGGCTATGCAGGGAAAGAGGAAAAGGTGAAACTTACAAAGAAGCTACAGCTTCCACCAGTGCTTCCAGAAGATAATCTCGACCCAAAAGAACGAATCTTACCTTTTGGTCCACAACATCCCGGTACTGGAAACTTCAGCTTGAAGTTGACAACAAATGGCGAGTTGGTTACAAAAGCTGAACCACAAGTTGGCTATCTTCATCGAGGTTTTGAGAAATTAATGGAATACCGAACTTGGTATCAAAACATAATGCTGGTGCAACGAATTTGTGTGTTGGATGGTGGAGCATATGAATTGGCATATTCAATGGCTGTGGAACAATTGGCAGGAATAGAAATTCCAGAACGAGCCAAGTATCTGCGGACAATACAGGCAGAATTTTCAAGGATTCAAAGCCATCTTCTTAATTTGGGTTTAGTGGGTGGAGCAACTGGTTTTCATACTATGCAAAATATTACTTGGGGTGATCGTGAAAAAATCCTCAAGTTATTAGATGAAATGACCGGTGCACGGATATATCATATTTATAACCCCCCTGGCGGCGTTTTCAGAGATATACCTGATAATTTCAAAGATCATACAATGAAAGTAATAACCAATTTCAGGAAACGACTGAAAGAATATGATAAAGTCTTCATAGAAAACCCCACTTTCCAAGCAAGAACATTAAAGCTTGGGGTTCTCCCCCGCGAAGTTGCAATAGCTCATGATATTACCGGTCCGAACATTAGAGCATCGGGAGTGGATTTTGACGTCAGACGGGCGATACCTTATGCTGCATATGAGGCGCTTGATTTTGAAGTGCCAACGTTCAAAGAGGGCGACGCTTATCATCGAATAGTGGCACGAAGACTCGAAATTGAAGAGAGCTTCCGGATAATTGAACAAGCACTTGAAAAGCTTCCCAGTGGACCAATTCGAGCCAAATTTGGATCCTATAAACATAAAATACCAGAAGGCGAAGCAATCAGTTTTATTGAATCTGCTCGTGGAGAACTGGTATATCACCTTGTGAGCAATGGCGGAAACAGTCCCTATCGTGCAAAAGTTCGCGGACCTATGTTTGATGCAATAGTGGTTTTATTGCCAAAATTGCTTGTAGGAACATACATCGCAGATGTCCCAGTGATCTATTGGAGTTTAGATAATTGTCCGGCAGATCATGACAGGTAAAAAAATATTCATATTAAAGACAATAGGAGCACTTTTCCAAATGTAAGTGTAAAAGGTCTCCTTTTTTCTTCTTTTATTATTAAATGAACAGCTGTTTGTGCTGATGTAAAAATAATAGTTAGTAATCCTTTTGAACCTAAAATTGAATTTAACGATTATCTTTCAACAAAACACAAAGAATTATAAAAACTACCATTTTCGTATTTGCTGTAAATGGCATTTTAAAAAAGGAATTTAAAACAATGGCAAGAAAACAGCGAGATAGTTCGAAAAGAATTCCAGAATTAACAATTAGTCCGCAACTTAAGCAAGAGGTCGATGCATTGGTCCAGGCGACTTATAAAACCAATGTAAGGCATTGGTCTCCTACTATTACGCGAGAATTTTATGTTCCAATAGGAGAAGTAGGAGAAATACGTGTTCTTCATGTTAAACCCAAGCAACCAAAAAACACTGCACCAGTGCTTTTCATTCCAGGCTTTGGTGTTATTCAAGAAGAGTTTAACGATTTATATGAAGCCTTACAGGAAGATATTGAATTCTACTATATTGAAACAAGAGAAAAAACCTCGAGCAAGATAAAACGGAGAAAAACAAAATTAACGCTCTCAGAAAAAGCCAAAGATATTCAAACAGTTATTGACTTTCTTAACCTGTCGCAAAAAGACTTTCTTTTGGTTGGGACTTGTTGGGGGTCTTCTGTAGTTTTAACAGGGCTCTACGAGAAGACCTTAACGGCTCCGAGAATTCTATTGTTCGATCCGGCTTTTGAACTTGCCTTTAGTAAATTTATTGTGAATATATCGATACTTCTTCCAACATTTATGGTCTCCCTACTCAAAAGAATTTTCAAATTCTTTGCCTTGATGGGTATGAAAGAAAAACGGCAGAAAGAACGGACTTCAGCTTTTATTGATAATGCTGTTGTTTGGAAATGGAAACGGGCTGCCTATCAAAACCGGAAGTTAAATCTCTTTAAAATTCTGCCAGCAATTGAAAAAGAACTTTTCATAGTAAATGGAAGCAATGACAGATTTCATAACCAAGAAATCTATCCGATGGAGGCAAAGGCTTTACCACATGGCCGGTTCTTTTACTTGGAAGTCGATGAGTCAAAAAGAGAACGAATGATGGCTGCAGTTATCCGTGAATTTGCGTTAGGTACACAAGTTCAACCTGTCCCTCTTGTTATGCAAAAATTCGAAAAGAATCTTAAAAGAGAAGAAAATCTTGCATTTTAACTTTAGCCTATAAATGGCGCTCTTCTTTCAGACTGAAAATTAATATCTCAAAAAGTGATTGTTTATTGGCGAAAGCTCAATAGTTGGCGAACTAAATGGTCACTGGAGTATCACAAGAAGATGACTTACCAATCGATGTAGGTTATTTAAGACGACTTTTAGAAGAGATGATTAAAATTCCTTCTGTAGTTGGAGAGGAAAAAACACTTGCTATCTTTCTCGAAGAAGAAGTGAAAAAACTTGGGTTGCAAACGGAACTTGAGAGAGTAGAGTTTGAACGCTTTAATCTCTATGCAGTTCGCTCTTTCCATGAACGTGGAAAAACATTAACTTTCAATGGGCACTTAGATACTGTTGAGAGTTGCTCTGGTTGGGAAACAGATCCCTTCTCACCCATGCTAAGAGGTCAAGAGCTTTATGGGTTAGGCTCTTTGGATATGAAAAGTGGTCTTGCTTGTGAATTAGCAGCAATTAAAGCTCTTGTCAACTCAAATCTCGAATTAGTCGGAACAATCCATTTTACTGCTGTAGTAGATGAAGAGGGCTATGGAAAAGGAGCACGAAAAATGTTACACAATCCTTCTTTTGGTAAAGGACGTACAGATGGGATTCTGATAGCCGAACCATTTTTTGGTGATAATGAAACAAATGCCCTGCCACTTGGAATGACAGGCAAAGTACTTTATAAAATCACAATTCACGGTCGTTCAGCTCATGCCTTTACGCCTGCCAAAGGAATAAACGCCATTGATGTTGCTGGGAAAATTATTGCCAACATGCAAGAACAACTAGATAGCCCCTCTAAGAAGCGTTTGTTTGTTTTACCAAGCGACAATGCATTTGGTTCAGGAACAATGTGTTTCTTAAAAGTCGTTGGTGGTTATAAAGTCTATTCTGTTGTTGTCCCTGACCGGTGTGAGTTAATACTAAATCGATTGTTAGTACCCGGAGAAACGAAAGAAAGTGCCTTGAAAGATATACAAGAATTTCTATTACAGCTCGACTTGCCAGCGGAGGTTACACTCGAGATAGTTCCACCATTTTACGTCCCGTATAAACTACCTCAAACAACACCGCTAGTAGCCTCTCTCGCGAAAAGTTACCAGGCTATTTTTGATTTTCCACCACAGTTTAATTATCGCAAGATGATTACAGATGCCAATATCTTTTATGGAGAAGGTAAAATCCCAACTGTTCTTTTTGGCCCAAAAGGAGGAAACATTCATGCTGCAAACGAATATGTCGACCTCTCATTATTGTCAGCTATTGCTCAAATCTATTGTCAGTTATTCCTTTCTTTTCAAAAGCAAATCTAAGAATCAATCGTAGCACACCAAAAAGATGTTGATGTAGTTGTTTTTGCTACACCTGGCAGTGGGCGAATCTTATCTAAAACCATTTCCCCGATTTTTTCGAGTGTTGCTCCTCGAACTTTCACGAGAAGGTCCCATTCTCCGGAGATTAAATGAACTTCTGAGACATTTGGAAGTCGAGCCAGCTTTTCAGCTAATTTCCGTTGTGTGATCTCAGCGTTTTGTGCAAATTCAATAAAGACAAAGGCTGTTACGGGAAGACCGATTTTTTTAAAGTCTTTCTCAATAGTGAACTTTCGAATGACCCCTTCTTGTTTCAATTTTTCAATCCGGGAATGAACTGTTACTCGAGGGATGTCAAGCTTTGTTGCAATCCTTTTGGTTGGCATACGAGCATCTTTTTCAAGTTCTTGAAGTATTAGTCTGTCCTTTTCATCGAGCATGAAAATATCTCCTTTATTAAATTATATTTCAATTTAACAGCTTATTTTTGTTTGAAAAATCTTTTGTCAAAAAAAAGAGGAAAGAAAAATCCTCCCTCAAGATTTACTTTAATTAGCTATGTTTTTATTTTTCTCTTCAAATTCTGCGACTTTCTTTTCATAGCGTTCGATTTCAATTTTACTGGAATAGGTTGCCAAAGAATAAATTGCAAGGCCAATAAGTCCGACCCCGAAAGCACTAATTACAAACCCAAGAACATAGCTTCCTATACGTGTTTTTATGCCATCAACTACAAAACCGAAATCATATCCATAGAATTCTGCGTTTGGAACTGCTATGTAGTCAATTATCAAAAGAACACAATAAAAAGTTGTTTTTGTTGAAGCTTGATATGAAATACTCGGTGTAGTGAGATCATCATATGAGGTAAAAGTCTCGATAGGAACTTCACTGAAAATCAATTTAGCTATCGAGTCATTAAGAAATTCTTGAGCCAAATTAAAATAATTCAAAATTAATTGCCTGAAAAGCGCAGAATCATATGGTGCTTGATATTGTTGAGCTGCCCACAGAAACCACAAATTTTGACAACTTTCAAAGAATTTGGTAAAAGTACTTTCATTACAAAGAACAAGAGCAGCTTGAAAAGATTCTTTATTTGAAGAATAGCCATATCTTGGCATAAATCTTAAGCTGTCATTTTTCCGAACAGTAAATCTTTCCATTGTTCCCCAACCCATGTCATTTACTGAAGGTTTTGTATTTGTTCCAGGGGTATACCAACTCCAGTTCGGAAGGATAGTAATATTTGTTATTGTAGAAGAATAATAGGCTTTTTTCATACCAACAACAGGACCCAATGTCAAGCCAACAGTCAAGAATATTATTCCAAAAGTTATGAGATAGGAACGAATTTCTTTTAAATAGTATTTCCATCCGCCCGGTCGTTTCCCTGCTTTGTATGGTACTCGTAATCGATCCCCTTGAAGAATGGCCCAAGATAAGACGATGGAAACAATAATTACTACAAGCAATACGACTGAAAAAGTAAGCGCTTTTGCCGGTGAACCAAGTTTAACAAATCCATCCGCATAGTTCCCTGGGAAGACTGCTGGCGACTCACTATTACCATATTCATTTATGGGGTAAACTATTAGCGATTTTATGTAATAAGAGATAGTTAGGCTACGCAGCGTTGGCGAAAAACTTGCAAATACAAATTCCCAGATAAAGACGAAAAATAACCCGAACCACAGAGGGTTTTTGAAAAGAAGGCCAATGAGCATGAAAATGGCTCCATACACTACTGCTGCTATAAAAGCAACGAACATAAAACGTAGAGCCATATCAAAATACATCAGCCCCGCTAGTATGCCAAAGGAAAGATAGTTCAATAAAGTGGCGACAATAATAAAGAAAGGGACGACGGTGAGGTAACCCAGATATTTTATTATCACAAGTTCAAACCGATGAATGGGTCGGGAAGTCAAATAAGTGATAGAGCGATTGTTCTTTTCATCATTAAACATTGTGGAGGCAATGTACATCGTAAAAAGTGGGATGATAATCCCAAAATACCCCCTAAACATGATGTCAGAATAAAGAGAATAAAATTCGTTCGCTAACATATAATTGACCGAAAAAGCAACGATAGGACCTGCAATTATTGGTAGAAGAATCAGCGCATTGAAGATCCAGCTTTTTCCTTGCTTAAATAACGTTGAAATTAATTTGCTAAGGTAGAGCCGGTAAATTGGTCCAAATCTCCGTTTCCAGCTGAACTTTTTTTCGTATTTAGTTAGGTTTTCGTATAACTTTTCCATGCTCTTTTTAGCTCCTTTTATTTTCTTTTCGTTAAATAATCAAAGATTGCTTCCAAGCCTGCATCCAATGTTGCCATTTCAAGAATTTTCACTTTTGATTCAACTGCAAGCTCTTGGATGAGTTTGTAAAAAGCATTTGAATTATTTGTTCGAATATTGATGTATTCGAAATTTTCTATATCAGGTGCAACATTAAGGACGAAATCGTAGTCTAACAGAATCGTTGCGAGTCGCTTCCTATCGGGTGTTTTAATGCGAATTGTAAAAGGAATCTTATCCATGAGTTCACGAATTTCGCTAATGCTCCCTTGGGCAATAGCCCTACCTGAATAAATCAATAGAATTTTGTTGGTAATCCGTTCAACTTCGTGTAAAATATGACTCGAGATAAGAATGTTCTTCCCAAAATCTCTACCCAATTTTTGAATCAACTGAACTAATTCTCTACGGACAAGTGGATCTGTCGATTGGAGGGGCTCATCAAGGAACAGAATTTCAGGGTCATGAACAATTGCTTGAGCAATTTTAATACGTTGGCGCATACCCTTGGAATACCCTTTAATTGCTCTATCCATTGCCTCAGTCAACCCGACGAGTTTGATAGCTTCAACTGCAGCTTTATTTGCAGCCTCGCGAGATAAGCCACTGATTTGTGCCAATTCACGTACGAATTTGCGCCCTGTCATCCATTCAAATAGAATTTCTTGTTCCGGGCAAAAACCAAACCGCTTCAAAATTTCGGGATTGTTCCACACTTCACTTCCTTCAACATAAATTTCTCCCGAGCTTTGCCGGAGTTGTGCAGTGGCAATATTCAAGAATGTTGATTTTCCAGCACCATTGGGCCCCAGTAAGCCAACGATCCCTCGATCGATTTTTACTGTAATTTTGTTTAGCGCCATAACTTCTTTGTACCATTTGTTCAAATCGTATGTTTCTATGAAATACTCTTTCATTAGCTAACCTCCTCGCGATACAACCTGTTAATGGTCATCAGCAGAAAAATAATGCCTATTGTAATCATTAAAGTGATTGCAACACCACCACTTAGTGTTGATTCAAAGAAATTCATCCCAAACATTGATGTTGAAGGGCTACCAAAGATTAGAAAGACAGCTGCAACAATGATTAAGGCGATTGAGAAGTATTGAATCCAATCAGCTTCGATGAATTCAGCTATAAGGCTTGCGACGAGCGATGGTAAAAATAGCACTAAAATAGAGAGGATGCCTCCTAAAACACTTTGTTTACTTATCGATGAGAAATATAAAACAATGGAACCCATGAAAAACACTATTAGGAATCCAGAAGCAAAAGTTGAGAGATAAGTCATGATCACTGTTTTAATAGCAAGACCACTAACACCTTCAAGTAAATTAAATGTTACTAAGAAAACAAACCAAGGAACAAATGTTACAAAACTTGAGACCATATAAACAGAAAGAGCTTTTCCAATTGCGTAGTCAATGCGAGTTATGGGGCGGGAGAAGTATAATGCCAAACTATTGTTCTTTTTATCATTAGCGATGGTTCCAGAGTTTAAAGCACAAATAAAGACTATCGGTAAAAAGATCAATCCGGGATTGAAGGAGAAATTAATGATGGTATACATTGTTGCATCCACCCCACCTAATCCCCCCAAGAAGAATTCTCGCACGAAGGCAGGGAAGAAAATAGCGGAAAAGATAAGCATCAAAGTAAATGATATCACAGGCAAATTACAAAGAATTAAGAGAAAGATGATTTTTTTGCCTGAAAACTGCACCCGGAAAGTTTGGGTTGCAATTGACCAAATTCTAAAGAATCGTCCTTTAATTTCACCTTTATATTCTCTATAGCTGCGATTAAAGACACTCATTTTGAAACCTCAATTTTTGTTTCTTTTGTTGGCAAGCCGTTTTTATTATTCATATCAGCAATACGATGCACGAAAACATCTTCAAGAATCGCTTCGCTGGGAACCATCGTCCGGATCTGGATGTCATTTTCATATGCAAGTTTTAATAAAACGGTACTAATCTCCTCATCAGAATACTGCACCAAAATAGTATTCTCAAAGAGCTGAAAAGGAATCCCCTTAGTTTGTAAGGCTGCTAAAAAGCGCTCTAAATCACCGCGAATTTCAACTTTCATATTCTTTTTCTCGACGCTTCGGGTTTCTTGGTAAGTTAGTTCTGAAATCTTTCCTTGAGCAACAACAGCTCCTTTGTTAATGATAGTCGCAAATTCACACGTAGCCTCGATATCAGGGAGTAAATGAGAAGAGACAATCAAGTTTATTCCATGTTCTTTGCTAATCTCTTTCACCAATTCAATCATATCGATACGACCATTTGGATCCAGACCATTTGTGGGTTCATCGAGAATAATCAACTCAGGATCATTTACGAGAGTCTGCGCAAGTTTTAATCGTTGAAGCATTCCAGTTGAAAACTCTTTCACCTTTCGGTAGCGCGCTTCATTTAAGCCGACGTATTGTAATGTTTCATGCGCTCGTTGCATCGCCTCTTCTTTGGGAAGGCCGGAAATACGCCCCAAAAGAGAAACTTGTTTCACAGCATTTACTCCAGGAATTATCGCAAAATGTTCGGGCATATAGCCAACTTTCTGTCTAATTAACATGCCTTCCTTGAAAATGTCATGCCCAAGTAACTGTGCTTCACCTTGATCAGCTTTAAGATAGCTAAGAAGAATCTTAATCAAGGTACTTTTACCGGCGCCATTAGGGCCAAGGAGGGCATTTGCTCCAGCATTCATTTTAAAAGAAATCGCATCCAAGGCTATAATGCTCTGAGGAGAGTTTTTTTTCCCGAATATTTTCGTAATCCCTTCAACGCAAAGAATTTCCTTTTGATGAACCAAAGATGACACCCACTAGTTTTATCTTGAAAGTTCTAACGAGAAATGACTCGTAATTTTTATACAAAGAATAAAGGCTATATTACTTTAAGAATATAACTAAATGCTTCAATAATAAGCGTCATTTTTTTAAATAAATATTTTAAAATAAGCATTAGTAATATAAAGAAAAAAGGCAAATGTTGAAATACAAATAATTTAAAATTGAAATTATGATTTATTAAATAATCAACTTTTTTGGTCGTTGCTTAAATGAATGAACTAGGAAGTATAAGAAAAAAAGATTCTAAAAAAATAAAAACTTTAATTGATGCCTTTCTTACTGAAATCAAGAAGGTGAAAAAACTTCCATATATTACTCCCTTCGAAAAAATCCGATTAAGCATTATCAATGAAAATGACGAATTAGTTTACAATTCAGAGAATTCCTTACAAGTTATTGGTTATTCAACTTCAGATTTTGGCCTTTTAACAACTTTCGGGTACATTCATCCGGATGAACGCGAAAAAGTAATTTCAAATTATCATTCATTTGACAATGGCTCAAGCAAACCAATTATTTACCGCATTTTTACACCACAAGGTGAATTAAAATGGATACGTGGTGTGGCAGTAAGAATAATTGACCCTGATACAACAACTAATATTGCAACAGCGATTTTTGAATTAGACATATCTACAGAAATTTCCTTTTATGAAGACGTCATTAAATCAAAAGAAAAACCATTATTCGAATCAATTCTCAATTTAATATCTACGCCATTTGTTTATATGAGAAATACAGTTATTGTGTGGGTTAATCATGCATGGGAAAGAATTTTTGGTTATACATTAAAGGAAGTCAAAAACCAATCTTTGGAGATCATTTTCCCTGAGAAAAAAGACTTTGCAAATTTTCTTTTAGCGTTAAATAAAGAGCAAATAAGGGATAGGCATTTATACCTCCCTGTAAAGCTTGAAGATAAAAACGGGGTAAAACATTCCAGAACACTTTCAATTATAACCCAAAATAAGGATGACTTCTCAGAAGGCCTTTTGATCTTTTTTCTCGATGTTGCCAAATTATCTTCAGACTTGAAGATTGAAAACGAGGACCTGCACTTTTTCCGAAGTATTTTCGATAATTACGATGGTATTATTATTCAAATTGCGAAAAATCGAATTAAATATGTCAATAAAACAATTGAACGAATGTTGTTCTATACTGAACAAGAGGTTTTAGGGCATGAGCTTGCAATTTTTTTCAATACAAAAGATGCCTACAAGAAATTCCTTGGAAAGTTGCGTACAGAGTTTGCAAGAAACAAAAATTTCAATGATGAAGTAGTCTTATATCGAAAAGATCGGAAACCGGTGCTTTTCACTGCCCGAGTTTCTCCGGTAAGTTTTGACAAAACGGAAGACTTTGTTGTTGCTTTAAACCCCATTTCTGCCTTAAAGGAATTGGTTAATCAACTTCGATTTGAAAAAAGCGAACTGGAGAGCTATAATGATTTACTATTTCACAATATAAAGAACCTATGCCAAGATGCACTTTCGCAACTCGAGATAAGTATACTACAATTAAATGACAAACCCGAGGTCGCTAAAGAGCGGCTGGAGAAAAGCAAAGAAGCAATCTATCAGATTGCTAAGATAACGACCAATCTCGAGAATTATCTCCAGATTGCCCGAAAAAGCAATGACTTTTATGAATACGATCTTTACAAAGTTTTTGCTCAAAGTGAGGAAAAAATAAACAAAGAATATCACCCACGTGCCATAAAGATTGTCCATGGTCTGAAACCAAACAAATTTTTGGCACGAGGAAACGAGCTTATTTATGAGCTCTTCTTCAATATTTTTGAAAAAACCCTGGCATATAATAATAAGCCCTTAATAACTGTGGAAATTACTGTTAATGATTCTGCCAATCTTGATGATTCTTGGGAGGTGCGTATTAAAATCCCTGACCCGCGATTAAACAAAGAGCTACAATCATTCTTCGAGTTTGAACCGGAGTTTGATCACGAACTAAAAGGCTCTGACTTTACCCTTAACATTATTACATCCATAGTTAATAGTTTCCAAGGAAAAATTTCATTTGAACATCAAGAAGATAACGAGTACGGACAATTGATCATTAGTATGCCGAAACAGCTATAAATTCATGTTTCATTACAATTGCATTTTCTTAAGGAGCTGGGGCAATTGACTGATGTGGTCAATAAGGAAGTCTGGTTGAAATTGCTTCAATAATTGTTTCTTTTCTTTTTTCGCAGCATTAAAATTGACAACTGCACAGGTTAATGTTCCTGCTCGTTTTCCTGCTTCGATATCATGGGGTAAATCGCCAACATAAAGCGTTTCTCGAGGTTGTAAATTGAGTGTCTTTATGGCTAAATTCAATCCAAAGGGGTTAGGTTTAGTGTATTTTAGGTCATTCCTTGCAACAATCAGGTCAATGTCTTTCAAATGAGAAAATTCTTGCTGCGCTCGTTTGATTACTGCTTTTTCAGCATGAGTGACAATTGCTGTTTGGTAATTCTTCGTGATAAACGCTAAAACTTTATCAGCATGTTCTTCCGGGAAAATTCTGTTGTGGTTCTTCTTGAAGAGGATTAAAAAGTTCACAGTGAATGGTAGTATGTGTCGTTTTTTAAGATTTAATAGCACACTAATTTTGAAAATGATCTTCGGAACATAGAAAAGCCCTTTCTTTTCTGATCTTAAATACAGTTGAATAACTCTTTCAAGTACTGTCAAAATTTCTCTTTTTGTTATTGATGGTTGAACTTTCTTTAAGGCATGATAAAAAGGCCAACCAATTCGAGCAATAAGCGATGATAGCACTCCATCAAAATCCAGAAATATGCCTTTTATTCTGGTCATTCTTACCTCCCAATTGTAGTAGTAATTCTCATTTCATTGCTTAGCATTTTTTATTTAAAAAAAGCTAAATCCTTTACGAATCAAATGGAAGTATTAAAAAAACATTTCAACCATAATTCTTTATCATTGAGAGTAATCTTTTCCATAGATCAACAAAAAGTGAGAAATTCACCATGCAGGAAGAGGATCAAAAACAATCAAAAGAGCTACCCGAATCAGAAGGAGAAATAAAACCCGAATCAACATCTGCCTTCCAAATTTGCTCCCATTGTGGAGAAAAATCCCCTGAGGGGACAATTTTCTGTGGGCACTGTGGTAAACCCTTTAAGGAAAAAATTCCTTGCCCTGGGTGTGGAAAGGAAATTCCAGTGTATTATTCATTTTGCACTTTTTGTGGAGCGGTTGTAAAACCAAGTTTTAGCCCCCGTCAACAAGAAACTTCTACTGCAATTGTTCAAACTGCATATAAACCCCCTCATCCAACAAGCATTACTTCTTATCAACAAATTCCTCAACAGCTGAGAATAGAGGAATTTGAAAGACAGCAGCAACAAATAAAAATTGCGAGTCGTCGAACAAGTGCAAGAATCGTGGGAATAATTGCTTTGGTCTTTGCTGCTTTTAATCTCTTATCAATTATTCTCGCCATTCCATTATTGTATTCAGATAGCTATTTTCAAGACATTTTAAATGATGCCGGGCTCTCCATGTCAGTTGCAATCGCGAGTATTTTAGCTGTAATGTTACCAATAATAATAATACTTGTCGTTATGGGTATCAGTTTAATAAAACCGAAAGAATATAATAGACCTTGGAAGAGCCTTTATCAGAATTTTCGTTATCTCTTCCTTTCTTTCTCAGTATTTCTTGCTGCTTTAATTTTCCTAATAGTAATAAGTTGGTCTTTTTATTTTCCCAAGTCCCTCTACACAGATCCTGAGCTTTTTTGGCTCTTCAAAGTTTTTTTGGTCCCTCTTAATGCGAATATCTCCGTTCTTTATCTTATCGATCTTTTTGGTTTTATTATAGCAACGATATTATTAATTCTACCAACAGTCATTGTTGTTATTAAGAAAAAAATCAAACATCAACAAGACGAACAAAGTAAAAAAGAAGAACAAGAAGAAGAGTTAGGAACTGGCAAATTAGCAAAACAATTCCCCGGCAACATTCCAGGAACAACACAGCAAACACAAATTCGGTTGGTATACAAGTCACGAAAGGAACAGCTACAAGCTGCAAAAGCAAGAAAGGGGCCAATGCCAATCATTTTTGAGCGGATCAAAAATGTCCCTTTAATTCAAACAATTGAATTGCTAGGTGCAATGAGTTTGGTATCAATAATTTTGGTACAGATTCTTGCACCCAAAGCAGATGAATCAATCGGTTTGCCCGAAGATCCTTTTAAAATTACCTTTCAAGTAGGCTGGGCAGGGATTTTTGAAGAGCTTAGTTTCAGATTAATCCTTATTGGCGGACCAATGATAATTGTGATTATTTCCCGTTATTTCCTACAAAAACATCTCAGTCAAAAAATGCTTGTGAAAAATCCTGAAACAACAATCCCCATTACACAAGAAAGCCTTCTCATAAAGAGTTTCAAAAACCAACCCAAATTAGGGCTAAAAGACATCCTTTTGGCTTTTCGCGGGAAGTATAAGATTGTTGGCCTACCCGAATGGATTTTAATCTTCTTCTCTTCCCTTATTTTTGGTTTTGCTCATTGGGAAGCTTGGACTGGGAGTTGGGGTGCTTGGAAGATTGTACAAGCATCAGTCTCGGGTTTCTTTCTAAGTTATGCCTTTGTTAAATACGGTATTGAGTCATCTATTTTCATTCATTTTTGCAGCAATACGATTAGTGCTTTAATTTATTATGCACCAAAAGGAGGGGCAGAATGGCTTGGAGTGTTTGCAGCCGGCTATTCTTTTCTAATACTTCTTGTCGGACTAATGAAAGGCGTTAGCTTTATTATCAATCAAGTTTATGTGCATCATATCGTTTATCAGCCACCACAAAAATATTGAGAAAAGGGTAACAACAATACATCAGGAATTCCTCTCTATGACGCAATTTGAACAGAAGTTCATACATATCATTGGTATTGGCAACCTCACCAGGCAAGATGATGGGGTAGCAATTCGAGTACTTCAGCAATTAGCAGAAGAAAAGGAACAATATCCGGGCATAAAAATAACCGATTTAGGAATAGGAGGGGTGGATATTGCTTTTATGCTCGATGGCTGGCAATTCGGAATCATAATTGATGCCATACACAATGAAAGCCTTATACCAGGAGAAATAATCGAATTTACATTAGAAGAAGAACAATTGCCGGAAATAAAGGGTTTTAGCTCAACTCATGGGTTTGATGTTCTTTCCGCCTTGAAACTTGCATATGTTTTACGAGAGTTCCAGTTACCAGAGAAAATCTTTGTCATTGGCATTCAAGTTGAAACATTCTCCGGCTTCGGCTTAGAATTGTCACCAAGAGTGGCAAAAAGTGTTCCAAAAGTAATTGAAAAAGTGAAGAAAATAATTTTTGATTTGACTCAACAGTCCTAACTGAGTTAAACGGTTATTGATTTTAATCGTCAGAAATTTTCCCAAGAGCAATTCGTGCAATTTCATTGAAAACAAGATCAACGCCTAAGCCATTTGCAGAAGAAGTTTCAATATATCTTATGGCATCGTATTTCTTAATGGCCTCTTTTATGATTTCCTCTGTTATCAATGGGTCTCGCGGAAGATCACTTTTTCCTCCGACGATAATTATTTTGGTGTCAGCTTCCTTATCAATGAAATTATGCCAGGTTTCTAATCCTTTTATTGAAAGCGCCCGAGTTAAATCGAACATTAAAACAGCTACTACCGCGCCTTTTAAATAATTGTCAAAAATCCCCATCGATTTGAATTGTTCTTGTCCACCTAAATCCCAAACACTTAGGGAAATATCTTCTCCTTGATAACTCATCTGATGAATATAGAATCCCACGCCGATAGTTATTTTTGTTGTGTCGATGAATTCCCCTGTCAGATACCGCTGGATTAACGTTGTTTTACCAACACCTCCATCGCCACCAAATACCACTTTTGCAATGATTTTTGACAAATAACTATTCTCCTAGAACCGTTGATCGTGATTGTAATTAATATAAAAAATAATGCTTTCTCCTTAATTATAAAGCTATTTGTTTTTGCATCAAGAGAGAAAAAAAGTGCTATATAAGCACAGGACCACTTTAACAAGTATTAGTGAATTTTCTCAATTGTGACATTTAATCTATCGAGAATTTTAGACATTTCGCTAATTTCTGTCACCGAGACGACTTTCAATTTGTTTTTAAACACACTCGAGTTCAATTTGGAAGCGCTTTTATAGATTTGTCGTCGCCGCCAAATAGAGGGGTCAGGATGATAGAAAAGTATCGATAAGGTGTTTTTATTTTTATCAGCAACAAGGAACACATCGCTTGCTGGTATCTTTTTCCCAATCAATTCTTTTGGTGAGCCATCATCTAAAATGGTGAAAATCCTTGGTAATTTGCCTGAGAAAAGCAAGCCCATTTTGTAGGATAGATCTTTCAAGTTTGCTTGAGTCAAATCACTCTCTTTTGTAATATCTCGAACAATTACTGAGAAATAAGGTTTAATTAGCCCGTAAGCATCCAGAATTTCTCGTGTATAATCCTCTTTAAAGAGGAGAAACATAATGCATTTCCTGCCAAATTCCCTAATGCGATGGTCGGCTGACTCTTCAGATTCAACATCAAATGTAATTGCTAGCGCTCGGTAGCTGGGTGCATCTGGTACTGGCAAAGGACCAAACGACCGTTTATCATCCATTGTGTCAAAGATTTGTGTTTTCTTCTCCTTTAGGGTCTTCCCGGAAGAACCTTCATCCAATCCAACTATGGTCATCCCTTCAACTGCTAAAGTCAAAGTTTGTTCTTCAGTCAAGTCTGTATCGTTGTAAATAACTGTTGGTCCGCTATCTTCGAACGTTACAAAGACAATTCCTAGCAAATAATCCTTCATTGATTCTGATTCAGCCATGTTCATCAACCTTTTTTTCTAACAATTTTTCTCCTTCAATTCTTTTAATTGTATTCACTTATTGTTTTACAATTATAAATCTGTTTTTCTTCAGTCATATAACTGCATTTACTTTGCTTTTAACTTATCACTTCTTCGTCTTTTTTACTCTCTTCAATGAGATTTTCAATTGCTATGCGACCATTTTCGCCTTCTGTTAAGAAGATATCAAGAATCATTTCAGCAATTTGTTTTGCTTTACCCAAAGCATCACCACGTTCTACAAAAAGACAACAAATTTTCTCTTTGCGAGTGACTAGGACCATTGAATAGTCACCAACAGTAACAACATCGAGAAAACTTGATTCTTTGAAAAGGGTTCTCGTCATGCTATTTAATGCAGAGAGAAGGCCGGTAATAAGAACGGCATCTTCGCTTTTATTAATAATGTTTGAGAATTGTGCATCGAAATCAAGCAAACCATTTACATCATAAATTAATACTCGATGAACAGTTACACTCTCATGATATGCTTCGTAATCCATTAGCTTTGAAACGAACCAGTCAAATGCTCGATAAACACCATCACCGGTCAAAATGGTGCAAATCTCAAAGTGGAAGCTTCGAGGATCGTTTGGCGAGGAAATTTTCCCAAGGTCAAAGAAGGACAATGCCTTATTCAAATTAATCTTTCGCTCGGGATTGCGTTTGTTTATCAATGTTAATAAAGGAATGTTGGAAGGAATTTTATCAATGATTTTATGGAAATTCTCAGTAGAGTTCCGCAAAGACTCGTCAGTCTCACCATTGATAACATAAACCACTCCATCTGCAATATTAAGAAAATACTCGATTATACGCTCGTCATTCAAGATTTCTTTACCCAAATCAATGAGTTTAAACCATTCAGTACCATAGGAAATGTCAATCCAATTGAATGCCGTTTCAGGAAAGACTTTGTCTCTGTTTGATGATAAGAGATAGTAAAGTAAAGTGGTTTTTCCGGAACCTTTTTCTCCCAAGAGAAGAACCCAAGGAATGGAATGCTTTGCATTCTGAAGAAAAGCAGTAAATGCTTCAACGGACTTTTTCAGATTTTTCATAAGAGTCTCCCTTTCATCTTTGTAAATTATATTTACTTCAAAGTTTTTTAAATGTTCTTTTTGATAGTTTTGAAGGAAAAATCTCTTCTTTCGGTTTAGGAGAGGTTTTTAACCTTGTTTTAAGAGATAGCATCTAATGGGAAATAATTGGAAATAACTTTTTCGAGTGAAATTTGGTGCCCCTTTAAGTAATCCATCTCAATTGATTCGAAAATCCTGCTTGATATTGTTAAAACTCTACTAACAGGATCATTAACATCAATTAGAATCCCCATAACAAATAATTTGTTTTTAGTGATTACCAGTTGAAAGTCATTCATGATTTCCAGAACGGTCACTGCTTCATTATAGTCTCGCATTTGTTTAGCAAACCGTTCGGTTTCTTTTATTGATTCCCTGTAAGCATTTGCTATCTTTGCCTGTTGGGTTGGGTTGCCAAAAATGGCATGATCTAACTCTTTAGCATTTGCATCAAAAATTGCTGCGGCATATATTTTAACATGCCAGGTTGGGATACTGCTATCTTTTGAAACGACATCAACAAGCCAATCCCAGGCTGTAAACAATCCTTCACCGGTTAAGGCTGAGCATCGAAACAGGTTGAATGGTCGTTCACCTCGGGTCATCTTATGAAGCTCCAGTGCTTCCATGACCTCTAAAGTTGATGCAGCTTCCTCTTTGTCTGATTTATTAGCCAGGAACAAGATGGGTGCATTTGGGTCAGTGTTAGCCAAGGATTCATAAAAGACTTCTTTTGCAAGGTGGAATCGTTTTTGGTCTGCAGCATCCACAACAAAGACTATTACAGATGCTTTTGTGACGAATTTCTTCCACAAAGTCTTACGTATTGGTGCATGCCCACCAAGGTCCCAAACAACGAATTCGAGTGTTCGGTAGCGATAAACCTCAATATTAACCCCAAAAGTTGGTTTAGAGAGTGTGTACTCTGATCGGAGAATGCGTTTCATAATGGTCGTTTTGCCAGCGGCATCTAAACCAATGATTGCTACATGTTGCTTAGCTTGCTCGCCCTCTTGGGCTTTTTTTCTGTCAGCACTTATTAATCTTCTAAGGAAACTCAATCTAATTTATCTCCAGTAACTACGATCCAGATTTGTTATTAGCGTATAGCTTCTAAGTCTTATATTATATACCCATATTAGTAATTTTTCCCTTTTTAAATATGTTATTGTTGTACGATTTAAAGGCTTAGTCAAATAATTAAACTTAGTTACTCTTTATAAATTTTAATCATTAAACAAACGTTAACTTTTTAAATGCTTTCGAACATCCCGCGCAATCATTTCGGGTGAAGCGGCTGCAATAGGTTCGCGGTGAAGCAGCTCCATGAAACCTGTGTCGTTGGTATAATTTGGCATTAAAGTTGGACGACTAATAATCCTCAAATTAAGTCGATAAAATTTTTCGAGGGATTCATTTATTGGCCCACAATAGAGTGCCATATTAACTGCTGTTACTCCTCTACCATGATATAATGCCCTAAATACCTGCACAAGCTCCTCTGCTAAAGCACCAACTTCTTCGTCCGAAAATTTTGTTATATCTGTTTTGGGGATTTTGATGATTCCTGTCAATTCATCTTTTCCAATGGGCGAAAAGGTTGCCGTCCAAGTCATAAAATCATTTTCAGTTATAAAGCGTTGATCTAATTCTTTCTCAGACTCGAGTAAATCCAACCAGTAATTCCTCCCTTTTGTTTCAGGAGTAGTTGTTGCGTTGTAATAATCCAGGCTTTTTGTAAGGAGCAAATCGGTGAGGTAAGTTGGTTTGTCATCAAGAATAATTTGAATGTGGGGATGAATAATTGATGAAGCGGAAGGTGGGAGAAAATTGAAGTTTATACTCGGGAATTTCAATTCCGGATTTAATTTATACACTGCCTTGAAGTATTTTATTGATCCAAGAATTGCATCTCGCCAAATAGCTGGCGAAAAATCTGGCAGGTTCGTAAAATGTTTTGAGCCGAGGGTAACTACTGCATGATTCTGTGAGAAAACAAATAGATTGGGGAAGACTATAATTTCGCCTATGCTAATTCGTTCTTCAAGAGCCAATTCCTCAGGAAATTTAGGCGTGCTTTGTTTTAAAAAATTGGAACAGAAAAAGCATTTCTTGCTGGAAGCCTCAACGATTTTTTGTAAATTTGCTTCAAAATTTTCTCCTGGGAGTGTGGCTTGTTTCACGCGTTCTGCTCGTAAGGCATTTATTCGGGAAGGGATTTTCAGTAATGGATCGTATCTTCGCTCAATTTTTTGCTGCACAAGCTTAAATCCTTCCAAAGGGCTTCTAATTGTTGCTATAGCAATATCTTTTTCAAAGAGGATTTTTCCTTTTCCTTTCACGATTTCTTTCTTTGATGCTTCCATTGTATTATTACGCTCCTTCTTGGTCTGTTTTGTAAACTCCTTGTTCGTTTTAAAAAATCTCTGATGAAGTCAGTCTTTAATAAGGCTCTTTTTCATTAAAAGCACAAAAAAAGGCGAAAAAAATAAAGTTCGTGAGAAAGTAGTCTATAGCTAAAGTGAATAGTTAAAGCGAATACAACCGCCGGTTGACGTTTATGCCTAAAATGAAAATCGAACGTTCTGAAGCCATTTTGCGGAAAAAGAGGAATACTCGCAAAGGATTGCTAATGCGCAATATTATCTTGAAATTCCTTTATGAATATAAACAGAAGCGTTTTACCATTGCAGAGATTGCTGAGAAGAATGGCTTAACATACTCTGCAGTTTCTTACCACCTCAAAAGTATGCTCGAAGAAAAAGTCGTCACACGGGAAATCATGGAACGACGTTCTCTCTGGCAAATTACCGGGCTCGGCCAGCAAACGATTAAAAAATGGTTAGAAAAGTCCACCGAGAAAAGCTGAGGTACATTATTTCTCTTCTCGGAACATCTAGTAATCCTTCTACAAATAGCTGGGAATAAATCTTAGAAAACAAAGCATAGATTTTTTAATTACGTTCATCCTTAAAAAAATAAGGTCAGAAAAATGAGCGAAGAAGTTAGCTGGTATCCTCGAACCGCAAAAGAACGAAAGAGTTTCTTTTGGCGTTCCTTTCCTATGTTTGTTGTTCTAATAGTTTTCCTGTATTTTGGTTTGGATTGGATAGGTGCATTTGAATTTCTCGAGATATTAGTTCGTGACAATTCCAGTTGGCTCTTACAAGTCATTTGGGGATATGATTCATCTGATATTGTTGCAGCATATTTCCAACGAGTTGATCAGGACCCCTTAAAACCCGGCAATGTCTTTTTCGGACAACCATATTTCCCCGGCATTGACTTAGCTACTTATCCGCGAATTTTATTGATCATTCGTGCTTGTACGGGAATGGAAGCCGGAGCACTATTGATGGCATTGATCCTCGTCACACCAGCAAAATGGCAGAAGAAGTTAGGAGCAACAGTCACTAATTTCCTTATGATGCATATTGGCAACACTTTTCGGGTTGCCTTTCATTTTTGGTATACCCAACACTTATATATAAAATATATTGACTTGGGAATGGCTTCTGATGCGGCAGCTGATAAAGCTTTCTTTTTAGCGCATGACAGCTTGAGTAAAGTATTCGGTTTTGTTGGTATTGTTATTTTCACCCTTGTAATTGAACGACAAGGAGTCAGGATAGTTTCAACTTTTGGCGCTTGGATTGACTCTTTTGTTGATTCTATGCAACGAGTGACAAAGAATGTGGAAACAAATGCCTATTATTTCAAAGCGCGAGTTTCGTATGAAGAACTTGCTCAGGCGGATGAAACAATACCATCGCGAGTGGAGATAATTGATAAGATTAATTACTACCCGCGGCAAGAAATTGAAAACAACAAATGGAAATTTTTCACAAATACTTTTGTAGTCTTTGCCTTGATTGCCGGCGGGTTGGCCATTATAGGTTTGATTCCACAAATAAATCAAGGGATTGGAGTATCATCTGATGCCCTTGCGCTAAAGATGGGTGCAAGATTTGATGAGCGAACAAAGTTAGGGACTTTTTGGTGGCTCAGTGTTGTTGAAAATGTCAATCAAAGAAATTTCGTGATCTCTATTTTGACTTCCGGTGTTCTTGTTTTTAGTCTTATGATGGCTGGGATACTTGTCACGCCTGCTTCCTGGAAAAATCGGGGAATAGCAATGGCAATTACTCCTGTAATTATTTTCCCGCTAAATATACTCCATCTTGGCTTTAATAAGTGGGCAACCTGGAAAGTTGCGAATGGTCCATTTGAAAACAACCGGCCGCTCCTGTATCTTAATCTTGCAGACATTGTAAAAGTTTGGATCCCCCTCTTTTTCTGGGTTGGAGTGGTAATATTGCTCTTGTATCTCTATAAAAAATTACAGGTGAACTTTTTCGCGGTGATCTGGGCTTGGTTGCATCAAATTACTTTCACTTTGGGTTGGCTAATAGGAATTAAAGAACGCCCCGGAGCCAAAAAGAAAGAAGAACAAGCTGAAGTCAGCGATGCAAATGCTCGCAAATAACTTTCTTCCAAAAGTTGTTTCTTTATTTTTCTTCTTGTAAAAAAAGGGGGTATTCTAACAAGCCTTTTTTCCGAAGAGATGATGCCCTCTCCTACTTTCTGTATTCTCATGATTTTTGCAAAGAAAAAACTCACAATCACGTTTTTTATTGACATTTTTAGTCAAAATGTATTTTTCTTTCACCAGACAATAATTGTCAACTCTCAAATGCTCACAATTTTCACAACAATTTCGTTGCAACGGACTTAACATAAAAAAACATTACTAGTTGATTATTAAAACCCCAACAGAAAATTAACTTGGTTTTGGGAAAGCTTCCTGTGTTTTTTTAAGGCTCAGCTTTGCCATGGTCATTTTTAGATGTGCATTAAACGCTCTTTGCCAGAGAAAGTCAAGAACGAAGTTTATTGAAGTAAAGAGAATAACAATGGCCAAAATGCTCCAAAATAGGGGTGGGATGGCCTCACGAATATTAATGCCAGTAGCAAAACCGACAATAGTTGGGATTAATGCTAAGAGATGAGAGGAGATAAGAGGGAGCATATACCAAATTGGTCGTGGAACTTTGTAGGGGGCAGTCTCTTTTTTTTGCTCTTTCAAATGGTCATAAAGACTCGCGTACTTTTTGTAATAGATCCACCAGAGGATGGGAATGAAGCCAAAGCAAATAGCAACAAGAAAGATCATCATCGTTTGAGAAGTATTAACATTAATTGGTTCAGCACGTGAGTCAAGAGGATAATAAGAATGTCGTTCTAAATCCTCAATATTGATAAATAAATAGATGAGAAAAATAATTCCCACAGTTCCGACACCTAATAAGAACCAAAGCCAGTAGCGACGTTCGGGAACAATTTCAAGGTCGACAGTCTGTTCTTGTAAAACTGTTTCTTCTGCTTTCTCGAGTTCCTCAATTGTTGGTGTGTGTAAAATAATCTCTTCTTCTCCCTCTGGTTCTGTTGTTATACCACTTGTCTTTGTTTTTGATTCTGGTTGCTGGAAAATCTCTTGGTGCTCAGAAACCTCTGGCTCGGGCATTTGAGGAAGGGTTGTCAGAGGTATTTTTGCATGACAAAAAGGGCAAACAGTAAGCCCGTCGTCAACTGAGGAGCCGCAATTCGGACAAAGAGGCATTTTCTATCACGTTTGTTTATTCTTAGCCATTTTTGAAGCCTTTCATTCTTACTTATTAAACCTTTACAAATTACTGAATACAAGGATGCTTTTTGAGGATTTTTATCTCTTTTTAACTTCTTTAAAAACAAATGGTAAACTTACCAGATTTCATTCTTTTGCAATTTTCCGGACAAAAAGGATTGCCTTTGTGAAAAAGAAACCTAAAACGAGTAGAATTGCTATCGCAAAGCCAAAGCGCGTGA
Source organism: Candidatus Heimdallarchaeota archaeon (assembly GCA_019056785.1). GTDB lineage: Archaea > Asgardarchaeota > Heimdallarchaeia > JABLTI01 > JABLTI01 > JABLTI01. The sequence goes on from DXJV01000059.1 coordinate 32,200, forward strand.
GCGCTTTCCGTTTTGGCGGGAAACTTCGTGGGTTCAATGGATCAGTAGAGGCAAAGTACTCTTCAGCATCCGTGTAACCATCAGCGTCTGTATCATTATTTTCTGGGTTTGTTCCGATTTTCTCCTCAAAGAAATTACAAAGACTGTCTCGATCATTGTCTAAAGAAAAAGTAAGAATAAGCCTTTTTAGGAAAAAATCATATCTATAGTTAAAGAAGCCTGTGGTCACAATTTCCTCATTTATCGAATAGTCGATGGCCAAGAGTTCCATAGAAAAATAGCCGCTAGTGGTTCGATACCAGATAGGTTCTAAAGAAGAATTGAAATAGGCTAGAAAGGGCCCGTCAAAAGCGCCACCAATATTTTCAGTTTGACCAATTACATAGAATTCATTTGCATGAATTGAAGAAAGCCCCTGGACATCTTCATCTATATCGAATTTTCCCCACACTCTTTCAGTGAGAATTTCGCCATCCAAGTTAAGAGAAAAAATGCGAACATCTTTAAAAATTCCATTTCCATTGTTTTCAAGACAATCACCAACAAGAATGAGCTGTTCTTTCTCGAGGTTAATACCCATGTCCTTAATTGTTGTTTGTTCTTCTCGTGTGTATTGTTTTTTCCAGAGGATAGTACCGTTCTGCAAAAGTCGTTGAATAACCAAATCGGTTCTTTTCTGATTAGCTTTAGATATCTGATTAAAAAAGAGAAATAAGTCGCCTGTTAACGGTTCTAGAACAATGCGGGGATAACTATCAATTGAGGGCGACAAAAATGCTTTTTGCCAAAGAATGGCCCCAGTAGAGCTGTTTATACAATAAAGTAAAGTGTTATCAGCAGAATTTTGGTTAGTTGGATCAGTTTGTAAAGCCGTTAAATATAATTTGCCTTTTGAGTAGAGTATTCTTTCACCTTGTTCTGCCAAGCTGGGGGTTCCTATTGTTGTGTTCCACAAAAATTCTTTTGAAGTATAGTTAAAACTAAATAAGAAAATATCCCAATCATTAGAACTATTGAATGTTCCACCCACTGCAAATAATAATTGTTGTTGTTCATCAAGCACCAAGTTGTTTGCAGTGGTTGGTTCATCTTGTTGATAAACCTCAAGCCAAGCCAATTTTCCTGAGTCATTAACCATGCCAATAAAGAAATCAGTTTGCGTGAAAAACTCGGTTTGAAGATTTCCGACAAAAAAGAACTCCCCATTTGAACCGGCTTTTATACTCATTCCTTTTGCTATGTAACCTGTTTCCCGCCAAAGAGTATAGTAACCAAGTAGATTGTCTAACGCTCGGGTGGTCTGCGGAAAAAGTTGGCTGGTTTCAATGGCTTTTGATTGTTGAGTTTTCGTTAAAATTACAGTCGAGAAAAGGGGGAAAAGGAACAAAACTAATAACAAAAGTAATTTTACACTAGTAGGGACTCTGGAGAAAGGAAAATGGTTCTTGTTCAAAAAAGCTCACCAAACAACTATATCAAATGCGATTTTTCCCTCTTAAATTTATTTATTCCAAACCACGTATTTATATAGGAGAAAGTTAAGGTTAATACCAAAATAGTGTAATTTAAGTACTAAAAGGGTAATTATAATATATTCTTATCATTATAATGAAAAGAAAATTATTAGCTTTCAAAAAGAACTTTGTAGGAATGGCACTTATGAGCGGACCAGATAAGAAAAAATTAGATAAAATGATTTGGCAATTACGAGAGGGCTGGGGGGAAAGTACTCGTATTGAAGCCGCTAGAGATCTGGGATGGATAGGTACTGAAGCCGCTGAAGAAGCTGTCCCGGAATTAATTAAAGCGCTATTAGAGGATAAAAGTGAGAACGTTCGAGTGGAAGCTGCAATTTCACTCCAATGGATCGGTTCGAAAGCATCTAAAGCAGTGCCTGCGTTAGTGAAAGCATTATTAAATGACCAGAGCGAAAAAGTTCGTGAACGGGCTGCAATTGTCCTTTCCGGCATGGGAAAATCTGTTCTAAAAGCTGTCCCTGATCTTTACAAAGCAAGCAATGAGGATAAAAGTGTGCAAGTGCGAGAAGCGGCGATGAATACGCTTGAAAAAGTTGCACCAATCTGTGGGTTTCCTACTATCGAAGAGATGGTAAAAGCAAACAACGCCTCGAAAAAGAAATAGCCGCTGGTAAAAAAAGCAGCATTAAAAGCTTTTTCTTTTCAAGTTTATATCTAAAAGGATTAAAGAAGAAAAAGCGAATTATTCTTTTCAAGTTTATATCCAAAAGGATTAAAGAAGAAAAAGCGAATTATTCTTTATGAATCCCACAGAAAAACCTGCGAAAGAAAAGTGTGTTATAACTTTTAACGATTTGTATAATTTAAAGCAGATAACGCAAGTAACAATTCGCCCTAGAAGCGAAGAGATATATTTCGTTATTAATCAAGCAAATAAGCAAGATAATGATTATCGAGAAACTATCTGGCGTGTGAAAGATCAAGTCCAACAGTTTTCACAAGGACTTGGACGGGACAGTGCTCTAAAATGGTCACCAAATGGTAGCCAGCTTGCCTTCCTATCGATCCGAATTTCTCCCAAAGCCCTCAATAAAAAAGAGAATAAACAACCACCAAAACCACAGATCTATCTAATAGCCGCTGATGGAGGTGAAGGGCTCGCCTTAACGTCTATGCCTAATGGTGTGCTCCAGAATTTCGAGTGGAGTCGAGATAGTACAAAAATAGTTTTCATTTCAAAGATGAATAAAGAAGAGCTATTTGGTCCGGCTGAAGAAGAATTGAAAACACTTGATCCTGATACGGCTATGCTCTTAGAGATGAAGAAGAAAAAAGCAGAAGAAAAAAAAGTCGAGCCACGAATCATTACTCGTGAGGTCTATCGAACGGGAACATCCTTCCTTGACGATCGAAAAGGACAAATCCATGTCGCCGATGTTTCCACTAAAAAAGTTGAACGTTGGACAAACTCACTGGAAGATGACTATACTGTTGCCTTTCTACTTCCTGATAATTCAGCAGTGATTACAAGCCGGCAAAAACCAGGTGAGGGTGATGAAACTCGCAATTGGGAATTTGTTAAGATAACTCCAGATGGTACTCTTGAAGTCATTGTGGAGGACCATTACAATTGGGGTGGTTATTTCCAACTCTCACCAGATGGGGAGTATATTGCTACAACTATGGGAAAGCGAGAGTTGGGAACGCTGGGACAGACAAGTTTAGTGATTTATGAGGTCACAACCGGAAAAAGACATATTCTCGCTGAAGAAATCGATAATGAGAAAGTGTTTTTGAAATGGTCAGAAGATAGCAATTATCTCTACTTTGTTGTCATGGAAAAAGGTACGTCAGCAATCTGGCGAGTGGAAATCGCCACACGAAAAGTCGAGAAAATCATCAATGGCGATAAAATAATTTTCGGCTATGACATCTCAACAGATAACAGCTGGTTGGCTTACCAATCCTTCTATGTGAATGACCCCTCTCAATTGTACAAATATGCGATTTCCAGTGGTGAAGAAGAACTTGTCTACGCTCCGAACAAGGAATTTTTATCGGCAAAGAAACTCGGAAAAACAGAAGAGATTTGGTATGATGGTTTTAATAATGACTTTAAAATACAGGGCTGGATTCTCACGCCCCCAGATTTCGATCCAGAGAAGAAATATCCTCTTGCTTTAAATATGCATGGTGGTCCACATGTTATGTGGACTTGCCACCAAAGCATCCCAATGTTCCATGAGTTTCAGCTGCTTGCTGCAAATGGTTATGTTGTCTTCTATTGCAACCCTCGTGGAAGCAATGGTTATGGACAGAAATTTTATCAAGCATGTGAAAAACACTGGGGCGACCCTGACTCTGTTGACATTCTTAACGGTGTGGAGTTAGTTGTAAATAAAGGGTTTATAGATGAGAAACGGATGACCATTACCGGTGGTTCCTATGCTGGCTTCTTAACAGCATGGATGATCGGACATGACAATCGTTTTGCTTGTGCAGTATCTCAAAGGGGTGTTTATTTCCTTTCGGGTTTCTGGGCATCAACAGATGCTGCTCGTGTTTTAATAGATGACGAATTTGGCACTACCCCGCTGGATGACCATCTCTTTCTCTGGGAGCGTTCTCCTGCTGCTTATGCAAAAAATATCAAAACACCTTTGAGAATCATTCATAGTGAACTAGACTTTCGAGTCCCAATCTCGGATGCAGAAATGCTTTACACTGCTCTGAAACGCGAGCAACCAAAATTGGATGTGGAATTTGTTCGTTATCCAAAAGAAGGGCATGAGCTCTCACGTTCAGGGCAACCAACACGACGGATCGACCGCCTGGAAAAAATCGTTGAATGGTTTGATAAATATTGTCAACCCAAGAAGTACAAACAAGAATTGGCTCTCAAGGAAAAAATAGAAAAAATAAAAGAACAAACATTGAAAAAAATGTCGGAAAAGATTAAAAACTTGCAAAAAAAGTCTTAATCTTTTTCTCAAACTTTTTTATTTATTTTTAGGTTCTAAACGTTCATAGCCATGTTGTTCTCGAATGAAGTCCCAATGTTCATTAACTTTCCTGATAATGTCATCTGAGATTTCGTGCACATTTGGTTTGTACGTTTCTTGTGATTTAATATAGCGAACAAAGGCATCTTTTGCTTCGTCAAAGCCATCAATGTCAAGCTCAGTATAGATGCGTTTGAGCTGAGTTAATGGATCCTTAATGAAATCTTCGTACTTGATATCAATTATCCGGTCTTTTGGAATCAATTTTCGCGTCTCATTAAACCGTTCGTACATTTCTCGAACATTATCAAGAATGCCTTGTTGTAATTCATCATCATCCCAGGTTTGGACTGCATAAATAGCAAACACTTCTCTAAAGAAACGTAAGGTAGAAGCATACATATTATAGGGATTACGATAAGTATGAACAAATTTTGCATTGGGGTACATTTTCAGTAGAAGTGGTATTCGATAAGTGTTTGCGGGGTTTTTCAAAATAAGCATTTTTCCATTATACTTCAAGGTCATTTTTTTCACGAAGAATTCGTATGTTTTACGCCACTTCTTAACATCGCGTTCCTTACAATCACCAATGGCGTTATAACTTGAGTAGAGTTTAAAATTGCGGGGGAAGATGAAGCCATTGTAAAAACCATATTTGCTCATAGCACCAATGGCATATTCTTCTTCGGTTGGTTCCTCACTCCCCATTAAAACTTCATCCATGGGTCTTTTCTCCGGAAGAGACATATCTATGAGCTTTTTCGTTATTTTTTCAAAAGTAAGGAAAAAGTGGGGTGCATAGGCTTCAAGGTTCGAAACGTAACCTTTGTTCTTGTCTTTTGTAAGTAAAGACATCAGATAGGTTGTCCCCGTTCGATAATGTCCAACTACAAACAAGGGATCGGTTTTAACCTCAGTTTTCTTAATCTTCCGAGTTTTTGTTAACCACTCAATAGCGCGTAATGGCCAGGTAATTGCACAAAGCCAATAAGCGTAAGTAAAACGCAACCAATATTTCGGGTGAACTCGAAACTTATTTTGCCAGAGAAGTCGCCAAATGTTTATTAGCGTCATGCCACCAAGTGGCTCTTCTTTTACGATAAGATGAGTGCGATCTTTCTTTTTCTTTTCGCCTTTAATTTTCTTCTGTTTCGTCAATTGATGAATCCTCCTTAGGTAATTGAGGAAAAGATTTGCCAAACCGATTTATTCTTAACAATCTAAATTATTAATCTTCTTGTTTAAATCGAATTTAGTGTAGAACAACATCAATTAATAATTTTTTTATTTGCTTTCTGGCGGATAAAACAACGAAACTACCATGTGAGAGATACTAAGGGGTTGTTGAAAAAAAAAGAGAAAGAAAGAAAAAAAGGGTTGAAAATTAACTCGAGTTTGGGATTAATCGTTCTTTCTCGAGATAGTCCAAAATAATTTTTACACTTTCTTCTACAGTTTCATGTTCTGTATCACAGACAATTTCAGGGTTTGGAGGTTCCTCGTAAGGATGACTCACACCGGTGAAATTCTCTATCTCACCTGCAAAAGCTTTCTCATAAAGCCCTTTTACATCTCTTCTTGCACATTCTTCGACTGATGCTTTGACAAAGACCTCAATGAAGCGCGCATTCTCTGCTTCAACCTCTTTTCGGGCTTGCTCACGGACAGAGATGTAGGGAGAAATAAACGAAACAAGTGTTGCCACTCCATGTTTGGCTAAGAGCCGGGTGACAAATGTTACTCGTTCAATGTTTTTCTTTCGATCTTCTTCTGTGAAGCCTAAGTCTTTTGTCAAAGATTTGCGAACAATGTCGCCATCTAATCGTTGCACTCGGAGGTTGCGTTTTAATAGCTCCTCTTCGAGTTTAACTGCAATAGTCGTTTTACCAGCACCAGAAAGTCCTGTAAACCAAACAACAAAACCTGGTTTATGCATATGTTTTAGTCTCCAATGTTAATGTGAGTGTTTCTTTAAGATACGAAGAGTTCTTTTTGACTGAGAAGATACTTCGCTACTTCAGGTCGGATATATTCTGTTAGTCCATCAAGTTGCTTATTCATGAGCATTGCTCTAATCTTTCGACCACTGATTAAATGTTGGTATTTTGTATTAACATGCGGGCAAGTCTTGTCTGAGACAACTCCATTGCATTTTTTACAGATGAAAAATGAACGGAAACAGATCGGTTGAATCCTCAAGTCAGGGAATTTGTCGAAAATCGCATGAGCATCAAATGGTCCATAATAATTGCCCACACCTGCATGGTCGCGTCCTACGATAAAATGTGTACAACCAAAGTTCTTACGCATAATAGCATGAAAGATTGCTTCCTTCGGGCCAGCATATCGCATCCTTGTTCGTAAGATTCCCAACATGGTTTTACTTTCTGGGTAATAATTCTGGATGAGAATTTTATATGCTCCAAGGATAACAGGGTCGAGGAAATCGTTCTTTTTCTTCTTCCCAATAATTGGATTAATGAACAGTCCATCAACAAGATTTAAAGCAGTCTTTTGAACAAATTCATGGCCAATGTGCGGGACATTGCGTGTTTGGAATCCAACAACAGACTTCCAATTGCGCTCCTTGAACATTCGTCGTGTTTCCTCAGGATAAAAAGTAAATTCTTTGAATTGTTTAATTTCAGTGTTAAGAAGGGAGATTTTTCCACTTAAAAGAATGTCATTTGCTTGCATAACATTGGCAACACCGGGGTGTTCCATATCAAGTGTTTGAAAGACACTTTGAGCAACTTCCCGCTTTTTATATGGGAATTTTTCTTCGAGATGAAGCACAGCGAAAACTTCAGAATTTCCATTGAAAACGGCAATATCATCCCCCTCAGAAAACTGGTCAGCGATCTCCTCTGAAACATCTAATGTAATGGGAATTGTCCAAGGAATGTCGTTTGGCAACCGATCGAACTTAATTATTGACTCAACTTCATTTTCGCCCATAAAACCTTTAAGGGGGCTGAAAACACCATGAGCAATGTTGTTGATATCTTCAATAGTTTCATTTGAGGCCTTTAAATAAGGCATTTCTCTACTTTCCGATAAAAGTCGCTCCTTTTTTCGCTTAGATGAAATCACTCTATTAATTAATTTACCACCATGAGGTCTGATCAATATCAACTTATCTCCATTTTTTGTTTTAATTTGCACTTTTTGATAAACAATAGCTATTATAGGTGGTATGATGGTATTGAAAGAGAGACAAATTCTTTCATAAACATACTAATAACAAGCTCTTTTTCATTAGCTACTTGAATTTGTGAGAAATTACACTTTGTTATTAATAAGTTTATTCAAAATAAAGATAAGATGAGAATCATAAAACACTCTTGCTACCAAAAAATGAGTAAAGCTTGCATTTTTCATGCCAGAAGCCAATTTTTTTCTCCAGAAGAAAGGATTTGTTTGTAGTTTAGCTCCAAATTTAACATATTTTTCTTGAAATTAGCCGTCAGTAGACATGAAATTTCTGTCATCAAAAGTTTAAAGCCAGTTTTATTTTGCTTTTTTCCCAATTTGTGTAATTTTTCGAAGGAATTGATCTTTTGGGAATAATATAACCAATCTTTTCAGTTCATTATAATATAGGTCAATCTTTTCTTTTTGTTGGAAAACTTTTGCAATCCCTAATAGAAATAGCAAGCCGATCGAGCCTCTCCGAGTAATTTCCTGTTGTTTACTATAAAGACTAATAAAATCTATTAGTTTATTCGAAAGCCAGTCGATTGTTTCTTGTTCTTGATTTGGGAAATCAAGGATAAGAAAATTCAAGGTGTCTAAATATTTCAGCTGAAGTTGTTCATCGTACGAATGGACTTTTGCGATTTCTTCGTTAATTTCGAGTAGAATGGTTTTTTGCTTTTGATTTTTCGCTTCAAAAGATAAAATGCCTTCATTGATTGCACGTGCAATTTTAAGGGGAATTTCTTCATCATTCAGAATTAATCGATTAGCAATTTCCAATTCTTCTTTAATTTTTAAGAATAGGGCATATTCACCTTTCCGTGCATAATAACTTAGCAAGTGTATTAAATTATCCACAAAATTATATTGTTGATAATACTTGTTTAAAAGTTTCAAACCCTTATGATTAAGGATTTTCATGAGAACAAGGACTGCTTCACCATCAAAACGTGCTGCACGAAGGGTCACAGCTCGAACCAAAGGCTCAATGAGTTCAATGACGAATTTCTTTTCACAAAGTTTGTTCGTATGAGTTATAATCTCTTCTTTTGTTATCTTCAATTCTTTGGAATTAAATCCAAACATCCCCACTGCATAAATCAAGGCAAGAGTATGGAGCAAGTGGTTCTCAAGGTATATTTCATTATCAAAATGGAGTTGCCGTAAAAAGTTCACCTGGTTAACAATTGCGCTTTCTTTTGTTGCTGCAGTAGTTAAATCATCCCGAAGTGAAATTGCATCTTGAATCTCGTTGATTGTTTGCCTATCAGGCGGGATTTGTCCGGTCTCTCTGAGATGTTCCTTCAGAGAAGCATCATAGTCAATGATCGCGTCAACTTCTTCGACAATAGTTATTGGGGTCAATGCATCCGGCTTTTGAGCGATGATTTGTCTATAAACTTCTTCAATATCATGGATGTTATTTAAATCGTAAGCAAGTACAATCCCCCGACGGCCTATTTTCAAGGCATCGTACTCCTCAATGCGCATTGTTTTCATGATTGACATGAGTTTTACTTCTGCTTCTCGTAAAAGCTGGTTTTTATCGCGTCCTTCTTTAAGTTCTTGAATGAGAGGGATGTCCATGAATTCATCCCAAAGATTAAATTGATCAAAAGCATAACTAAGGCGATAAATATCCTCAAAAAGTGTTTTCCCTTTTTGTCGGAGCAAATATTCTGCATCTTGCAAAATATGCCGGATAAATTGAAGGCATTCCTTCTTCTTTTGTTTCTTATTCTGTCTTGCGAGATTAATTATCGCATTTATCGCTCCTTCCTGCAATATTTCATTTATATCCTCGCCAATTAATGAAGTCTTCAATCTATTTAGCAAAGGTTCTGCTTCAAGTTCATATTCGAAGTTGCTTATAGCGAAGCTACTGAGTTGCTGGTAGACTTTATTGATCAGTGAACAATCTTGGTCGTTTAAATAGAATAAGGTGTTCATGAAGACTTTTGCATCAAGAAGTTGAATGCTCTCAAGAAGAGGATGAAGAACAGCTTTTTCTTGAACGTGATTCAAAATTTCTAAAATTTCAGTATCATCGCCCCATTTAATTAATTCTACGGCAGCAGCGGAAATTGCTTGAAAAACTTGCAACTTTTCCGGGAATCGTGCGAGAATCTCGAGTAAATCATTGAAAAAATTTGTTCGGGTTTTCCCTCGGACGGGGCGGCTATCAACAATCACTTGCGAGATAGCAAAAGCAAAAAATCGAAGAACTCCTTTGTTCTCCTTAGCAATTGCAACCACTTCAGCAAATTCGTTTAGAAGCATTTGTTCTGTTTCAAAATCATTTTGTTCACTAAAATGAAGGATGACATTAAATAAAGTTTCAGCAAATTTAACTGTTGTTTGTTGATCCTTTTTCAAGTCGATTTTTTTTCGTAGAGAATGAATTTCAGTCAGAATCTCTTCTTTTGAAAGTTTATCTAGCTTGTCTCTGAGAGCGTTGATTGTTTCAGTCATGGTTTGCACCGAAATTAAACCAAACAGGCGCTTCTAGTTAAGTCAACTCTATGTTAATATAATAATATTCTTTTTCTATAGGCAATGTGAATAGCGGGTTTCCTTCAAAGCTAACAGAAAGAATTTAGTTAGCGTTACTTTGATCTTAAAACATGAAAAAAAAAGAGGAAAAGAGAAAAACTTTTCATTTGTATTTTTACAACATTTTTGATGGGAGTTCTGCCATTTTCTTTTTAATGAATTCTCGTCGTTCTCCACGGGACTTGAATTTGGTAATTTCGTCTTTGTATTTCTCCATGACAATTTGTCGTTGGAAGAAAGCATATAAGGTGTCATAGAATGGAAATTCCATCTCCAGTGCATCGTGGTCAGAATCGACAAGCAAGGGAGCACCGCTAGCAATAACCTCAAGGCCAAGAGCCAATGGTTCTTCCTCTAATTTGCCTGTGTCAGCGGCGCGAACAACTTTCTGAAGTCGGGCAAGGGCTTCATCATCTCCGAGTTTGTACTTTTTAACAATGGCATCAAAAGTACAAAACTTTTCATCATTTTCTTTGTAGTGATCTAATTCAATGCCGGTGCCAGTATCATAAGGTATTGCGCCGGTTTTTTCGACAAACTCAGGAATCTCTTCACGTGGCAAGAAAATGAATTGCGCTTTCAAATCGATAAAGCGTTTGATAAGCCAAGGAGAAGCGACTCGATCAACATGGACATAATCACGTGTAACCCAAAGCATAAAATTCATCTCTGAAGTGTTTTATCATTTAATTATTCTAATCATACATTTTTCTTACGAGTTTTAAGAATTTCTATGCCCTTTTTTTAAATTAGATATTTCTTTAAAAGATTAATCTAATAGCAAAATGCTTTAAAATTCATTAAAAAGCCTTCTTCCTTTAGGGATTAACCGTAATAGGTGAAAAAAAGAATGATAAAGAAAAAAAAAATAGTGGATAAGGCATTACTGGTCATAATAATTTTGATCATCAGAATAGTACTGTGAATAGTCTTGCTGTTGTTGTTCTCCTTCTTGAGAGTATTGTTGGTCTTGGGAATATTGATCAGGGTAAGAAAAGTCTACTTCTTGATAATAATGGTCAATTGGGGGTTGTTGATAGAACTCTTTGCGGAAACCAAAGATGCTTTCAACTAGTAGCGGTGCGGCTGAAAACTCATTTAAGTCTATAAGTTCAGAAGTGAGTTGGTGTTTGAAAGTGACCTCAAATTCATCAAGGAATCGTAATACTAGTTCTTTCAAAATTGGTTTTACATCATTCACTAGTAAAATGGCATTGCCAAAATAACCAATGGCAACAATTAACCGCTTCTCACCGAACTCAAGCACTTGGGTTTGCTGTTCAAGATCCGTTTCGCCTGTAATTTCTCTAAGAATTCCAACAATGCCGGTGAGAGCACCACCAAAGAGTTGTTCGTCTTCAAACAAGTCTTTGGAGTAGGGAACATATGTAAGCGTCAAACCATTTTTAGTGACGTAAGCTACTGCTTCCAAGCTTTTTTGCCAGCCTTTATTAATGCGTTTTTTCTTTGTCGCAACGACCAAAATGGTAGAAAAGATGATTGCAATTATCAATCCCCCTCCCACCGGGAGAACAATGGTGTAGAGGTTCTCTTTCAACCATTGGAATAAGGGGCTAGCCGACCCTCCGTTGTTTCCTGAAGCCATCTTCAACTCTAAGGGATAGGTAGTTGTTTGAAGGGAATTACCAGCGCTGTCTGTTATAATAAAGCTTAATGTAAAGTTCCCTTCGCCAAGAGTAGATAAATTAAGAGATGTAGTAAAAATATAAATGCCATTTAGTCCTTGGACCAGGGTCATCTGAATTGTTTCATTTATGCCATTCCCTGCAATAACTAAGCTAATTGATGCTACCCCATAATTGTCTTGAGCTGAGAGTGAAATATTAATCATATTTGCACTAGTGTTTGTAGAAAGTTCGAATTCATTTTTATAGTTTGATAATACACGATCGCCAAAGATGATGGAACCAAAAATGCTTGGATCAACTTTATCAATTATTACTTCAATAACAAGTGTTCTTCCACGATCAGCGGTGTCATAAACAGTGATTGTAAGATTATGGTGTTCGCCGGGAGCAACGAAGTTATCTTCGGTGACATTTACTTCAAGCCAGAAAGGTTGGTCAAGGATGTTACCAACATAGCTCTTATAATAAACTACTACTTGTCCATCGGCTATTACCTGGACTTCTTTCACACCAAGCCGGGTATCAAAAACTGTGAGGTTTATAATGAAATTGGGGTTGTTAGTAACATAGCTTTGAGGAATATTCACAAAAAATTCAGGTGCCTGCGGATAAAGTTCAACAGTGATTGTCGCTTTTTTAGTGTTATGTGCAGCATCAAAAGCTTCAACAGTAATGTTATGATGGCCATCAGCAAAAGAAGAAACGTCAAAGAATTGTGCAGTAGTCAAGTCGTTAAAGGTGCCCATGAAAGTAGTGTTAATCCAGACATTGTATCCTGCAATTCCTGACCCGGAATCAAAAGCAGACCATTCAACATACAAATTATCTTCCAGAATTAACTCGAGGTTATTGGGAGTTAATATCGCAACGCTTGGCGCTAATTGATCGATCCAGACAAAACGCATGTCGACAAACTGGAAGCTACTTCCAATTAATACTGCAATTGTCACATTGAAAACGGGGAAGTCCGAGGGATTGATAGCTCCAAAATCCACAATTGTTGATAAAGTGGTATTGCTATATGCCCCATATAAGGTTCCATTAACAAAAACATAAAACTGGTCAACAAAGATGTTTTTCACATTCCAGGTGAAATTAACTGTTGTGGAATAAGAATAACTCGAGAATTCTATGGGATCTATGATATTAAAGGAGGGGGCGAGAGTATTGTGTTGAACAGAAATTGTTTGTTCAGTAAAATGACCTATATAATCTATAACTCGAATAGTAATAGTTGAAGAAGCATTAGCAGGAATGGTAAACTCATAAAAACTACTTGAGGGGTCAGTTAAAGTATCAATTTGGAGACCATTAAGGAAAACGGCATATTCTTTAATACCCGTACCATTGTCATTTGCATCCCAGAAAACCGTCACAACTTCCGAACTGGTAAGAAAACCATCTTCTGGTGAAGTGATTTCTAAGGAAGGTGCGAAGGTATCAAGAGCAATTGTGTAGTAATCCAAAGCATAATTTCCTGCTTTGTCCCATGCCATTATTAAAATTTCATTAAAGCCTTCGGAGAGAGTAATTGTGTCATTAAAAATTGTGTTATCATAAAAACTGTAGAAGATATCATTAATTTCTAACTCGAAATAATCAATACCACTCCCACCGCTATTGTCGACGCCGATCCATTCCACGAATAGGGACAGATTGTCAGTATAATACCAATTGTCTTCTTGCGGTAGGGTTAAAGGTTCAAGAGCAACTGTGGGAGTGACAGTATCTCGTGTAATCGTTATTGATCTTGACTTGTTATGCCCAACAGCATCTGAAGCAACCACTTGAATTTGATATTGCTTATCAAAAGGCAAGTCTACAACAGTAGAATGTGAATCTGTAACGTCGATGCTTTTACCATCTAAATAAATCTGATAGAATTCAACCCACGACCATTCATCATAGCCATCCCACTCAAGATTAATTGATGAGGATTTAACTGCAGAATTATCGATGGGGGAAGTAATCTCTAAGTAGGGGGGAGAATTATCATAAATGATAAAGACAGTATCTTTACCTTTATTGTTGCTTGTATCTTTGCCAATAATGGTTACATTGTAGATTCCTTCGCCGGCATCAAGAGTGAGCCAAAGTGAGGTGGCTGACTCGTCGCTTTTTTGTAGTGAGCCATTAACATAAGCATCAAAAAGAACATCGTCTCCTTCAGGGTCATAATAATCATACGAAACTTGAATCAGGTCGGAGTCGACGATATCATCCCATTGTGGATCAGTAATCGTGACTTCAGGTGCACTTTGTGAGTATTCAATTGAAATGTAATCATGAGCAACAAAGCCAAGAACATCATAGGCATATATTTCAATATCATTGCTCCCAAGAAGTAAACTAATATAGGCACCTCGTTGACCCGCACCAGCACGAGTTTGGAAGGCACCATTGATATAAATGTCGAAAAACTCCATTGGATTGGAGTCATTAGAGATAGACCATTGGATAAGAAGACTTTCTCGGTTGGAAGTGTAACCAGAGGAGGGAGAAGTGAAGGAGACGCTGGGAGGATTACCAATACCGAGAATGATGATTTGCCCGGTATAATCACCGATGATGGCTTCCAAATCATCATCTTCATCGATATCATAACCAATAATTGAGCTCTTGGCTCCAATAGTTGCTCCGAGATCTCCTGACCATTCTTCAGTATAAACCAAATCCTTTGCGTAGGGTGTAGCATTTAAATTCGTAACTTGTAAAATTTTCACGGTACCGTTAGAACAACCAATGATTAATTCATTGTAAGTATCGTCATCAATATCAAAAACGGCTGCACCACCAGCAAAATTGGGGTTACTACCATCATTTACATTAAATTCTAAGGGGATGGAACTGTCATTAAAAGTAAATTGGCCGAAGATCTTTACAGTATTTCTTCCAACGATTACTGTCTCGTTTTCACCGTCATTATCTACATCTGCAACAACAATTGTATGGCCGAAATAGTCAAGTGTATTGTTATGTGACTCGGCTGGAAGATCATCTTCTGGAGTATAAACAGTACTATTAGTTGGATTGTCATAATAGCTTGTGCCATCCATTTCGATGATTTGGAGCATTGTTGGAGAAATAGAATTGGTATCATTAATCTGCGAGAAGAAAAGCAATTCATTCCAAGCATCTCCATCCATATCAGCAATTTCGAGCTCATGAATTCTAGAGACTTCTTCGCGGTTAATTTTGTAAGGAGTTAAATAACCAGCTAAAGTGAATTTGTCCGGTGGTTTTGAATAAGTTAAGACTCCTATTTGTCCTGTTTCATCACCAAAAAGGATTTGTTTGGAGCCGTCATTTTTATTCATTGCATCTCCAATTGCAATATGCCCCAACAATTTATCGCCATAGTTATCAAAAATAACACTTGATTCATCAAAATCTTTTGTTACATCATTCCAGTCATATAATCGACCGATGCGACTATCTGAACCGACACCGTAAAGCTCATCCTTTCCATCCTCATCGAAATCATAAGCAGCTATTTCAGTGATCTGAAAGAGATCGCTGTAGTGTTCCGATTCCCACGAACCCCAAATACGTGTAAGTTTTCCATTAACATAATCAAAAATAGCTATTAACTTATCATCTCCAGAGACACGACGATTGGAAACCACAACAAGCTCTTTATCTCCATCGCCATTAATGTCGGCAAGAGTCAAGTAGGTATTATTACCAGGTCCGATGGCACCATCTTTTATATTGAAATTATCTTCAATGATATATTCTTCAAAGAAATGCTGATCACCTAAATGAATATCACCCCATTGGCTAGGGTCATTTGCGAAGGAAGCAATATTGTCAGGGACAACGGGCCAAGTGATGAAATCACTAAGAGTGGAGAGGTCTGAAGTAGCAATAACACTCCAACCAAGAATTTTATCGTTCACAGGAGTGGAATAAGGAATCTTAATCTCATACTGTCGATGGGCAGTAAGATTGTTAAAGGCAGAAGTTGAAAAGCCAGTATCGACAATAATCCCACTCGAGGCGAGAGCAATGCCTGGACCTGCTTCTTCGATAAAGACCCAGTCCTGTAAAACGTAACTATAACTGTATAAGTCAACAACTTCTATTCCACTATTGTAACGATACCTTAGTCGATAATCTGCTGTGCTCAGCCAACCATTATGGTCCAAATCAAGATATACCACCATCCCAAAAGTGGAAGATGGAACCTCTACTATGAAACTCGTACAATCCAAAGCAATATACACCGTAACATTATCATTTTGAACAAGTAGTTTTCCTTCGGAATTTCCCTTTTCATTAAATAAATTATATACCGCTGCAGAGGTCCATTCTTGAGAGCGGTCATAAAGCTTGAAATCAATATTCCCGTCTATGGTCGGAGCGGTCTCATTCCAGATGGAGAAAAGCTCTATCGGTTCTGCAACAGGAGAATGTCCTTGAATATGAAACACTTGAAATTGATTGATAGTAAGAAAAGTAGTAATAAAGAATAGTGCAACACAAATTGCCAATTTTGATTCTCTTCTAATTTTAAAATTATACATGGCTGTTTATCACCCTATATCTAGTTATTAACTTGATTGCTCCTAAACTCGACTTACAAATGGACTGAAATCTGTAAGATAGATTTTGTCGGGTTCAGTTAATAGCTGTTCCAACAAACCATAAAAAAGTTTACATTAAGGAAACCTGCATTAACTTTAAAGTCATTTAAAAGACAATTGCGAAATTGCTTTGCGAATTTTTTCGGCAGTATCTCTTGGTTCGTCCAAGACAAAGGCAAATTCCATTATTTTTTCAGTGAATGGTTCAAGATGGACAAGAGAGTTCAACCAGACAATTAGCATTATACCTAAATCTACAATTGTGACTGTGCCGGTTGTTTTCTCTGAAACAAAGAAAGCGATGGATTGTTCATCTTTAAAGATGCGACTCAAAGCTTTCCCAAAGGGATTAAACGCTGTAAATTGTTGTTTCACTGCATTATGAAACCAGAGTTCTTTTTCTGCTTGAACTTCGACTTTTGTTCCTTCAATTGTTCCTTGAAGGCCCACGTCACAAATAAACGTTCCAACAAAAGGCACTACTCTCGGTGTGGGGTTTTCAACTTTAAGTCGAATGAGTACTATTTTACTATTTGGAAAAGTAAGATACTCAATTTCACACTTTAACCCTGTGAGAAACTCCTTGTCATTTTGTATGGTAAAGATTGATTTTGTTCCTTTCCAAACGCCTTTTTCACATTTAACTGTTCTAACTTTTTCTGGCTCAGTGAAAATCTCTTCTGAAGCGGGATGGAACATTTGGGGTTGAATCCCACCAAGATAATGTTCTAGGAAATACTTGGCTTTGATTTCCGGGAAACTATCGATAAGGTATTCTCGGCCTTGGTTGTCAGTGAGTCGGATAAGGTTCCCACCTTCTTCAGCGACAACATCGAATGTTAGAAGACCATTTTGAACCTTGAACAATTCTTTCTTCTGATCAACAACTTGCGAAACTGACACTTCGCCTTGGGAGGCTACTAACACAAAATTATCAAAAGAAATTTCGAATTCTCCTTTGTAAAGGACTTGAAGATTTTCAACAATATTAGAGTAGTTGGCAGGAATAATAACTTCAATTGGCAAAGTGACTTTTTTAAGGAATCCCCCCTTGGGCACAGAGATCGTTCTTTTCAACCCGCTATTTGTATCAAACATTGCTTGCCAACCGGAAGGGGCAACTAAGGACAATTCACCTTGAAATGGATAATTCGTTGCAAAATGAACCTCGAGAGATAATTTGTTTGTTTTACCTGCAAATAAAACTTGACTCTTTGCTAATGTAATGTCAAAGTCTTTAATGATTTCTGGGCCCATTAGCATTTCTTCGAATGGAAAGCTTGCCTTCCCAATAAGTTGGCTCCATCGTTGTCGAACCTGTTGAAGGTTAGTAAATCCAAAAGAATACCAAAGTTCAATGGGTTGATAACTTTTACCAGGAGAAATTTCTACAGCTTTACTTTCAAGGTTGTTTAGCATTCCTTTGCGTAGATTTACTTTTTCAATGGTACTGGGATCCCAAATCCAGGCTGTAAGCTCGTTAGAGGCCAGCATTTTACTTGCGGACCAGCTTTCATGCCAGAGTGTTGCATCTGTTGGAATCATCGGTGTTGTAAGGAAATTCGTAAATGTCTCAGTTTCAATTATTTTGCCTTCTAAAGGCGCATATCCTTTCGCCTTCATCAAATACGGATTCATGCTAATACCATGATGGAACGCGCCTGTTTTTGCTGAGGTAAGAATTGTCTTTTGGGCATTTAGATTCGTATATTTGGTCCAAAAATGAACTTCTTCCAATCCTGCTTTTAATTCCAGAAACTTCTCAATAAGCAATCCTTCTATCTGCCGGCTTTTTGCAGTTAACTTTAGTAAAAGACCATCTCTTTTTCTCCTAAGATGGTAGTCAAATTTTAGAGTTGTGTCACGTGATAAACCATAGGGCGGCCCGGCTTGTAGCCTAAGTTGTGAAAAGCCATTCTTCTCTCCATGATATATTTTCATGTTCCCCCCTTCAAGTGAAACCTCAACAGCTAACTTGTCAGTGAGGAGATAGAGCCGTTCTGTTTCTTGTATTGTAGCGTATTCAGCAAGACCTGCAACACGAGCGAAAATTGGCAGTTCAAAAACAGGCAGTTCGATTGTTGTATCCTCATACTGTAGAAAAGGTATCATTGCAATTTTGTTCACATTATGAGGGTTGGTTGCAGGAAAAGCGTAAGGAAAGGAAATGCCAGAAACATCGTTTGGTTTTAGCTCTACTGTGATTTTTCTTTCTTGGTTGCTACTTTTTTGCTCTTTGATTTGCACAAAACCTTGGATGGGTAAATCAGTGGTGTTTAGAATATCCAAAGAAATGGTGCTTTCTCTACCCTTAGGTATAACAACGAATTGTTCTTCCTCAAAAGTTCGAAGTTTGATTGGCGATTGTATCTTACCACTGGTAACAAACTCGAGGGAATACCCTCCAAAAGAAATGTTTGTAGTAATGCTCTTACAAGCTTGTTCTGCTCCTTTGTAAAGATTTGCATTTTTGTCAAGAGTGAATTTACAACTAACAATTTTTTGCTCGTCTTTTTTCACTCGAACTTTTTTTGGCAACGTGCCTTGCCAATGCAATCCAGGGAACTTTTGAACAAATAAAGAGCATTCAAAATCTTCTGCTAAACCATTTTGAAACTCGATTTTAAATTCATTAGGAATGCCAATAAAGAGATTGTGATTTTTTAAGCGTGTTTTAATTTTTATTGATTGTTCACCTAATTTACTAAAGATGCCTGAAATTCCCCACCCAAACCGATCTATTTCCACTTCTAAAAGGTCTGACTCTTCTTTAAATCGGTAAATGAAAAGTTCCATATTATCAATAACCATCTTGTCAGGTTCTTGATTCAATTCTCGGTCGAAATTTGCATACCAATCCGGATGTTTAGAGAACCATTCTTTAGCAATGGGGTTTTGTTTTATACCAGGAATATAATCTTGCATATAGACAGCTGTTTCAGGGACCCAAAAAAGACCAACTTTTTTATAAAGAGGAACAGCATCCAAATTCCCAGACCAAGTATGTAAATCAACTCGTGTTATTCCTTTTTCTTCCGCAATCTCGAGTGCTTTAAGAAGAAGCCTCTTCCCAAACCTCTGTCCTTTGACTTTTGGAATTACCCCTAAAATAGAAATATAAGCTGCTTTCTCATCACGCCAATGAGGATACAAACCACAATAGCCACAGAGCTCACCATCCTCATCAACTGCGAGAAGATCAGCTATTGCAGAGGTTTTATCCAACCAATCATGTACTCTTTCTGCAGTGTAAGGAACTCCACCGCCAAATCCCCCAGGCCATAATTTGTTGAATTCATTAAACATTACTGCAGCTTTTTCAGCAAGAGAAGGGTCATAAAGAATAATTTTTCCTTTTTGTTGTGAGGTCATAAAACGAGCACCTGCTTGTCAAATTCTTATCTTTCTTTCATTTGTTTATTAACTTAAATGTTCTTTTTTTGTAGCTACCAGTAAGGTCATTTGAAAGTTAATAAATGCACGATAGCTGGTCACATGTTAAATATTTATTGACCACAACTGACCATTTTGGGCTTTCATGTAATTTTTAATAATTTTAATTCAAACGGCTTAAATTTCAAGTTAAAATTACCGTTTGTGATTGTTAGTGTTTTTTTACAAACACCTTCAATGGTTTTTTCCTCACACTTTTGGAATTTTGCAACTGTTGTAATTGGTAGTTCTACAGGGTTTTGATCAATATTATAAAGCAAAACAGTCAGTGCATTGTCACGAATGCGCAGTGAGGAAATCTTGATCATTGATTCCTTAAAACTAATGAGGGGTTTCTGGAGCTTACTAACAAGTGTATTGTTAACAAAAGGATAGCTAACCGGTGGAAGGGCGAAACTTTCTGCAGCATTTACTGTTTCATTTATAGGCATCTCTTTTGCATGAATTAACAAGCTATATTCGAATGTGTATTCTTTGTGAAGCTCTTGTGCTCCGGGCGTTTCTAGAAATGGTCCTGCATGCATCGGTCTCTCTGGGAAGTCTTGTCTCGAGAGAAAACCAACGGCTCGAATTAACGTTAGCGCCAATTTTTGTTTGTGTACTAATTCAACTTCTGGGAGCCCTTTATTAAATAATGAGAAAGCTGCTTGAGTTTTGGGGTCTTCAATTCGAATAAATCTTTTTTGCGGTTGGATTCCTGATGGCTGTTCCGCAAATTCCTCGAGTGAAACGGGTTCTCCTTGCCTTTCAATGAAACCAAAATGAGTGGAAGTTTTTGTGGTTGGGCTTTCAAAAGGCAATGGGAAACAAATGCGAAGACGATGGTCCTTTGCAGTATTTGTTAGTGTTATAGTAATGTCGATTCGTGGGAGGTCCCGATAAAAACGAAAAGTGGTAGAAACAGGAATAATCGCCTTACCAGAACGTTTTGTTCTGTCCTCACTTAATTCAGCATAAACTTTGAGAAGCATTGTTTGTTCAATTTCTGCGAAAAGCGGTCCGACAGTTTTTAGTTTACGATGAACTTTTACCGCTCGTGCCTTGTCAGGTTTTACAGCGCTAAAAGTGTACTCATCCCCCCGGTCGCCAAGATCCTCGAAGGCATGTTGATTTGTGAAAAGAACGTTTCTTTGCTTGTCAAAAAGTGAAAATGTTCCATTGCGATTGAATTTTACCCAGTAGAATTTATTCGAAATGCTATTTTTTGTAACGGTTAATTTTTCCTTGAGGGTTTTCTTGGTTGGTTGATCGCTTAAAAGTAATTTTTCATAACTCCAAGGTCGTAATGGTACGAGAGCAAGATAAGAGCGTTGAGAACCCAGGGTTGCTTTTACATGAAATTTTTTATATTTGCCAGAGTCAACAAGGGCGAGCACTTTCTCCTTTAGTTTTTGCGTGTTAAGTTCTCCGATCAGCTTTTTACCAAGAATCATGGTAATATGGTAAAGAGTGGGATCAGCAACATCTTCTGCAAAGAACACTTCATTAAGGTAAACATCCATCAACTTTCTCCCAGGGAGCATTTTTATCCCGGTTTTGATGAAAAAGGGTTTGAAATTATTTTCAAACAGAATCTCTTCTGATGAGCTAATTGGCTGAACGGGAAATTCCTCGCCATTGGTTGTGAAGACTTTTTTCACGTTCATTTTTACAGGGGCTTTAAATCGAATCAAGCTGGGAGATGTGCCATTGTTTGAAGGGTTATAAGTTAGAAGGGAAGTACTGTTTTCAGTGGCTTTCTTCTGCAATTTTTCTTCCAATGACTCAAAAAGGCCTGAACAAATACTTTCAGCCCACGAAAAGCGACTAATCATTTCATTATGTGTTTGGTCAACACTACAACCACATATGGAGTCATGGGGCTGATTTTTCAAAAACCAATTCCAAGCAAGTTCAATGAGGTTCTTTGGATAGTCGAGTATTTCAGCTAGCTTGAGAATTGTAAATTGTGGCTCGAGATAGTGGACCAGCAAATCTTCTATCTTGGCATTCCAAAGTTTAATCCACATCCGAGTAGAATAAGTATCTTGTAAAAGTGGTGCGCGAGCAGAAGAACGAAATTCGCCGGCATAAATATCCAATTGGACTTGTTCTTCAGTAATCCTTTCGTCCAGTTTTCGTATATACTCTTCCAAAAGCGACAGGTGTATCTTCATTCCTTTAATTTTCACTTTAGGAAGATTGGTGATAAGTGATTTGTTTGGAAATTGATGGTCAGTGCCATTCATTAGCAAAAAGAGGGGGAGAGGGGAGAAAGGTTCGAGATCTCGAACAATGCCGGAAATATCATTAGGAAGGACCGAAAGCTCACTTGAAAGATAGGCTGCATTTCCATAGCTAAAAGGGAGGTAATTCACTTTAATTATCGTTTCGGCTTTCGGGTGGCATTTCCAGAAGAAAGGCACTTTGGTAATCTCATTGCCAACGCCACGCCAGATAACAGCCCACCGAAGGGTAGTTAAATCACCTAAAAGTTGTGGTATTGCTCGAGTGTGTCCGAATTGATCAGGCAAATAACCAACATTCATTAGAGGGATCTGATACTTTTGACTAAGAGTAAGAGCGAATTCTAAATTTCTCACAAAACTCTCCTGACCAATTAACCATTCGTCAGGGAGAAGATACCAGGGGCCGACAGCAACCTTTCCGGCACGAATAACCTCAAGAAACTGTTCCTTGTGTTCTGGCTTCACTTCGAAAAAGTCTTCAAGTATGATTGTTTGTCCATCAAAAGTAAATGAGTAATCATTCTCTTCTAAAATCTCTAACAAGTCTTCAATAAGCTCTACGAGTTTTAAACGAAACTCTTGAAACGGTTTATACCATTCACGATCCCAGTGGGTAGAAGGAACAATAAAGACTTCTTTCATAGCATTGGCTTTTTTTCCGGTCAATTTTTCCTACCTTGGTGTGTGTAAAATATGCTGCTATTTGTCTTAAATGTTCTTGTAGAAAAAAGAATTTGTGGCTATAGAAGTTATTCAAATCTATTGCCACAATAGGGGCAAAATTTGATTGTCTCGGAGAGCGATATACCGCAGTAAGGACAGATTGGTGTTTCAGTAGATATTATTGAACTTTCATTTGTTTGTTCCTTTTCTTTCGCTTCTTTTTCATCCTCAAGGTTGCTCAATTCGTTTTCAGAGTGTGATGGACCTGAAGTTATGTCTGTTGATGGAGAAGAGAGCGCTTTATTTGCTGTTGCTAATAACTTTGCTCGTCTCAAGAATTCATGTAATTGCAAATTTGTAGGTTCAAACATTACTGCTTTGCTTAAATAGGCACATGCCTTATTATATTCCTTGAGATAGAAGTAACACAATCCTGCCCCTGTAAGAGCAGAAGAAATATTAGGGTTAAATGAAAGTACTTGTCGCCAAAGATTCAATGCCCCTCTAAAGTTTCCTCTATCCATTTCAATAACAGCCTGGTTCATTAAGAATGTTATTGATGCATTATTAGAATAAATTGTCTGGAAACCGCCATAGCTTTGTTGCCCCATCATCGGATAAGCAGGCGCGGCCTTTTGTTTCCTAGAGTGGCGAACTGCAAAGATGACTATTCCGGAGATGAGAGCTATGCCAACAATAGGAAGCCCAATTGCCAATCCCCAAGGAAAGTCGTCGCTACTGCCACCGCCTGAGGAAGGTGCGCCCATTTCAACAATAGACGCAGTGAAAGAAATCGTTGTGGTTTTGTAGCCTATATTCCAAAAGGTAATGGCCCAAACATCTGTATGGGGAAAACGAACGGTGCTGTAGTGCGATGATGCCGTACAAAGAACATGTTCCTCACAAGGGAGATTATTCTGCCAAGCATCAACCTCATCGCTTGGAATGAGAGTAACCTGTACGGTACAGCCAGGGTTGGTACTGAAAGAATACGAAATGCCGTACGATGAGCTAAAAGAACTTGTAGTTTCTAAAATAAGGAATTGCTCATGTTCTAAGACCTCACTGTCTAAAATTTCCATTAAGATTACAGGAGAAGCAGCTGCTTTTGCCTTTGTTTGTTTAATGTTTGAAACCAAAAAAACAAATCCCCAAGTAAGAAAAATACAAAGAACTATCACTCTTATTTCATGTAAATATTTTCTCATATCTTTCCAAACCTGATTAAAAGAAGAGAGCTCAGTTTCTTCTTTTTATCCTCTTCCACAAACATCTTACTTTTTTATAAGATATTAATGGTTATTTTTAATTAGAAATTTGAGTTTTTCTATTTAAAGTTACAAAAAAAGAAAAAGTTTAATCGCTTTTCTGTTGCTGATGTAGTCGTTTCTCTTTCAAGAGATTGCGAGAACAGATATATGCAGTATAATGTTGAGGGCGACTAAAGCCCAATTTTAAAGCAAATCGGGTGGAGATTTCACTATCAGAATCGAAATGCAATTTAATCCCTCGCTCCAAACATTCTCCTATTAATGCTGTTGCTGCAATGGTAGCAAATCCCTTGCGGCGATAATTAGGGTCAGGGTCAGTCACAACGAGCAGGTTAAATTCATCATCATAAATGGGCATTGCCGAAGCAGCAATGCTTACTACTAACTTTTTTTCGTCGTGAATAATACAATAGCCCATCCCTCGCTCTATGAAATCAGCTGGCGACTTGTAAAAAGGTAAGATTGTTGGGGCAATTTTCGGATTGATGTTTTCGAGGATTTCATAAGAAATTTTCTTCAAGCTATACCCTTTTGGTAATTCCTTTTTGTGTAATTTTCTGTTCGCCTTTAGTAGGTTACTTTTTCGGGATAAAAATTTCGTTCTCGGAAAAGCCGTTAAAATCAGGTGTTTCCTTGCTAAGCGCAACCAGAAATCATTCGGAAAGAGTAAAAGTTTATTTTCTGAGATTTTGGCTATAACTTCCTTAGCATTTTTATTCCGGCTCAACCCCCCGACGAATTCCATTACCTTGTAGGTTAATAGGGCGACTTTTGGTCGAGCTAAATTGTCCACAAGAATAACCCCTGTTTGATCCTTTAGGATGGTTTTAATCATGACGCGTAAAAATCTGTGTTTGTTAAACATTGTGAGAAGCTCAGCATGCCGTTCAGGGGGGAATTCGCTTAGCATTCATAACACCAAACAACAGCTAACAAGAAAAAGAGCTTAAAAAAGCTATTTATTTAGTTTTAATTACTTTTTTTTGAGTATTTTACCAGCGCTTTTTTTCTGCTTCTCGTGACTTTCTTTTATCCTGTGGAAAGTCAACCAGCGCGACAGTTTCGCCATATTTGGTGATAGACTTTCGCTCTCTAAATTTAACCAGAATGGGGATTCGTAAAGCAGCACCCGTTAGAACACCTGTTCCTCGTTCCAGATAGGGGAGCAATCCCAAGTATCGGGTAGCAAATCCTGCAAGAATGTCTTTGGCGACTAAAAGATCTGATTGTTCTGTGATACGGAAAATTAATTTCGAATTGCATTGCGAAAGAATGTCTCTATCGAGTCCACTGGGTCTTTGACTAACAATGCCTAAGCCGGCTCCCATTTTTCGTCCTTCTCGGGCAAACCATTCAATAGCTTTCTTTGTTGGGGATTCACCTATGGGAATAAATCGATGCGCTTCCTCTATTAAGAGAAAGACCCTTTGGATATCTTTAATTTCCATTGATCTTCGCAGCCGGTTAAGATAACTCGAAACGAAGATTCTTCGCGCTCGCTCATCAAGCATGGGTTGGCTTACATCTAAAATTGTTGCTTGTTCAGGCGAAAAATGACTTTTCACACTTGTTAAACTTGCGAGTTCTTTCGTCTTATCACTTGTTTCTCTTCGACGATATTTTTCATCAAATTCTTGAATGATTTGACCGGAATAATGACAAATTGCTCCATTAAGCTCTGTGAAGAACCCCATTTTGCGAAAGACTTCCAGTTTTCGTACTATGGGTTTTCGGCTAGCACCATCAATAATGCCATTTTCAATTCCAAAGCCTAGAAAACCATCGATATCATAGCAAATTGCATTTCCCAAAGAATCACGGATATCATACCAGGTATTCTCGATCTTTTCTTTTTGGGTGTGGGTCAAGTCATACATAAAGCTAAACATTTCAGAGGTGCTAATTTCACTAAAGAGCATGGTTATTGGTTCAATGGAGAGATTGACGTCTAATTTCTTTGCCATTTTTTGCATGTCTTGGAAATAGCGAGGTGGATATTTATTGGGATAAAGAACTTTTACAAAATATTTGGGTAGGGAATTGTCTCCTTTTGGTCCTACTGTTTGTGATAGCCCCCAATATTCACCATGGGGGTCAACAATTAACGAAGGGAGCCCAAACTCTGCAAACTCTTCAATAATAACTCCTGCAGCATACGATTTCCCGCTGCCTCGAGAGCCAAAAATCGCCAAACCATCTGAGCCCAAGACATTCGGATTTAACTTTACAGGGATCTCTCCTGAATGTTCAGCAAAATAGCCAATAAACATTTCCCCCCGTTCTTTCCCAAAAACAGCCAACTCGAGTAATTCGTCATTACATTCAAAAACCATCGACCCGGGGGAAATCCACGCATTTGGTGTTGTAATGTTCATTTTATCCGGAGCAATACTCGAAACCAGGACAATGTCAATTATATGAAATTCTGTAAATTCTAACATTGCACGTGATTCTAACGAACGTCGTAATCGATCCATCCAAAATTTGGCATACCGTTCATCACTCAATTGCGGGTTTACAGCACGAATGTTCATAACGCGTCCAATAATTGTTTGTCCCGTTGCAAGAGGGATACTTACAAAATTCCCTTCGACAATGTCTTCATGCTCAACATTTTCATCGAGCCTGACAAGTAAGGTATCTTGCTCTGTTGATGCACCAAGAACGAAACCAATTTTTTTTGCCCGGGAATTCACTATGGAAACCTTCCAATTACAAAACAATACCTTTGCTGTTTAAAATTATTTTTTCAATATTTCTAAAAAACACCTCGAAAAAGAGGGAGAAAACCGAGAAAAACTCGGTTACTTGTAAAAAATTGAATAGAAGAACCACTTTATCATTTTCAAAGAGTTCACAAGTGACTCCTTAAAACCAATTCTTCCGGAACCACTGCAGCTATTCTGGCAGCTATTTGTACATGAATCCGCACATGATTCCCCACATGCACTACAGATGGCATTTGTCAATCCTGTTGCAAGTCCAGTTAATAACAAGACGAAAAAGACAATCACCAGAACAACAATGATTATTGGCAAAACAATCGCAAAAATGATGATTAAAATCCTCCTGCGACGCTTTTTCTTAGCCTCGAAGTCAGGATCCGGTACTTTAACTCCTTCGGCCATTTAAATCAACCTTTTTATATGAGATTAATATGTTTTATTAAATACTAATTTACCCAATAAAAGTATTCTCCTTTTGCACAATCGCTTGGGAAAAAGGAATGTTTTTCTTCCTTATTTGAAGAAAACCCCTATAATCGTGTAAAAAGTCCATTTTAAGAGCTTGATTGAGCTGGAGGTTTTTTCTGCTTGTTGAATGGTGCTTCCACAATCGCAATTACAACTACTACAAGAATTTGCGCAGCTATCACCGCAATTACAACTAGCATTGCAAGAGTCACTGCATCCCTGGCAGCAAGAGTCTGAACAAGAATTTATACAAGAGTCAGAACAGTTTTGACAACATTGTGATGAACAACTTTGAAAAGCACCAACTAGAGCGAGAAAGATAAAGACAAACACACCGATGATGATGAGTAGTGGCAAAACTACTGCAAAAACAATAATGAGGATTATATTTCGCCGTTTTTTCTTTTTTCTCAGCTCGTCTTCGCTTTCAGGTTGTTGGTCTATTATTGTTCCTTCTAATTGCTCTTCTGGTGGTTCTTGTGATGGGAATTGGTCAACAGGTGTCGTTTCCTCGGCTCCTACCTTGTCATTTGGCGGAGGAGGAATTTTAGAAAAAGCCTCTTCAGTATCTTTGTAAGGCTCATCGATACCTTCGAAAGCTCCTTCCTCTTTTTTTTCTGCCATAAAAACTCAACTTCTAAGTCCAATACTGAACAAAAATGTGTAAAAATATAAAAAACTATTGTAAATAGTCAGAAGAGAATAATTAAGCTTTTTCTCTTAAGTCTTATTTTCCTTTTTATTTCTCTTTTGTGCGACTTGTTGTCGGGCTTTTTCCAGTTCCTCTTCGACTATTGCATAGACTTTCCGGACGCGGATATTAGTGTTCCGTTCTGGATCGCAACTATTGTTAAGGTGCAGTGGGCAAGTTCGACATTTCTCGCGATTGGCATTTCTTCCCCTGCTAATACCATATAATTGATTTCCGAGAAATAAAAGAGCAAATAGGATTAATCCCAACCACCATCGATGCGGAATAAAAAAGGTTTGAATTATTAACGCAAGATAGGCTCCTATGCCAAAACCAGAAACAAAGCGAGAGAAGGCTTTTGTCCATTTATTTTTCAATCCTATCAGACGATGAATGATTGCTAACCCAAATCCTGCAAATGGAAGAGAGGCGGTCACCCAATAATTGTAACGAAAAATGGTTGGCACAGTAAAAAAAAGCACCGCATAGATAAAAATTGCAGAATAAATCATTGAACAACCAATACAAAAACCAAACTCACCAATCCGGAAAAAGTGATCTTCATATTCACTACACATGGGATGGTGGGCTAAAAACTTCCAGGCACGGAGTTTGAAAATCGCCACTTGTGCATGAAAAGGAGTGCGTTTTTTTAAATAAACCTCCTCCGAAAGGTAGGGGGTTTTGATTTGTTCCGGTGATTTTTCAGGCAATGCAAACAACCATTCAATTGTAATATGAATTTTGAAATAATTGGTTAATGCTCTTAATTAAGATTTTCAAAGATGTAGGGAATTTCCTTTGAGAAAGTAGGGAATATTCCTTTGTTACAATAAGACTCATAAAGTAGAAGGACAAATAATAATTGCTTATCAAAAGGATGTGAGATAGATGCCTGCAATTGATCGTTACGCAATTAAATATAGAGATGAAGTTAAACACTTCAATAATCATGTTGATGCAGTTTCTTACGTTTTGGGTCTCCCTTCAAGCACTGAAAAGATCGAAATTAAAAAATTCGGTAGTTGGCAAAAAGTCCTTATTTATCTTGAAGGAGAAATAAATGAAATCCAACGCTTAGCTTCAATTGTTCTTTCCTGGGAAAAGAAAGATTAGCCTTTTTCTCTCTTCAAGATTTATTCTCTAGCAAATTTCTTCCAGCGATTTTTACTTTGTTTGGTTTTCTCGCACTAGTTTATGTAAGGCAAATATTTCCTAATTTTTTTAACGTAAGGAATACTCTGGATAAAAAAAAGTCAGGCAAAAACACACCCAGGTTGGATAAGCGTTGTTTCTCTACCAAAGTAAAAAGTGGCGATAAGGCGACCATTTCAAGCGTCTTGCAAACCTTCTGGGTTTTTAGGTTTACAATATTCTTTCGTGGTCTTTTTCCTTCAGAAATCCCATATAAAAGCATTACTTGACCCTTGCTTTTATAGGTCTTTTTGAAGGCTTTCTTATCGCCAAGTAAATAATAGCTCTTAATCTTAAAATACCTTTCATAAACATAGCAAAGGCAATTTTGGAAGGTTTTAACAGAAAAATGACCCCAAAAATAACATCTCGGTGTTAATTTTTTGGGGAAAGGTAAAACTCGTTTGGTTATTCCTATTTCGCTCCTATCAATTTATTTATTTTCTTAGTCATTTTCTTTTTAAGTCGAAGCGATTACACACACAAAACAACAGATACTTTTGGATGTTTGAAACAAAAATGAAGAGAAGATTATACAATATTGACCCGAAAGAATTAATCCTCCGGGATCATCTTGCAATTGACCGGACTAAGCTGGCTAATGAACGCAATTTCCTGGCATTTGTACGAACTGCCCTTGCCTTTGTTGCGGGTGGTTTTGGGCTAATAAAGTTTGTCGATGAGCTTGCGTATATTGTTATTGGTTGGATCCTTGTGGGAATTGGAGCTATTGTTCTCGGTTTTGGTTTCTATCGTTACCTTAAATTCAAAAAAGTCATTGACAGTATGCAACATCCAGAAGAAGAAAGTACAACAACCTCAAATTAATGAGTATAACAACAAAAACAAAAAGAAAAGGGAAAGGAACGTTTGTTCCCTTTAATAGTCTAATTTGTCGAAAAGGCGCATTGTGTCTGGCTCGATTTCCATCTCATCGAGGAAGCGCATAGCTGCCCTGTTTGGATCACTCGAGCGATAAATGTATCTACCCACGATAATGATATCAGCACCGGCTTTCAATGCATCATTTAATGGTTTGCCGGGTTTCAAACCTCCAGCAACTGCTGCCAGTCCGCCAGTAATCTTTTTGATTTGTTTAATGTCGCCCCAAACGCTTCGTGAAGCAGACGTGCCTTCTTTCTTTGCTGCGCCGGTTTTCTGAGCATCTTCTTGATCAATGCCACGATGAAGAATAACCACTTTTGGCTTTTCTTTTAAGCGTCCCAGCATCGCCAGAAATTCTGTCTGTGTGGTATTAAGAGAGTCAATCCAGGCATGGACTCCTCGTTTATTACAGGCACGAATGAACTCGGCAATGGTGCTTTCCGGAGCAATCCCGGACACTACAACCGCATTTGCAGTGGCATCTGCAGCAGCATTTACTTCCGCTCGTCCTACATCGAGAGTTTTCATATCAGCAATAATGTACGCGCCCGGTTTGATCTGGCGCATTCGACCGACAGTTTCTTCAATGCCGTATTTTTTGATGTAAGGTGTACCAATTTCAATGATGATCCGCTCTGACTTTGGTAGTTGTTCAACAATTTTAACTGCTTGAGATAGCGAACCAACATCTAAAGCTATTTGTAAATAAGGCGGGTTCCAAAGAGTTTGTGGTTTGAATTTCATCACGGGATGCTTAGCACGGTCCTTTTCAGCAATGAGTTTCTTGAGTGGTGGATAGTCGCTTAGAGCACGCTTAATTGCTAAGCGGGTAGCACCATAATTGTAATAATAAATTTTGGATTCATCTTCGGCTTTTGGATGAATGTATACACTAACAATAATAACATATTTGAAAAGCTTCTCTTGGGGAATGTCACCTTCTGCAGCGGCATCGGCGACGGCTTTAGCAACAGCCATTTGTGCCGGGCCAAAAATCTTTCCCGCTTGGTCGAGATTTTCAATTGTTACTTTCGGGACAATAAGTGTACGGGGGTGCGGTTGCAAGTTTGGTTTTATTAATGCTAACAAGGGTGTGTGGCCTTGTGAAAGCTGTGTCATACCATTTGCAAAAGCATGACCAACCGGTCCATCCTTATCGCCGATCATTAGATCAACATGCGCAAGTTCATTTCCCTTTCCCTGTAAAGCTTCACCTATGAAAAAGTCTGCCAATTTTTTTAAAACCACCGGGGTCATTTTTTTTACTTTGTGTGTTAACTTCGAAGGCTTAACTTTATTAAGTTATCTAATTTTGTAATAATTCCCAGATAATATTTTCAAGAGAAGAAGGCTTAGAAATGTTAAAAGCTGGGAGACCTGTTGCTCTTTTTTATTCTTTGATTGGAAATGCTATCATATTGAAACATAATCAAATTCGAGATTACTTTTTCAAGCAACAATGATGAATTCAGATTTTTTTCATAAGAATGTCTATGCAAATTGTCATTCATTTGTACCATTGTGATTAATATTTCATGCTAATTCTCTTTTGAATCTCCTTCTCGAAATTTGTTGTTCGATAGAATTTCTCGCGGAGCATAGAAAGAAGTATCTTTAGATACGCCTTTTTTACATCATAAAAATCTCTGGCCGGAACCTCAGAAATTCCTCCACCTGGGAAATGAATTTCGTATTTCTTAACTAAACCTAGAAATTTCTTCTTTAAATGAATGCTATTTGCAGCAATTTCATTTGCTTCCAAAGATAATTGATAATCAATGGCTTTTGCTTCGAGGAGAAGTTCTCTTTCAAGCTCAGATGAGATTTTCCCTGTGAATTTTGGTAAGAAGATTTTTTGCAAATAATCTTCAACAGTGATAAAAATTTTCAATCCATCATCTGTTAGTTGAGTAAAATAGCTACGTAGTACAGTCAAAGTTTGCTGGGTATTCTTCTCAATTGTCTTTAAGATTTCACTACTTGGTAAGAAAAAAACAGTTACTAAGGGTAAAATGTCACTCCCAACGGGATTAGGGTTATAAGAATAATATAGATCGTTTATAATACTAGCAATAATTTGCTCTCTCTTAAACTGCCTTTTTCGCTTGCATTGTTGGTTAGTTGAGGCCGAAGCGATGCAAATAAACTCCCCTTCGATTAACAAACCAATTTCAGGTGCAACAGAAACAAGCTCCTCCTCTGAAATTTGGCAAATTGTTGCCACCCAATTAAGTCTGGCTTTCTTTTGTTTCTTAACTAAATCATAAATCTCTGACTTCTTTGCAGGAGAAATGGTGTCCAAAATAAATCCCCACATAAAACTGTGTTTTGGTATTCACCTTTTTTCAAAATTTAAAATTTTTTATTATTCGAACAGGTGAAATTTCTTTGAAAGATTCCTATGAGAGTGCTTATCTTTTCCCATATAAAAAAGCGTTTTTATTTTCCATTTCAGGAGAGTTTTCAAACCAATTCTAAACGGAAATTTTTATTTAATGAAAAAACATAATTACCTAAATACGAAGGCAGTTTATTATGTGGCGAAAAAGCCCCGTCCCCTTTCTAAAAGGGAAGAGACCTCTTGTAATGGCACATCGGGGGGACAGTGCAAATACCCCTGAAAACAGTCTACGGGCATATGAAGACGCTTACAAGTTGAAAGTGGATGTTATAGAAACAGATTTGAGAATCACACGTGATGATGAAATTGTCTTTTTTCATGATGCTCGCGTAGACCGGACGACAAATGGGAAGGGTACAGTGAAATCTCTAACGCTTAGAGAACTCAAAAAATTAGATATGGGCTATCGTTTCAAAGGTGTTGGGGAATTGGAGGGAAGTTATCCTTTTCGAGGAAAGGGATTACAAATCCAAACGCTTGAAGAAGTCCTGACCCGCTTCCCAGATATGAAATTTAATATGGACATAAAAGACACTCTTTCGCGTGCCCCGACAGTCTTGGCTCGAAAAATCAAAGAGTTAAATGCCGAAGATCGAGTAATGATTGGTTCTTTCCATCACAAACAACTTAAAGGCTTTCGACTCCAGTCAGGTGCTCCGACTAGTGCAAGCCCTCAAGAGGTCTGGAAATTCAAAAGAGGTGTTTACAGGTGGTTCAAGAAGAATAAGCCTTTCACGTTCTCTGATGACCTTGTTTTGGAGCAAGAAGAAGTTGTGGGAGAGCCATTGCCTTACTTTGCGTTGCAAATTCCAGAAAAAATCTTTGGCATGAGAATTTTTTATGGTCCTGAATTTTTCAAACTATGCCATTTAGTTGAAATTGCTGTACATATTTGGACAGTAAATGAGCCCGGCGACATGTTCAGGCTGCTTGATTGGGGTGTTGATGGTATATTCTCAGATAAACCGAAGATGCTTTTAGATATTGTTAATTTCAAATTTGGCTCCAAATAGCATACCAAATAAATGATTTTTTTATACATGCAAGTCACATTATGTGACCTCACAAGAAGAAGTCTCTTTTTGAGTCCCCAAAAAGTGAATTTTCTTTTTATATGGTAACTATTAGTGACTAATTATGACTCATAATTTGTGAATGAAAATGGTTATTCATCAACGAATAGAAATACCAAAAAGAAAGAAGGTCAAATTAACAGAAGTAGATGGCGACCTGAAAATTGGCAAGGGAGCTTTTCTAATAGCTGAGAAAGGGACAATTATAGTCCATGGTCGAATTAAGAACAATGGGGGATTCAAATGTAAAGGTAATCTTGAAGCACGCTCATTAGAAACCAAGTCAGGTTCGGTGTTTGTGTTCGGCGATCTAACATGTCAAAGAGAGGTTACTATTGGAAAGAAGCTTGTTGTAAATGGTAAAATTACCGCAGAAGAAGTTTCGGCAGGGAAAGCAGTTATAGTTTTTAAAGGAGCTAAAGTTGATAAAATTACTGCTGGTTCACGAATTATTATTAAGGGAACAAACAACGTAGAACAGCTACGAGCAGGTGGCCTTGTCCGATTAATTGGCGAAAATCATCTACAAGCAGTAAATGCAGGTAGGAAAGTTAGCCTTTTAGGAAACACTTTTGTTGAAAATGTCAGGGCAGGTTTCAGTATTTTCTTTGAAAAAGGAAAAATTGAGCGTGCGAGTGCAGGCTTTTCTATCACAATAAAAGGGCCGGCTGAAATTGCGACAGCAAATGCTGGGTTCCAAATAAAATTCCTGAATAAAATATCAATCGAAAAAGCAAATGCAGGCTTTCGGATCAAAGCTTTCCAACCAGTCACTTTTCAGAAAATGAATGCTGGCTTTCAAATTACCCTCTTAAAAGAAAGCTCAGGACAGGCAATAAATGCAGGTTTTAAAATAAGTGCTTTGGAGAACTTGGCAATTGAGGATCGTCTTTCCGCAGGACACAAATGCAAGCTGAGACAATTAACGTGCACAGTTATCTCTGCAGGCAAAAAAATTGTCGCGAAAAAAATTATTGCCAACTCATTTGCTGTTGCCAAAAAGGGAGTCGTTAAAGGAATCATTATTGCAGATGAAGTGCTACTAAAAGAAAAAGCTCGAGCAAGCAACATATATGCAAAAGAATTGACATTGTACGAAGAGAGCGTTGCAAGAAACGTCTATGCAGAAAAAATCACCCTCGAAAATTATGCTAAGCTTAAAGGGAAAGTGTTTTATGTTAAAGAATTAAACGCCGAACCGAAAGCAAAAATAAAAACGAAACCGATTCAAGTCAGCGAATTGCCATCACCACCTTAAATTCTAAAACAGATCTAATATCCAGAAAAGAGAAAAAGCTTTCAAAAACATACAGAAGATAAGAGTATGTCGATCATTCGATGCTTTTTCTTAATTAAGAAGGAATAGACATAAAAATAAACATACGAATTGTTGGATACATTTTGTGAATAGACTTTAAAAAACGACAATGAAAAAATCCTTAGAAGGCTTCCTAATGTACGAACTGGTAGTAAAAAAAGGACAACAGGTAACCCTTAGTAAAGTTAATGGAAATCTGTTAATAAATGACAATGCCGAACTTATCGCTGAAGAGAGTACCATTAAAGTCGAGGGTGCAATTGTTGTTAAAGGGCATTTTTTCTGTAAGGGAAATCTTCAGGCCCAAAGCCTTGAAGCACGGAAAGGCAGTGGGGAAATTCTTGGTAATTTGGAGTTGCATCATTTTGCTATTGTTGGAAATAGTCTTGATATTGGCGGGAATTTTTCATGCCCTGACATTTCCGTTGGAAATAGTCTTCACATTGAGGTAGATGTTACTGCAAAGACAATAAAAGTAGGGAATAAACTTCGAGTTGGAGGAGCAGCAAAAGTTGAGACTGTAAAGGCCGGCGGAATTGCTAAAATTTTTGGCAGAGCAACAATTGGTACTCTAATTGTTGGTGGTACTGCAAAGCTACTTGATACTGCAGAAATAAAGGAATTGAAGGTTGGTGGGGTTGCTAAAATAGCCGGCGGAAAAATTGCTGTGATTAAAGTTGGTGGAGCCTTACAGGTAGCGGACGAATTTGAAGCTGAACAAATTGACGTTGGTGGTTCGGCTTCTTTTAAGGCCCATGCAAAGGTAGGCAATGTTGAAATTGGTGGAAACTTAACTTGTGCGACAGACCTCAAGTTTAGAACCATTGATGTGGGGGGAGGGATGAGCGTAGAGGGAAATCTTATGGGTGAAAGTTTGAAGGTGGGTGGGATAATAAAATGCGGCGGTAAATTGACATGTGAAAAACGACTTGTTGTTGGCGGTCAATGCAAAAGTACTCTCACAATTAAAGCAAAAGAAATTGATGTCAATAAAAAAATTGATGCTCCAACAATAGTGGCACAGTTTTTCAAGTTGAGACGACGAGGAACAGCCATTGGAACAATCGTTGCTAAGAATGTTATCATTGGTTCTCGTGCAACAATTGAAGACGTCTTTGGTGAGGAGATCTTATTGGAAGAGTATTCCAAGGCTAACAACCTTTATGGCGCGAACATTTCGTTAGAAGAAGGCGTAAAGGTTACAGGTGAAATACTCTATCAAACATCTTTATATCAGGATTCAACTACTAGCATTAAAACCCCTCCAAAACAAGTGCAACAGTTACCCCCGCCTTTTGGGGCAGAGCAGTAGGCTATTACAGGATATAAAAAGTAATTTTAAGTTAGGCAAAAATTCTTAAGTGTTTAATTTGATAACATACAAAAATATTAAATGCAATATCAAACAAATCTTCAAAAAGAGGAGGATATCAATTGATTAAGACCTTAAAAAGAATGTCAAGAGTCTATATCTTTACCTTTGCACTTATTTTTATAACTGCTGCTTCAACTTACACCGCAATGGGTGCAACAGATTTTAAAGGAATAAAATCTATCAAGCCAGGTTTGAATAATGCCTTCCGGTATTCGATCAGGAATTTCAAGAATCAGCGATTCACTATAAGTGTATTCTTTAATGAAACTGTACCTACTTCTTATTGGCTCTTAGTTTTTTGTATTGACAGACAAACCTTGACAGATCTCGAGCAAGGAAGGTTGACGCCTTACAATCTTACTGAGACCTCAGGAGAATATCTCTTTTATTATAATGTCTCACATTCAGAATATTTTGAAGTAACAGAAGTCATTCCTGATTGGGAAGAATGGACGTTTATGTTTTTAAACTTGAATGAAAATGAAATGATGACTTATATTACCATTAAAAGACAGCATGTTTTATGGTGGCTGGGTCTCCTCCTCCCACTGCTTGCCATTGGCGGTTTAGTTTCCTATTATGTAGCAGAACGAGTCACAAGATATGAACGTGCAAGAATGGATAATGAGAAAGCCATTAAAAAACTCTCCAGCAGGAAAGAAAGCGAACGAAAGAAAGGTGCTTATTGGCTTATTAGTAATGGTACAGAAAAAGAAATAGAAATTTTACGTAAAAAATTGGATGATGCCAATCCCATCGTACGGGAAAATGCTGCCTTTGCCTTAGGTGGGATTTCGAAACGGCTTGGAGATAAGAGCTCTTCAAAGATTCTCCTGGAAAAATACAAAGTAGAAACAGAGTTGCCCGTTAAAGAAAGCATTGTTGGTGCTCTCTGTGATGTTGGCGATATTTCAGCATTGTCTATTTTCGAAAAATATCTTCATAGCGAACATAATGAACAGCTGAGATATAAAATTGCTACTGCTTTGGGTGACATTGGGCACATTAAAGCTGCAGCTACTCTGGTAAAAGTTTTAGAAAATAAAAATACTGATGCACTAAAATTTGCTGCAAGAAGATCTCTCGAGAAAATTGCTAAAAATACAAGTGAATCCGTTGAAAGTTTGATTAACAAATATTCCAAAAAGTAAACTTTCAACTCTTTACTCTTTTTTTTTCTCGAGAATTTTTTTCAATTTCGTTCTTTCCCTTAAGAAAAAGTTCACTCATTTTTCTATTTGGCAAAAAACCTTTATATTATCTAATTAAATAATATGCAACTAGCCAACAATCAATTTTCAACGGTATCCCTCAAAATGAAGAAGGAGAGCACTGTTTTGTCAGGTGAAATCTATCAAAAAATCTTGAAAGAAAATTCATATGAAAAGATGAAGGAGAAAAAGACAGGTTTGGTGGGGGTTCGTGTAGATATTAACAGCCCTTTAAGTGTAGATGAAATCGATGGGAAAATCTACAAACGGGTTGTTAAAAGCCCTAGAATGGATGTTTGCGCGGAAACAATTGTAAAAATAACAAAAATGGGTTATGTGCCGGTGATCTTTGCTCATCAGGGACGATACACGAAAGATGGTCCGGATGCAAATTGTATTTCGCTCGAGTCACATGCTGACCTGCTTAATGGGATGTTGCACAACATCAATGTCCATTTTCAAAACGATTCGCTCCAAAATTTGAGTGAATATGATTTCATTGGACTTCAACCTGGCGATGCTGTTGTCTTAGAAAATACCCGGATGGAAATGATTCCTAATGTAGGAAGTTTGGAAAACAATTTAGAAGAAGGGCGAAAGATTTTCAATAAGGTTTTCGACCCTATTTTTGACTATTATATTATTGATGCCTTTCCAACTTCACATAGAGCAAACACCTCCTTAGCACCAGTTTTTGATACGACACCTATTCTTTTTGGACCGGAATTTATCAAAGAATTTGAGCAAATAGAGCGCATTCGTAAGCGCTTATATTCCTCTCAACCAATTATGTTTGGTTTTGGTGGGGCGAAATTTGATAAACTGGAGAATATGAAAAAGATTCTTTCGAGGAAAAATGTCATTGCTTTCTTTGGTGGTATTCCTGCTCAACTCTTACTTCGAGCAGGGGGCTATTCTTTGGGAAAATTAAATAATGAATTCTTGGAAAATCGCGGGGTAGATGTTGCTAAAGAATTGCTTGAAGTGCTAAAAAATGGCGCAGATTTTTATCTTCCAATTGACTTTACAGTTAAGATTGGTGACGCTGGAAGAACCATTCGAACGCTTAGCATTGCAGATGTAGCTAAACATGATGATGGAATGATCCTCGACATAGGTGAACACACTGTAAATTATTTCATTAATGATATTATTCTCTCCTTTCTGTCCTCTTCCTCTGGAATGTTCATTAAGAATAATAATGACCTAAAAGAGTTCGAGTGGTGTTTTGTTCAAGCTGGGCCCTTCGGCAAGGTGGACGAATATGGTTTGAATACCTTGCCCTTCATCGCTCGATTGCTGAAAAAGGATCTAAATATAACAATCTTAGGCGGTGATTCTGCAGCCTATATGCGTACCAGTGGCTTTGGAGATGCAATCGAGGTTATTCTCAGTGGTGGTGCAGCGTTGTCCTATCTTGCTACTGGGAAAATCAAATGTATCGATAAAAACCCCAACTTCCGAAAATATTTTGACCAGGCAACAACTAAAAAAGAATAAAAATAGCTAATCATTAGTTCGGATCTTAAAGAAGGAATTTGCTTCATGTCTCTCCCTGGATATACTATCAGCATTTTGGAGAAGCCAACAGCTAAGGAAAAAAAGCGAATAAGTAGTTTTCTTGAAACGATCGGTCTCGAGTATGAAGAAACGGTGGAGGTAAGTATAATCATCACCGATGAAACCACTAACGAAATTGTTGGGACAGGCAGTTTTGAAGGGATGGTGATAAAATGTATGGGCGTGTCGCCTGCCCATCGTGGCCTTGGCTTTTCAGCTCATCTGCTCTCGTTGTTAGTAAAAGAAGAATTCAGAAGAGGGAGAGAACATCTCTTTATTTTCACGAGCCCAAAAAACCTGGATGAATCTTCAGGAAATGTTTTTAGTGGTTTTAAATTGATCGCTCAAACAGACGAGATTGCACTCCTCGAGATGGGACCGCAAACCATTCAAGATTATCTCGAGCAATTAAAAGGGGAATTGGACCGGAAAATAACCACATTCTCAATAAAACCAGCGCAAATTGGTGCTATTGTCGTTAATTGTAATCCTTTTACTTTAGGACACCAGTATCTAATCGAAACTGCTGCTAAAGAATGTGACCTACTTATTGTTTTTGTTGTGACAGAAAATCGCTCTGTTTTTCCAACAGACGTACGTTTACAATTGGTAAAGGAAGGCACAAAGCATATCGAAAATGTTCTCGTCCTAGAAGGTGGAGAATACATTATATCACAAGCAACTTTCCCCCGATACTTTATGAAAGAATCCGGAAATATCTCACTTGCACAAGCGCGATTAGATGTAACGATTTTTGCTGAATACATCGTTCCAGCGTTGAAAATTACTAGGCGCTATGTTGGCGAAGAACCTTTTTGCCCGGTAACACATGCTTATAATCAAGCAATGCAAGAAATTTTGGTCCCAAAAGGAATTGAGCTTAAAATTATCCCTCGAAAAGAATTGGATGGAGAGGCAATTAGTGCTTCTAAAGTTCGGAAATTACTGGTTGAAGGGAAATTTGACGCGATTGCTAAAATCGTTCCAAAAACGACATTGGATTTTCTCCGCTCACCTGCAGCAAAACCAATAATTAAAAAAATAAAAGAGAAGAGTGGTTAGTGCATTCTCTTATCAGGGATAGTTAGATAATAAAACATAAGTGCTACTGCAAGAAGATCAGCACACCCTCCAGGACTAATGTTTTGCTCGATAAAGTCTTTGTCCAGCTCACGGACCTTGTCTAGCCATTCATCACTATAGGCATTTTCACTTAACACAAGCTTGTTGGCTTGATTTCGAACATAGGTCAATGTTTCCGCTCCATGTCTAGCTAG
Source organism: Candidatus Heimdallarchaeota archaeon (assembly GCA_019056785.1). Classification (GTDB taxonomy): domain Archaea; phylum Asgardarchaeota; class Heimdallarchaeia; order JABLTI01; family JABLTI01; genus JABLTI01. The sequence continues at coordinate 72,463 of DXJV01000059.1, forward strand.
AATATTTGTATCATCCACGCGCGTCATTAAAAACAAAAGTGCCATGATGAGCCCGCGTTCAAAAGGAATTCCGCTTGCATTTGCCTTAACAATAACTTGATAGGCTGCTTCTGCATTTGGAAAGCCCTTTTCAGCCTCGCCCCTGATACCGGTCACTCCCGAATCGAGAAAGAGCCATTCACCCGCGGTGATTTTCTGTTCGTTCTTATCGAGCTGCATGAGTTCTCGTTCAACGATCCCTTCTGTAATCTTTTGAATGGTTTGAATGATGCGCAGTAATTTTAAGTCACCAGTTTCGCGAGCGGTAAGATAGCCAGCGGCTGCAGCAATAAGCATACCACTGAATATCAATCCTTTTTGAGTGTTTACATTATCGGTAGCAAGAAACATCTCTTCTTCTGCTGATAGACCAATTGCTCGAATTTTCGGCAATAAAGCATTGAGGTCACCCCGATGGTCCATAGCCACCTGTGCTGCAACAGACATAAAGTGTGCGATTGCTGCCGTACTCTGCATAAAGGTGCTAATATCCATATCTTTATGTGCACCAGCATTTGCTCTATCAACCAAACCAGGTTTGGGGGTACAAATTATCTCCATTAAAATAGCTTTTAAAATGTTAGAACCTATTTTAAAAGCTGTTGGGGAGATAATCATCCCTTTCATATATTTATTTTGAGCAGTATTATCATACGCAATTCTATTGGACATTGTTCTCTCACGTAAAAGGCTTTTATTGTTGATTCTTTATAGTCCTTTGCTTCTATTAAAAATATTATTAATGTGTAATTTTGGAAAAATCTCTCCATTTGAAAATTGGTTTTGGTCAAAAAGTATTTTGAATGGGAATGAGAAAGTAATTTAGTTAACGTTTAAGGTGAAAATTTGTTGAGGGTATGGCGCTTTTTAGGAATTTTCTTTATCTTAGGAATTCTTTTACCAATAGCTCCTCAAATACAGTTAACCGGCGATTATTTCCCAACAAGAACCACTCAAGTTACAGGGTTACTGCCATCACCCTTAGAACAAGAATTTTCTCTCAAAACGAAGGCCTTTGGATTAATCGAAAAAGCTCAATTTGACGATGATGGGGGAAGAGCTGAAGGTGTGGCATTAGCAAATGGATTAACCTTTGTAGCAAATTACGACCAAGGCTTAGAAATCATAAATTCAACTGATCCTTCTAATCCTGTAAAGCTATCGTCGAAAAGAACGCAAGGAAATGCCTTGGATGTTTATGTTAAAGGAAATTTTGCTTATGTTTCACAAGGAAGTTCTGGTGTGGCAATAATCGACATTCAGGATCCACAAAATCCGCGCACAATCTTCAATCTTGACCCAGGTGGGATGGTTCGGGAAGTAGATATGTATTCTAATCTCTTATACATTATCACTGATTTCAATGGCTTTTTCTTGTATGATGTCAGCAATCCATATGATCCAAAAAGCATCTCGAGTTGGACTGATGGTATGCTCCATCGGGGTATTAGCGTATTAAAAAAGCATATTTGTTTATCTACCTGGGGCCTTGGGCTTAAAATCCTCGATTTGACATTCCCTGAAAAACCAGACCTAATTGGTGTATGGAATGATAGTATAAATTATGCGCGGGGAGTATATGCTACCACTATTAATGAACAAAAATTCGCTTTTCTTGCCAGCTCGACGAAAGGAGTGCAAATAATTAATATCACAATGCCTCAAGCCCCGGTTTTAGTAGCAACAATTTTCAATGGTTGGGGCGAGATGCTAGATATAACAGTGAAAGATGGCATTGCTTATTGTGCAAATGCTGATTTTGGCCTTTTATTAGCAAATGTTTCTGACCCATCGAACCCCGTCATTCTTGATAGCTATGACACAAATGGGAAAACACGCGATGTTGCTGTAGAAAATGGACTTACAGTTATCGCAGAGCGCTATCAAGGGATAAAATATTTTGATACCACTAATCCGGCAGACATCCATTTTCTTTGGCAATTTTTTGACCATGGACAAGCAAGTAATCTCATTTTGGATGGCACTACTCTTTATGTTGCAGATAGTCGAGGGGGACTTGAGATTTTTGATGTTTCAGAACTAGCCTTTCCTAAAAAGATCGGCTTTTTCCGGGAAGAGGGTGTTTATGTGCAGAATTTCATTTTAAAGGATGACTTAGCTATTGTCACTGCATTTGATAATGGCCTTTATTTTATTAATATCAGCGACAAAACGCATCCAACAAAAATAGCTTCCTATAACAGTGGCCTTTTTCTCCGGACAGTTGCCGAAAAGGGTGACCTCCTTTTCATAGCTGGACTAAATAACACGATAGAAGTATTGAATATCTCAAATCTAAGCGCGATTAGCAAAGTAAGTGACTATCTTTTTCCAGTCACTTATCCTGACATTTATAGTTTGACTGTCTTGGGTTCGACACTTTTAGTGGGTTCTTCTTATGAGAGTCTAACTTTATTGAACATCTCTGATATTACCCACATTACTCAGATAGATTTCCTTGATTTTGATAATCCTGTTTTTAGCATAAAAATTGTCGAGAATTATATCTTCGCTGCAGCTGGGAATGCCGGCTTACAAATTGTTAATAACAGTAATAATAACTTACAGGTAATTGGCTCTCAAGAAACTTCAGGGTATGCGTTAGACGTTGCGTTAAATGACAGCCTTGCATTCATTGCTGATCGCACCGGTGGGATAACTGTAATAGATATTTCTAATCTTTCTCATCTACAAAATATTGGCGGAAACACTGCTCATAATTGTTATAGTATTGTTCTCGGTAAGCAAACAGTTTTTTCTGGTGCATGGACAGAGGGATTAATAATCTATAGCTTTGATTCAGATGGGGATTCAATTTCTGACGAAGATGAAAGTCTTTATGGGACCAACCCCTATGATCCAGACACTGATGGCGACCAAATGCCCGATAATTTTGAGATCAATTACCATCTTAATCCACTTAATGCAACTGATGCCTTTGAAGATCCAGACGAGGATGGATTGACCAATGTTGAAGAATATGCTCAGGAATTTTTCTATGGAGAGCCAACAGATCCGTTTAATCCTGATACAGATGGTGATTTCATGCCAGACGGTTATGAGGTTGCAAACAATCTAAATCCTTTGTTAGCAAATGGTGACGCCGATACTGATTTAGATCACTTAACAAATCTGGAAGAATATTTAATTGGAACCAACCCCAGAAAAAAAGACACAGATGGGGATGGAGCTGAAGATGGCCTTGAGGTTGCTTTTCATACGGATCCTCTTAACCCTAAGGATTACCCAGCAAAAAGACAATTAATACGTGTTCTATTAGCTCTCGGTCTAACACTCCTTCTAGCAATTACTGCAATAATTTTTGTTATTAAATATTTCAGAAACAGAGTTCAACGTAATATCGAACGTGAAGAAAAAGTCCTTGAAGCCGAAGAGGAGATTCTACTATTCTGAAAGTAGCCTTCAAAATTAGTCCAAAAGTTTCTTCCTCCCTAAAAAGTTGGTTGCCCATAATGAAATGTTTTTATCAAAGAAGCGTTTAATAATTTGTTAGAATATTTTAGGTTGGTACAAATGTCAGAAGAAGATTACTATATCGATATTTTGAATGAGGATAATGACAAACCGGCTAAAAAAGACGACTATAGCTGGGGGTCAGAAAGTTATCCTCCGGAAGAAAAACCACCTGATTTTTACCAAGAGGATTTTGAGGAAGAACCTTATCAGCAAGAATTCTATGGCGAAGGAGTCTATCAAGACTACCAAACTCAACCTCCACCACCACAACGCCCTGCTTATGAGGAGCACAGTAAAAAGTGGTTCTGGTTGGGAGTGCTTACTGCTGCGGGATTGTCAGCAATTATAATGGTAGTATTTAATTTCATAGGCACCTCTCATCGCCCTGGTTTGGCATACCTTGAGACTGTTCTCTTGCTGATTTGCACGACCATTCCTGGCCTTTTTGTTAGAAAAGTTGGCAAAGGCATTTTAGGCGGAATGATGATCTTTGGCCTACAATTCTTCACGCCCATTATCTTTTTCTATGCTTTGGGCAAAAACCCCACAAGCTTTTTCAGCCCCTATTTTCTCTTTCTAAATGCTGTTGGTTTGATTCTCAATGCCTACAGTGATCTGAAGAGTTTCTCATTCTTCCCAATCGACCCCACAATTTTCGATCAATTCGATCAATATACCAGCTATGCGGCCTTTGTATGGGTATTTGATCTTCTCATAATGTTCGGGGTAATGATTACTCTGGTAATTGCAAGCTCGTGGTTGACATCAAACTTGTTTACAAGTAAGGTGAAAAATGTTTGGACTTGGTGTCTTTTACCCGTCCAAGCAATAGTGATCATTTTAAATCTCGTTGTCGTTCCCTGGGTGTTATTAAGCCTTTCAAGCACCGTGCAAACAGGGGGCGCCCTCGCAGCCGGCGCAGGCAATATCGCAGAAGGAGCAATGCCTTTAATCAGTGGCAATTTTACTGATATGAGTGATGCCGATTTCAATGTATTGCTAGAGCGATTGGATCGTGCAGATATGTGGTTCCAAATTGCTCGTGGAAATTATAGAGGATTATCCGGCTTGCGTTTCTTTAATCTACTTCGAGCTGTGAGCGGAAGTTATGGGTTTATAGTGGATATGTTTAATTCGACTATAGCTGCGGGATTCGAGTTACTCGCTGCAATTAGTCCACTCGCCCATGGGATGTTTGATAATTCAACGACTACCCCCGGCGCTGAAGTAGACGGTTTCTTCTACCAATACAAAGAATTTATGGACATTTACAAAGACTTTCCGACATCATTTGATTTCAATGGAAACGGCACGAAACCAAGCGAAAGCGATTTAGCGCAGATGGAAGTGGAAGTTGGCGATATTATTAAAGATGTCGAACTTCTTTTAGAGCTTCATTTCCGTGATGTAATTGACCATGTTCTACGTGCTGAAGAAATATTGCTCAGTATTGATCCCGATGATCTTCGTGATGTTTCTGGCATTGAGCAAGTTAATCAAGTACTGAACGAGGTGGCTGACCAGCTTGATATGGTGATGAATATCACCAACGAATACAGTGCATTAATCCCAATTGCTGTCGATCTGCTATTTGAAACTCCAAGTCTCCTACGAGCATTATTTAGTATGTTTGTTGGAAACGTCCGGTTATTAATGGGTTGGCAATTCGATCAATCACAAGTCTATTTCCAAAATGCAACTTTAGAACTGGCAGATGTTAAAGCCATTTTCTCAGACGAAAAAAGAGCTGAAATTGTTGCAAGCGAATCAGAAACCGCTTTAGGTTTCTTTGACTTTTTTGCTGATGTTTTAAACCTGGCTACACCAATTATTGCCTACGAAGGGGCTCTTGCAGGAATACTTGGTAATATCGTGGCTGCTGTGGATGAATATGAGACAGACGGCGTCTATCCCCCAGCAAATTGTACCATGGGATTGGTCAATTTCACCGCGGTATTTGACCACATGAATCAAGCGATAGCTTTTGCAGACATTGGCGTTGTTAATGCTACTGATGCAACAAACATGATGACTCTCATTGAAACGCGCGGAAATAATTCAGAGTATTCGTTTATGAGTGCTCCGGCTTATCAACTCGTTAGTACAATTAATGGTGTGTTTCAACCTGAACCATTTGCACGGGTTATTAGCAATGTCAGCCGAGCAATTAACGCAACATTTGGAACTACATATGCCATTAACTACAATGATGAACCCCTCTTCATGGCGGAATTAGATACTGCTTCCAGCAACATCAATGCTTCTATAGATGTTATTGACTCATACTCAAATGGTACGCCAATTTATGCCTTACGCGACTTTCTTGTGACGTTCAGAGATTCAATTAATAATATCAAAGAAGCCGTCCAACCATTTTTAGGAAGCGGGACAATCAATTTGGCTGTTCCAGATGTTGAAGACATAATGGAAGAACTCATCACTCAAATTCACAACATTGTAGATCAGGGTTTACCACCATAATAAACGTTCAAAAAGAAAGCAGTTCTTGCTCTTCTTTTTTTCTTTCTCTCTTTTTTTAAAATGAAATTCTAAAATAGGAATAATTCTCGAGTTGGTTTGACCACTGAACAAGCACTTTTTCAACTCGTGATGCCGGCGACCCCTCGTTTCTGAGCCATTTAATCAAGCGGTAAATTTGTTCTTCTGGTCCTTCTACTTTAATTTCAACATCACCATTAGTAAGATTCCGAACAAAGCCAGAAAGTCCCAACGAAATCGCCTTTCTTTTGGTATAGGCTCGAAAGGAGACGCCTTGTACTAAGCCCTTGACGAGAATATCTGCATGGACAATTTTTTCGGACATTATTCTCATTTTTTAGTAAACTCTTAAGACCTTTTTAAAATTGTGGCTTTTTGTTCATTGGTAAAACTTTTTGTAAGAAAAGATACCTTTTATTTGTTGGAAGTTATTGTTTTTCATTGGAGGAAGAAATTACTGCCAGCAAAAAGAGGAATTTGTATTGTAAAATTTGATGACAGGTTGGGCCCTGGCTGCCTTTACCAGATTGGTATAGACCGCCAATTCGCGCAGAAGGTTAGTGTAAAATCTCACATCAGTACTATGGCTCTTACTTCCTCACAAAACACTCAGGATGAGTTTATCGAATCGGTAATCCCCTTCTTGGATGAAGGATATATTGCGTATTCTAATTACTTTTTCATAAAAGATAGCTCGAGCCGTGGTGGCCGGAAAACTATTGGGATAGTCGCTCTTGTTGACAAGTCTGAGCAAATGTTGCTATACAAATCAATACCAGAATTATCCACGGCCATAAAACAAATCGCTCAAGAACTAATCAAATCCAATATAACATCTGATAGAGATATTACTTCTGAAATTAAAGAACAGATGCAGAAGCTGCTCAAGTTAGAATCCTTGCAACTCGATTTCGATTCAAAGAATGATTCCATTCAAATGATAAAAGAACGGGTGCTAAAAGAAGAGAAAAAGCATATCCTGGAGGCTGACCTTGAGGATAAAATCATCTCAGAAGGAAGTTTTGACTTTCTCTTTTTAAAGGTCCCAGAGGGGTTAGAAAAGGTTGTTTTTGCCTTATTGAAAAATGAACGTGTGTTGGTTTTTGGTAGAAAACAAGAGATCTCTTTAACGTTAGCAACTCTTCGGTGGTTTCTTCCACATAAGAAACTGTATAATGATGTTTGGACCGTTCCGCTGGTTGATGCCGAAGCCTTATTCTCTAGGCATGAAGATTCCGTAACATTGCATGTTTTGGGCATCGAAAGCTCACTATACAAAGACATCTTTCAGCAGACAAGTGATACTCCTATAAAACAACCGCACAGTTCAATGGAAACTTTTCAAACAGAACAGCCGGCTTCTTTGCCTTTTCAAAGTATGGTAATAATTAATCTAGACACCAGTGAAGTAACTGGCGGCTTATCAAATGGCTTTTGCAAACAATTAGTTCAGTCCATCAAAGGGAGAACATTCGATGAAGTTTTAAAGAAAATTTCAGAGCAAATTGAATATCTCCTTGAGCGTGTGTTTGATTTGATCATTTTAGTTCTCGATGAAGCTGATAAACCAAGTTTTGAACAATTCATAGAAAATGCTATAGAAGGAGAAATCACTCTCCTTACAGCAATTATTTCGGATACCAATCCGCATGTTTTCCAAAAGCTATTAGAGAGTTTTAAAAAGCACAAACTTCCATTAGAAATTTTAACTTAAGCTGTTGTCAGAGCGGTTTCTTTTATACGATCAGAACCTGGTCTATTAACTCTAAAATTTCTTTAACTGAAAAAGGCTTAACAAGATAGCCAATTGCTCCCATCGATAATGCTTCTTTTCTTGCGCTCTCATCAGCGCTGACAAAAATGACTCTTATCATTGGTTCAATTTCCAGGAGCTCTTTTAAAGCTGCGACGCCATTTTTCACCGGCATTCGATGGTCCATTATCACTAAATCCGGCCAATTATCCCGGCTGTGTTGCTGGAAATATTCGACTGCTTCCAAACCGTTGAATGCGGTATAAAGTATAGAATGTCCTTTCAAGCTGAGGATTTCTTTAAGAATTTCTTGAATAACTACCATATCATCAACGATCATTACTTTAGCCATGATTTATTACCTGTATTTCCATATTCACTTGATAATAGTCAAATTGTGTTTGTGGAGTTTTTTAAGAGTAAACACATTGGAAGTCCTTAAAAAAAATATTTGTTCTTGCAAGTTGGAACACAAAAATTAGTAATTTTGCGTTTCCGTATCTCCAATGCTAAGAGAGAAGAAGAGATGGGAAAAGAAAGTTTTGGGGACCCATCTCTTTTGTGTTGCATATAGAGTTGAAGTTGTGAGCCTGATAATGAAAATTTAATGCTAGTTTAAACCTAGATGAAAGGGTACCAGATTCACTAAGGGTCTACTCTTTTAATAATATTAAAGATTTATAGCAAAAACATTCTTGTTTCTAGTAAATTTTTCCGCATTAAAAGAAAGAAAAAAGAAGAAAAAATAGGGGAAGTGGCTCATTTCTTTTGGGCTAATTTCTTTTTCGTGTACTCCAAAAGACCGCCGGCTTTGAAAATATTAAGCGCTTCTCCTGTCAAAGGTGGGAAATTAAAGGTTTTATCTTTGATAGCAATTGTACCATCGATTAAATTAACAGTGATTTTTTCGTCCTTTAAAACATCAGCATGCTCAAAAATATACTGGGCAGCCTCGGGACAAGGAATGAGGGGAAAGGCATTGTTGATAGCATTCCGGTAAAAAATGCGGGCAAAGGAGACACCAACAATAGCCGCAACACCTGCTGCTTTTAAACAAGTGACAGCTTGCTCACGAGAGGAGCCTGAACCGAAATTTTGTCCCGTTATTAAAATATCCCCTTTTTGAACTTCCTTTGCAAAGCTTGGAAGATAATCCTCTAAGGCATGTTCGGCCATCTGCTCAGGAGTGAGGGGGTCATAGGTATACTTCCCCGGGAAAATCTGATCTGTGTTAATATTCTTGTCTGGAAAAATCCACATTCTGCCTGTAAATTTCATTTGAAAACCTCCTTCGGGGGCTCTGTTATGCGCCCTTCGAGAACGGATGCAGCAACTGTTGCAGGGCTACCAAGGAAAATCCTCGTGTCCTCTTTGCATCCCATTCTCCCCTTAAAATTCCTGTTCGCTGAAGAAATGGCTGTCTCGCCCGGTGCTAGTGTTCCACCATAGGCTCCCAAACAAGGACCACAAGCCGGCACAGCTAATTCCCCTCCAGCCTCAACAAGTGTTTGGATGATGCCCTCTTTCATTCCCTCGAGTAAAACTGCTTGAGAGGCAGGATAGACAAGCAATCGAACGCCGCGTTTGATTTTCTTGCCTTTTAGAATTCTTGCTGCAGCAGCAAGATCATCTAAGCGACCATTCGTGCAGGTTCCCAATAAGCCAACATCAACCTCTGTGTCAGGCAATTCTGCAATTGGAGAAACATTGTCCACGTTATGTGGTTTTGCAACGACGGGAACCATCTCATCGAGATGGAATTCCTCACTCTTGATATATGTTGCATCTTTATCAGGGAGAACCTTTTGGTAGAGATCCAAGGCTCGCCCTTTAAGATAGCGTTCAGTTACTTCATCCGCCTGAAACATTCCCGCCTTGCCATCCATTTCAGCAACCATATTGCACATAGTAAGACGTTCACTAATGCTGAAATCTTTAGTCGCTGCACCATGAAATTCGACTGCTTTATAACTTGCACCATCTGAACGCATCTGTCCGATAATGGTAAGAATAACATCTTTTGCAAAGACATTAGCTGGCATTTTACCTGAGAGGGAAATTTTTATTGATTCTGGAATGCGAAGCCATGTCTGGCCAATTGCCCAAATGCTTGCTGCCTCCGTCCGCCCAATTGGAATCCCGGCTGCACCCAAAGCTCCATGCGTGGTAGTATGAGAATCGGAACCGAAAATTACCACACCGGGGATAACATGCCCCTCTTGAGCCAACACTTGATGACAGATACCTACACCACAATCATAGAAGTACTTTATGCCTTGCTCGTTGACAAACTTCCTGATTTTTGTATGGTTGGCTGCTTTCTTCTCATCTGGGGGTGGAACAGCATGGTCCAGTGCAATGAAAATTTTTTCCGGGTCCCAAACCTTCGTTGCACCCATCGATTTGAATTTTCCAATAATTGCTGCAGAGTTGTCATGGGTCAGTATCCGGTGCGGCTCCACAAAAACTATCGAGCCTTCTTCCGGGTCTTTAATACCCGTGACTTTACTTATGATTTTTTGTATCAGCGTTTGTGCCATTCTTTCTCACATCAACTTTTTGGTTCTTACCTACACTACTTTCAATGATTTTTTCTTTGATAAATTTATTTCTTACTTTTGCATCTTTTTTAGCCCGATTGTATAGTTTTAAATATGTTTAGTAATGTATTATATATGTAATTATATGTAAACAAAGCCGTTTAGAAGAAAAATGATCGCAAAAGCAGCTTATCCAAAAGAAGAAGTGAAGGCAATTACTGCAATGGAATCGCATCTAAAAAATGCTATAAATGATTTAATAGAGGAATCTGAAGATAAATCAAAATTAGTTACTCAACATGTAAGCATGATAATCACTCATTTAGCAAAAGCAGCAGCAGATTTACGTATCAAAAAACAAGAAGAATTGGAAAAGCTGTAAAAGAAACTTTTTTCCTACTTACTCCTAACCGTGCTCACTTGTTGCAATATACGTTTTCTCTTCGATGAAGATTATTTGAGCATTGATTTCGTTTTTGTTAATAAGGTCATACAGAATTTGAACAGTCATATTATTGTCATCCTGAAAGAAGGAAGTCATAACATCGAGGGGGATTATAGAAATATTCGTAAGAAAATCATCTATCCGAGTTTTAATCATATTTTGGACGATTTTTTTAGAGAGATCGGTACCAAGCTTCGGTTTGATAATGTCTGTTAAAGTCTTAATATTTCCTTCAACAAAGCTTGTAAGGATTGTATTAATGGTTGCAATGAAATGTTCATCAAATGTTTTCTTGACTGCCGGCAGATTGATGAAAGGTTGCCATTTTTCAGGAGAGAAAAATCGAATTAAAGAATTGGCAATTATGACTGCATTGAAATCTTTAAGCGCATCAGCATAATCGTTGCCACTCTTTTTCACGAAGATTTGTTTTATATATTTACTAACGATGAGTGTTTGCATATCGTAGTTATTTACAAAGATTTTGAGATTTAAATTGTGTATGCGTGAAAACGAAATGGTTTTGCAAAGCTTGTGGTTGATAATTAAATCGTTAAAGAATTTCTCCATCTTGGGGGTTACCAGCTTAGAGTTTGCTTCAATTGCAACTCGAATCAGGCTGTTACAAAGAACCGATTCGATTTTTTTATCTGGTTCATTATATGCGGCCGTTAATAGCTCCGAAAAATACGGGATAACTATTTCATAGTCTTGCCGTACGATTTTTGTTAAAAGTTCAGCCATTTCCAGTCGAGTTGGTAGCTCAGGGCTTGCAAGATATCTCACAATTCCTTTGAGGATTGTTTTCTGATTTGTTTTGGATTTTTTGATTTTTTTAACAAGTTGCTCTTTAAGCGTTTGCTTCTGAGTAGGATCTTCGAGAGTAAGCAATTCCTCCAATAAAATTTTCACCGTAGTTCTTTGTGTGGTCTTCTTACTTTCTTCTTTTGGTTCGGTTTGTATCACTTCTGGTTCTTTTTGTTTTGGCAAAGGAGTGGCTTTCGTTGCTTCCGGTGGTTGTTTTTCAATCGTCTTATCTGTTCCTTGCTCAGCCTGAGACTTCTGCTGGGTATCTTTTTCTCTTTCTTCAGAAGGTGGTATAGTTTTTTCTTTGGGGGTTTTAACTTCTTGAATTTCAAATGTTACAATTTCTTCGACTGGAATTGGCTTAATGTTGAAGGTCTTTTTTAAAAGAATAACCTCACCGATTTTACTAATAGCGCTTACCGGGATAGTCTCTTCTACGATAAAATCAGTGCCAATTTCTGTCTTCACTGAAAGGCGCATGTGCTTTTTCTTTTTCTCATCCTCAAAAACCTCTGCACAAGTGGCAATAATATCTCCCTTTGGATCGACAATTGGTTTTCCAACCAATTTTTCACTCGAATTGTCGTCCTCTCGAAATGGTCGTATCTTGCTGATCATAATTTTCACTTGTTTGGACAAGTTACCATTTGTTTTTTTCTATTTCAACCCCTCAAAATGAGAGTTTGTTCGACTGTCTTCACCTGTTTTTTCCATTTTAACAGAGTCTTTTAACATTTTTTAATGTATTTACTTGGGCTTTTTGACTAGATTTGCGGAGAATTTCTCTAATATTTATATATTGAGATAGAAAAGGTAATGGTAAGATGCTCGAACTTTCACCTTATCTTATTGTGACCATTTTTAATTTGATTAAAAAGAAGCGCGGAATCACAGAAAAGGAGATCACAGAAGCACTTCGAAACCAGACGGGCCTCGAGTCAATGCGATTAACAGAGGCAATACAAAAGTCCATCACTTTTCTTTTGGAATCAAAGTTAATTGCAAAGTTTCCCGGCGAACAGATACGTTATAAGAAAATTGACAAAGCTGAGCTATCTATCTCAGATTCAATAGCAAAAGGCTTTGCACGAAAAGCCAAGGAAATCGCTCAGCGTACTATTTCCAGTGTCCCAGGTCAGAAGATTCGTGAAGCCCTTCTGGGGAAAAATGTTGTAGATTGCATGATGCATGAGAATCCACTGATAATAAAATGTGCATCACCTTTAGGAAGAAATGAATATTTGTTTGAAATTCAAGAATTAACAAATGATGTTGAAATTTTGCAGCAAATAAAGAGACAAGATTCTTTTCCAAATTTTCAAATCATTTACAATGCTCCAATCATCGAACACCTTGACTTGACCTTCCAAATCCCAGAAGATGTCCTTATCTCAGCCTCTGATGCAAGTAGATATACTTTCCCAGTGAAAAGCCCCATAGCAACAAATGATTTGCGGAAGTCACGACAGCTGCTATTTACTGTAGCATCTGCTTGCCGGTGGGTAGGAAAATTCACAAAAGATGGACCAAAAGGGGAATTTCACTCAGTTCCGGACCTGGTCGACGTTGATGATAGTTTTGGCTATGCAGCCGTGGATGAAATAACTACCTTGAATCAACAAGATTTTGTGGCGGACCAAACCTTTGCAACATCTTATTTTCAAATGGAAAAGATGCATAATGAGATCGACTTGATTGGGTTCGAAGAAACTCCAACTACCTTTCACATTCGCGATGGACCAATTGTTCCCCATAGCTATCGCGATATAAAATTTTATGAAGCATTAGCCCAAGCAAAAAAATTGGTTGATATTGCCCTTCACCGAAATATCACCTATTTTGGTTTTGTGAAATTTTCTGCAGATAAAGCTTTGACTTCTTTTATAAATACAGCCATTTTTAATAACATCCTTAAAGGGAAGGTCCCTGATAATTTCTGGAGTGACTTTGGCCTTCTTAGTCAAGTGTTAGAGGACCAAGATGTCACAGTGCCAATCATTAGACTTGATAGGGGTTACGATGATCAGAAACGAAAGTGCCTGGTGCCATATATGAGCTTTTATTTGAAAATTTTTGACTGGGTCTCAAGAATTGATATCCCATGGATGCTCTGCCGGACAGACCCGCTTGGTTACCGCAATCGTATAGCACAATTAGTTTATTCGCTTTCATCTATCGAATATTCAAAACCGCATACGACGCAAATTGTCCCCTTTCCAATAGCAATGGTAGATGAAATGGCGCGGATTGTTGCCCAGAATTTTATAGATATATCTATTAAGCAGTTTTATGAAGAGCTTGGCAATCTCATTGACAATGAACTTTGAGATTCAGGTGAAAAGAATAATCCAAACAATGCCAAGTAGTAAAAACAACACTCCGGGAATAATTGTTGCAACTAAAATAGTGAAGAGGCGTTTCATTTCATTTTCTCTAAATTCCTTCGCTTTCTTTGAAATGAACTGATAGTGGATGTTCTCTTCTTTTTGAAGCTGACTGCTGTCGGGTGCTGCTGCTTGTTTAAGGATTTCTTGGGCTATCATTCGTTTTAAAAGTCCCTTATATTTATTTAACTCGAGATTCAGGTCTGGTAAAGTAAAAGGCTCATTACCTTGTTCTTCAAGAGCAGTTAACAATACATCAATCTTGCGTTTCTTTTTCTCGCGAGGTTTTGAGTCGCCCTCTTTTTGTTTTTCAGTTGTCATACTTGTTCCTCGGTGTGAAGAAATAATTATTTCTTTATAAAATATTCGAGTACACTCTAAAACTAACTGAACAAAAATGTTTCTTGGAGAAAATAGGCGAAAGTTTTCAACACAAAACAAGTGAAAATTTTTACAGAAACTTTTTGAGAAAAAACGGCTTTCATTAAAAAGAGGGTCAAGAGTGTCTCATCAAGCAAACAATAAAAAAGTCACAAAAAAACAAAAAGCTGATTTGCAAGAGCACTTAACTGACCAAAGCAATTTGCCAAATAAAGAAAAGAAAACGAAAAAAATCTCCGGGAAACGCTTTTGGTCCTGGCTTACGGCAACAAAAGAACGCATCTATTCTTTGCTTTTTCTAATTTTGTTTGTTCTATTAATGATTATTTTAGGTATTTTTAGCCGCGATCCAACAATAATTATGTTGAAAATTGTTTATTGGTTCAATGATCATACCGGTGCAATTGGGCTCTATCTAGGAGTAGCAGTAATCTCCATTTTTGGTAATTTCTTGGTATTTATCCCTTCTATGTACGCAATTGTTCTTATGTTTGTTGCAGCGACAGGACTCGTTAATGTTTGGTTGTTAGGGATTGCTGCAGGACTGGGAGCAGCAGTTGGGCAAATTGGTTCTTGGTTCCTAGGGAGAGCAACACGAGAAATGATCGATGAGCGCTCGTTAAAGCGTCTAAGAAAAGTGCAAAGGTGGATTGAGCGAGGGTTAGCACCATTCCTCATTTATTTCTTCGCGGCAACACCATTGCCGGATGAAGTATTATTAATAACTATAGGATTGGTGAATTATTCGTTAGTAAAAACACTCTTCTATTGTTTCCTGGGAAAAATAACTCTCACAGTAGGAGTAAGTATTCTGGCCAATCTCTTAAGCACAACTGCTTTTGGAAAATGGATGTTAGCAGCCCTTTTCAATCTGACCCCTGAAATGTTAGCAAATGCACAATTGCCACCAAATAGTAATGTTTGGACCTCTATTGTTGTCTGGCT
This sequence comes from Candidatus Heimdallarchaeota archaeon, assembly GCA_019056785.1. Taxonomy (GTDB): domain Archaea; phylum Asgardarchaeota; class Heimdallarchaeia; order JABLTI01; family JABLTI01; genus JABLTI01. The sequence continues at coordinate 87,733 of DXJV01000059.1, forward strand.
TATCAGTGCCTTGCTAATTGTTTTGGGTGGTTTTATTGATTGGGTCGAGCTGCTTGATAAAAGAAAAAGTAAAATCGACAAAAGAGCTTTGAACTTGCTTCTGAAAATAGCTAAAAAGTGCCCAGAGGAAGATATAAGCTCCCCTTTCATAACAATTACTTATTATAAGGAGGAACAAAAAGAGTTCTTCCCAGAAGATGCTTTTTGGTTCTTTGAAGAGAAATTGGCAAAGAAACGAGATGTCTATTTGCGTAAGAGTTTAATGGATATCTCAGCGATCGTGAACTCGGATATTGAGATCACCCTTTCTAATGAGTGGTTAAAACGCGTGCGCGAAAATTACCATAAACAACTGCTCCAGCCGAAAGAACAAGAAATAACACTCATTAAATATCCGTTCGGAAGGCTGGCTTCCGGAGTGCTTTTGAGGAATTTGCGCTTGCTCTCTTTTAAAGTGCATTTGAGAAATATTTTACGAGAAAAAAGTATGGACTATCTTGCAATAGCACCACTCCCAAAAAGAGTTCGAAAACGGCTCTTACAACGAAAACTCACTTTTAACCTCTTATTTGAAACTAGAGAAACAGAGTCATCCAAAGTGATCGCTTTGGGTTTAACGGAGGGAATTTATTTGCGGAGTATGGAAGAAATAACTACTTTGGAGGCATTACAATATTGCTTGAATCTTGTTGAGGTTCTCGCTGTTGCTCCGGAAACTGTTACGAATTATATGATTTATAGGGTGAAATATTCGACAGCAATTGACGATAAATTTATTCTCCCAAAAGAATTCGATGAGTCATACCCGATTTAGTGAGAAAGAAACATAGTAAGAGGAAATAAGTAAAAAGGCAAAATTTTTTTTGAGTGATTGGTTCTCTTGCTGTTAAAATTAGAAAGACTTTTATTTAAAAAAGGGAAATGGTGGATGTTATAACTGAAATTTCGCAGGAGATAGCTTATTTTGGTAAGAAGCAAAAAAAAGCAGTAGTTGGCTTATGCATCGCTTTATTTTCCACAGCAACATTGATAACCTTTCTTTCTATCCCGTTGGGCTTTTTTCCCCCACTTGGCGACTTCCTCTTCCCCGGAAGAGGGCTCTGGAATATAAACGAAGAAGTACCACCAACAGAAGTTATACACAACGATAAATTAACAAGCGATGTGACTGTTTTTCGAGATGAATGGGGAATTCCACACATTTTCGGGGAGACAGAAAGAGACATTCTCTTCGCACTTGGGTACGTGCAAGCACAGGACCGATTATTCCAAATGGACCTCGCTCGAAGAGCCACCCTGGGACAACTGGCAGAAATACTGGGAGAAGACTTGCTTGAAAGAGATGAATATACTCTTAACAAGTTGATGGACTATTGGACAGAGCAAACATACCAAGCAATGCTCCAAAGCAATAATCCCATTGATCAAGAAATTCTCACTCTTCTCGAGTCGTTTTCAGCTGGAATTAATTACTATCTTGATACCACCAAAGTTTTGCCACTCGAGTTTCAATTCTTAAATTACCGCCCTTCAAATTGGCAACCAAAAGATACGTTGGCGTTTATTAAGTATATGAGCGAAATGCTTACCTGGAGTTACTCTGATTTTACCAACATTTTAATTAAAAATGCCATTGGCTCTGCTGCCTTTCAAGAGCTTTTTGGTTACCCATTACCCTATCAAATACCTATTGTGCCTGATTTTGGGAGCGATTTCAATACCAGCTTGAAAAAATCTTTGAACACAGGTGATATAACTGCTAATTTACAGAGCGTTTATAGCCACTTGAGTGCAGATGTCTTGAAAGTAATTGTGAAAAACCCCCACGAGCAACAATTCTTAGGAAAAGAAGAGGTTCAAGGCTCAAACAATTGGGTTGCATCCGGCAACAAAACTGCAACAGGAAAGCCAATACTTTGTAATGATATGCACCTTGGCTTTGACTTGCCGGGGATTTGGTACGAAGCCCACCTAATTAAAGAGGGTTCGGATTGGAATATTTATGGCTTCTTTTTAGCAGGCGTCCCATTCCCAATTGTTGGCCATAATAATTATGTCGCATGGGGATACACAAATACTGCCTTTGATGTTATAGATTGGTATTTTTACGATCGAATAAATGAAACTCATTATCTTTACAAGGGAAAGCCAACAAAATTCGGGGAAATTTCTTACCAAATTGCTGTCCGAGGGCAAAAAGCTGTTAGCTTTACAATTAAAACCACAGTTCACGGACCCGTATTCGAGGGGTTAGTAAGCGCAAGTGACTTCCCAGAATACGAAGATAAGATAATTGCTTGTCAATGGATGGGACAAAAAGTAACAAACGAAGCACGAGCAATCTACCTTTTCTCAAGGGCAAAAAACCGGCAAGACTTTAATCACGCATCTGAATTCTTTGCCACTCCGGCACAAAATATGATCTACGCAGACATTTATGGTAACATTGGTATTCGCCCAACAGGACAAGTACCAATCCGCAATGATACCGGCATTCCCGCTTGGCACTCCGGAAATGGCACCATGCTTTATAATGGTTCGGCCGGGCAAGGAGAATGGATAGGCTTCCTACCCTTCGAAGCGTTACCTCATTCTGAAAATCCCGCACAAGGATACCTCTGCTCTGCAAATCAGATTGTTGCTGGACCAGCATATACGAAAAATTACACCTTACAAAACCCAACAACAATTTCCAATGGCTACCGTGCGAGAAGAATAAATGCTCTTTTAGCATCCGGCGAGAATTTGACCATAAAAGACATGCAAGGCTTCCTTCTGGATGTTTACTCAGTGAAAGCAGCCAATGTTGCTCCCTATTTAATAGCCGCACTTGAAGCTGTGCCCACAAAAACAGCACTGCAAACAGCTGTGCTTGCTGAGCTTAACAAGTGGGATTATCAAATGTTGACAACTTCTTCAGCAGCAACGATATTCAATGTTTGGTTTGAAAGGTTTCGATATCAGACGTTTCAAGATGATGTGATCAATCTCGGGGGGCCACGTTTCCCACCAAACACTATACTCGAGTGGTTGGTGAAAAATAATGCAAGCTCTCATTGGTTTGACAAAAACACAACACCACAAGTGGAAACAAGAGATGATATCATCTTACTGGCACTAACAGATACACTCGAGGCATTGGTAGACTATTTCGGAACAGAGGATATTAGTGCCTGGAAGTGGGGAAAACTCCACCAACTAAAAATTGACCATCTAACCGGCTTAAGCCCGTTGGGATTTGGTCCAATAGAAGTTAATGGCACAGGTGAAACTGTTAGCCCCTTCAGTGGCTACCGACTCTGGAAAGGAGATGGAATTCGTTTAGACTATAGTGACCATGGCTCGTCAGAACGGATGATCATTGATCTGGGAAATATGAATAATTCGCTATCAATTATCCCTTCAGGTGAAAGGGGGCTGACAAATTCGAAGCACTACACTGACTTACTCGAGATGTATTTGAAAGGAGAATATCATGAGCAATTTTTCGGTTATACGACAGCAAACTCATTTGCTCAATTACCAATTGAATCGATAATCTACTTCAAAGCAGGAGGAAATTAATAAATGGCAGAAACAATGGAACTAAAATCTACAGTCAAAATAGATGAAGAGAAGTTAACAAGAATCATCCATTTCTTAGGAGCAATCCTCTGCTATCTTATTGCAGTGGCGCTGACATTTAATCCATACTGGCAGTTAACAATTATTGCCGGCATTCTTGGGGGCGCTTTTTTCCTTCAATTACGCAAAGGTGCCCTTGTAGGAACAATTGCCGTTGGATTAGCCTGGGGAACGTTTCTTCTTATTAAATTGACTAAAACAAATGTAGGAACTCTTTTAACGCAAATGACGGGGATACTCCTAGGCAACGAGCAGCTAAGTTGGTTGATAATTTTAGTAATAATACTCGTTGGCGCATTATTAGGAGCTGTAAGTGGAGTAATCGGCTCGGGAATGCGACTCTTGTTTCAGAACTTTCTTGAAAAGAGACAGAAATCACAACAACACGAGTAAAAGGTGACAAAAGTCACCTTGCTATTTTTTTGATTAAAAAAGGTTCTAACTCACGAGGTTGATCATTTAGCGAAAAGTTTTGTATGCATGGGAGAAGCTCTTCCAAAAAAACCAAATTAATTTGTTTTAACCCAACCAAATGGCCAAGGAATTGAAGAGCAGAAATATGCTTCAAAGAGAGTTCTTGTTTTTCACCGCTAAACCATAAATAAACAGCTCCAAACTGGAACACAGGATGCCAACAAATACCTCCAAGAAGGGCAGGTGATAAACCTTCAGCATGTAAAGTATAGACCAATCGTTTTGCCTTGAAAAATTCCTCTTCAAAGGAGGAATGTAACAAAAACCATGCTTTGAGAGAGGTTGAATGCCAACCAATAATCAGTCGCCATGTAGCGTTTCTCTTGAGAGGTGCTGGCTGTAAATATGGTTCGAAAGATGGTTTGGCAATTGTTGGAAGTCGCAGTATGAACCTTTTTTTCCAAATTGAAAAACCATTGCGAAGATAAAATTGTCCGGATGGCCCTGCTAACTCCTCTGGGTACACAAGAAGAGAGTCACAACCGTTTCTCCTTGCTGTCTGTTCAACTTTCTCAAGTAATTTACTGGCAATCCCCAGACGCCTTTTCTCCGGCCGGATAAGAAGAAGGTCAATGTAAGCGTGTTTGCCAGGAATCGCCGCTTCCTCACCATAAAAAGCGCCGATAAAGCCGGCAATAGTGCTATCTTCACGAGCGATAAAAATATCATTGGGGTCAAAGGTCTCCTGTTTAGATTCTTGCCAGTAATTTGTTGCAATGGAGAGGTCCATTGTTGGTCCTCCATGAAGCCAACGCTGAAAAGGAGAAAGCTCGTCGTATGTTGTCTCTTCTTTTTCTGTGAGGGAATGATAAAGAAACCATTTGTCTACAGATGCACGCTCGCAATCAACAAGTCCCGGTAAAGTTTCTTTGGACAACCGTTCAATTTGTACCATTTGATTAAATTAAGATACGAGCATTAAAAAATTTGCTCTAACAGTAGTAGTGCTTGAGCAAATGACTTGTAATTATGAGGGCCGGAGGGATCATCATCCATTTTAAGAAAAAGACTAAGTATTGATAAATTGTAAAGTTGTTTTAGTGAATGGTCGTATTTAATGAGAGCCTCTAAATCGAATAAAAAGGTGGAAACTGCTTGAACAACCAGCCAACTAAATACCAACAATTGAATACAGATGGTGTTTTCGCTCTCCTCAATGGAGAACTCGAAAAAGCTTCGCGCCTGTTTCAACAAGCAAGAGACCTTCGTGAAGATTGCTTTGAAGCCCTTTGCAATTTGGGGAAAGTAGAACTGCTCAAAGAACATTACCATGAAGCAATTGCCTTATTCCAACAATCCCTCGAGATAAATGATTCGTTTATCGAATCTCTTCACAATTTAGGTGTGGCTAATTATCGACTTGGGGAGCTGGAAAAAGCAATAGAGTTCTATACAAAAGCAGTTACTATTGACCCCAAGTACTTCCAAAGTGCCTTTAATCTCGGAAATTGCTACTATGAAAAAAAAGAACTACAAAAAGCAATCTATTGGTATCAAAAGGCCATTGAAGCAAATCCCGCATTCTTTGATGCTTTTTTCAACCTGGCTAATGCTTATAGAGAAAATAACCAGAATAGCTTGGCAATACAAACCTTTGAGGAGATAGTCAAAAAATGGCCAGATGTTCCGATGGCGTATTACAATCTCGGTTATTCTTACCATCTAGAGAAGAACTTTCAGAAAGCAATTGAAAACTATCAAAAGGCAATTGCTCTCCGGAAAAATTATTTAAAAGCGATGATAAATCTTGCACTAATTTACGAGGAGCAAGGCGAGAGGGAAAAAGCCTTAGAACTTTTAAAGCAAGTACAAACAATTGACCCTACAATTGAAGTAATTAACTTCAAAATCGAGCAATTGAAGAAATAACTGCTCTGAATTTTCTTGGCAAGTTCGCAGAAAAATCACTTTTTTCGGAAAAAACTGTCTTTTTTGTCGATAGAAATGCTTGCAATATGCTTGTTCTCGTCGAGAGTTCAAAAGACCATGGAGATTTATATATTTATAAAGAAAATCTTGTGTAGAACCTTTGAAGATGGTTTTACAATTAAAACCTAGATAATAAGGGTGCAGAAAAATCCAGATTAGAACACCGCCCACTTTTTTATGCACCCTTCTAATTTTTTTCCACCAAAAACAATAAAGACTTGAAAGGGCATTGATAATTAAAAAAAAACGAGGAATAGACAATGAAAGTTACTTGGCTTGGACATGCCGGAATAGAAATTGAGGATCAAGGAAAAACCATTTTCATAGATCCTTGGCTAACAGGTAATCCTGTTGCAACGAAAAAAGTTGATGAGATTAAAAAAGCAGATGCAGTTTTTGTAACTCACGATCACGGAGATCATGGTTATGCTGATGCCGTGACAATCTGTAAGAACACCGGCGCAACATTTGTAGGCATCTTTGAATTAGCTAATAAAGCTAAAGAGGATGGAGTTGGAAATGTTCTTGGTGGTAATATAGGTGGCACTGCTACTGTCGCGGGCATCGAGTTTGTTTTTACAGAAGCACTCCACAGCAGCTCTGTTGGCGCTCCCCTTGGATTTGTTATTAAACTCCCCTCAATGACTGTCTATCACGCTGGCGATACTGGACTTTTTATGGGGATGAAACTTCTTGGCGAGCTGTATGATGTTGATTTGGCTTTTCTACCCATAGGTTCACTCTTTACAATGGGGCCGAAAGAAGCAGCAAAAGCACTTGAGTTATTAAGTTGCCAAAAGGTCATTCCTATACATTACAAAACCTTCCCGGTTTTAACGAAAAGTGCTGAAGAGTTTAGTGAAATCGTTGGACCAATGATCGATGTCATTGCTCTCGAACCCGGCGACTCGAAAGAATTTTAATCCCTTTTTCTTTTTTCTTCTATTAATAAAAAGAGTTAGGAAAGGGAAGAATTAAAAAGGGTTGAGTTTGTAAGCTACACATCATTCACAGAAAAAATCTTCGCTAAAACTAATTGAGGACTTAAAATTGAAATGTTGTTATCATCCTGATCAAGAAGCCGAGGGCGCTTGTGTTCAATGCAATGCTCCTCTTTGCAAAACTTGCATGACAGATGCCGAATTAAACGAAGGCCTCTGCCAAGTTTGCCTTCGCCAGAAAAAATTCATTCGGATTTATAGTTTCTTCCGACTTTTCTCCTGTTCGTTGGGAGCAGGGTGGTTAATTCTTGCGTTCATTATTTTTGACACTTCCCAAGGTTGGTCGAAACCATTCACTTACGGTCTTTTGGGCCTTTTTGGTTCGTTTGTTATTAATATGCTGGGCCTTTTTGTTGTTAATTGGCTTTTACTTGGCAACTTAAATCCTGAGCAAAAGCTCTTCGTTGCACTTTCTCGTTATTCAGTGACAGGACAAAAGACTTTTCTCACACAAGCAGTTCGTGCAATGAAAAAGATTGATAATCTCGATAATTATCGTAATGCACTGTTTGATCAAATTATTGCTATTCTTATATTGCAGCCCTACGATCTCCCAATGGACTGGGTTGCCTATCTTAGTGAAACATTCAAAATGACAGAAGAGGACCTCCTTTCTGGTTTACTAGAATTTGGTCATGAGGTTTTCCTAAAAAATATCTTCGAAAACCATCATTATCAAGCAATAGAGCCTTACATCGAAATTTTAAACCGGACTGAGCAAACGAAGTTATATAATGAATTAATCGATAAAATCATGGCGCGATTAGAGACAGCCGACTTGAAAGCCATCAAACGGTCACAACCCATTCAATTTGAAGGGATGGCACAACCACAACAACCACTTAGACGAGAACCGCCTTCAGTGCTAAAAGACAAAGCATTTCTCACAGAATTAAAGCTTATAGATGAAGAGCTAAAGGAGTTCTTAATAAAGGAAAAACGAGATGGTGATTGGGAGAAAATCTCGGAGACCATTGATCAATTTGAGCTTCCAAAAGTGCCTAAGAATACTTTCGAAGCTGCACGCTCTCTTGCAACACAACAAGTTTCTCAGCGACAAGCAGTCCCCACACCTCTCCCAGAAGAATTAGAACAAGTCAAAGCTGATCCCTCTAAAACCAGACTTTGTGCGGAGTGTGGCGCAAGTTTTTCAAAAGAACAATTGAAAAAATATGAATACAAAGGCATCAGCGTTAATGTTTGTTCTCATTGCTTTACTATCCTTGAAGAAGAAGGGCATCGCGAACCCAAACAATTAGCGAAACTTCGAGGAACAGATGCAGAAGGGTGATTGAATTAGAAGCAATCTTTCTCTTCTAATTTTTCTTTTTCATCGAAATTCTCTTATCTTACTTTCCATCTTTTTAATGTTAGGTGAAAATGTTTGCGCCCGCCTTGTGAAATAATTGTCCAAGAACTTTTGCCTTTACTCCGGGGGTTAATTGCTTTTGAATTAACCCAAAAAATGACACAACAAGAAGCAGCAGAACGTATGGGTGTTAGTCAACCGACAATTAGCACCTATTTAAAATCACTAGCAAGGGCACAAGAAGCAGGCGAAGAGGAATTTTTAGACAATCCCTCAGTTCAGCAATTGGTTTCTACTCTCCTTCAGCAGATCGAGCAAAAGGCTTCTGCGGAAGATCTGATTCAATCGGTTTGTTCGACTTGTGTCTCTTTGCGTATTGGCGGGCTTACTTGTCGCAAACATTATGAACTGTTCCCTGCGCTTTCTCAGGGCTGTAAAGCCTGTTTGCCGGCGATCGAGAAGGATTTTACCCAGGCGCGTCAAAAAGTTCTTTCTGAATTGGCCGAAGCAGTGGCATTAATTGAGGCAGAACCTTCCTTTGTAAAATTAGTGCCTGAAGTTTTGCTTAATATTTGCTTGGCTCTCCCTTCACCTAAGACAATAGATGATGTTGCTGCAATTCCTGGCCGTATCACAAAAATCCGGGGATTGACAAAAGCATTGCTCCCACCGGAGTTTGGAGTTTCGCAACATCTAGCAAAACTCCTCCTCGCCATTAACCACTTTAGGAATGATGTCTTAAGTATCATTGCAATAAAATTCAACCCTGAAATAAAAGCGATCATTGAGGTAATGGGTATTCCATCGATTGAACGGGCGAATAGCTTTTTTGAAGCCCTTCTTGAAGGCTCGGCTGTTGAGAAACAAATAGAACAAGAACTGCTTAACTTCTTAACGCATGCCTCTGCAAACAAACCTTTTGTTATTTTCAATACCGGTGCAGTGGGTATTGAACCTATTGCTTATTGCTTCTCTCATTCTGCTGTCTTACTCGCGCAGTTTTGTAGCAAAATTGCCAAAAAACTCTGAAAAGGATTTGCTGTACTTCTAAGACTCTTTTTTAAATAAAATCGAAAATAGATGTGGCAAAAACATTTTTCAATTTAAAACTAACATTTTATTGTTAGCTATAAATAAATAGTGTGTGAGTTAATTATGAGACGTGGAAGAATCCTCTCATTAGGTTTATTAGCTCTCTTTCTTTTAGGAGCATTAACTCCTTTTGTACTTACTAAAGCAACGATTCCTGAAAGTGAAGAGAGTGACACAATCATTTTCCGTCAGCAAATTGTAGATGCAAACGGAGATAAGATTGAAGATAAACTAATGAGAACAATTGAAAACCAAGATGATTACGTTGTGGATGTGGTTTTGACCTTTAACCACAAAATCACCGATTATGACCTCACCAAATTGGCACGAGCTGGCGTTACCGTTTCAAAGGAAATTTGGAGCATGGGGCATAAGGTCAAGGTTTCAACAACAATAAATAATATTGAAACCTTAGCAAACTATCCAGATATTGAACTTGTTTCTTCAGCAGAAATTCGTTATATTATGGTGGCAATCGATGGTGATGACTACTCAGATCTCGCGGCACTTGAGAAATACGATGCTGAGATCTTCTGGGGAGTGGGTTGTGCACTTGTTCGCTATTACTCAGGCATAGAAGATGATATCAAACTTTTGGGTGATTATACTGCCATCCAAGATACTACTGATATCCGATTTACAACACAAGTACTAGAACCCGAAGAAACAGAAGTCACAATAAATACTCTGCATACTGCGCAAACAATTAATGCAACAGGGATGTGGGATTTGGGCTTTGATGGTTCAGGGATAAAGGTGGGGGTAATTGATTCTGGTATAAATCAAAATCATGTCGACTTTAGTGGGCGTGTAATAAATGTTCAAAGCTTCATCAAAGTTGAATATGGATACGATGAAGATGACACAACCCCCGATGATGTGGATGATCACGGTCACGGAACGCATGTTTCCGGAACAATCGCAGGTGATGGAACTGCAAATTCCAACTACATCGGAATGGCACCTCAAGCATTAATTTATATGGCAAAAGTAGGCTCGACTGCAACTCTTCAAGCAATAATTGCAGCTCTTGATTGGTTAGTGAACACCATTAAAGTTAAGACAATTAATTTTAGTATGGGTGCTACTGACACACCTGGAGAGACAATCTCAGAAATTGCTTGGAAGAATGCCATTCGAAATAAAAAAGTCGTTTGTGTTACTTCTGCAGGAAATGAAGGAGATAATGGCTATTACACAATGGGCGCTCCAGCAGCTTTAGCAGATATCATTGCAGTTGGTGCAGCAGATGACACTAGTTCACCTGTTTCTTTTGCTTATTTCACTTCTCGGGGACCAACAGCTGATGATCAAGTAAAACCCGATGTTCTCGCACCTGGTTATGCGATTTGGGCACCAGCACATGATAGTAATACTGGTTATAGAGAATTGTATGGTACTTCAATGGCTTCACCACACGTCACTGGTGCTGTTGCTTTATTAATCGAGGCATGTCAAAGCTCAGGGATTGCATATAATCCTGGACTGATTAAAGCAGCATTAATGAAAACAGCTGAGTCTATCAATGTCGACATTTTAACCCAAGGTCGTGGTGTTATCAATGTCGGAAAAGCTTGGACATATATTTTGCATGCTCCTACAGTTGACTCTTATCGACTTGTTGGCACTTCCATTCCTACCGTTGAACCTCTCTTCTGGTGGGAGGACCTTCTCCAAGGACAAGTGACAGAGCAATACCTTACATTTGTTTCACCTTACAAAGTTAATCTTTCAATAGAAATTACTGGCGCAGCTGCAAGCTTTATTACATCAGAAGTTATTCGAACCCATTGGTCCACAGTCTATAAAGTGACTTTTAGCATCCCCTTAGATACTACTGTGGGTCACTACACAGGAAGTATTGACTTTAAATATAATGATTATGTCTTGGAAACCATCTCTATCGATTTCAATGTTGTCGCAAGTAATGGTAAACGAATGCTCTTGAATTACGGAACTACAGATTGGGGTATAGACCATATGTATGGCCAATACCGCCATTTTAGTGCAGACATTTTAGATAACAAATACGTTATAAGCGAGCAAAAAACATCCTTAGACTCCGGCATTTTGGATAATTATGAAGCAGTCTGGTTGCCTGATCCCTTTTCATTAGACTTCCCAAATGCTTATCAAGGAGATTACAATGCTACGACTCCAACTGCTTGGACTGAAAGCGAACGAACTGCTTTAACACAGTTTGTTTCAAATGGCGGAACCGTTTTCATCTGTTTCCTTGGACCAAACGAAGAAGATATAGAAGGATTCGGTACAATTGTTACAGGGACAAATGTTTCCACTATCAATGAATGGACAATGCAATATGGCATTGAAGCTCGTCATACCTATTTCACCAAACCAACACCAATTATTGTTCATCCAAATGGAAGTCATCCAATAACATATGGTGTCACAGGTGTTGATCACTATGGAACATCCTTGAAAATCTCTGGCGATGCGGTTAATGTTGTTAAAGTGGCTGAAGGGTCAAACTATGCTACTTTGGCGGTTTATCAGCATCCTAATGGTGGACGTGTCATTGTCTGGACAACCAATTTTGCTCTTGATAGTGAAGGGTACAAAAACAAATACAATGGTATCCTTACACAAAATGATGTCCTCGGTCGGAACCTAGTCCGGTGGGCATTAGCAAAACACCGAATACAAAGAACTAACATTACAGTTGAAAAGAAAACTGTAACTCTTACCTATAAATATCTCAGCGGTCCTGGCGCAGACTTTAGCGGCAAAGTGAGTTTCCCAGATGGTTCTGAAGAAAGCCTTACCTTCACTGATATCGGTAATGACCTTTGGCAAACACAATTCGAAGCCGGAAAAGAAGGACTCTATGACATTCTAGTCGAATGTGGCCCCTCTGGCACAGACGATTTTGATTATTACCAATTCAATTTCGCCAAATCCGGTGGTATTGGTATCAGTCCAATTGTCGTTGTTTTACTCACCAGTTTTGGTTTAGCAGCTTGGTATCTTGTTCAAAGATTCCGACGAAAATAAATTCCAAAGTGGCGAAGGCCTTGTCCTTTGCTCACTGCTCTCTTTTTTTCTCTCTTTTAATTTCCTTTTGCCTTAAAGATAACTTTTATACCCAAACCGTAGAATTTAATAAAATGAATCTTAACTATCATTAGATAGAAATTTAATCATTTGATGTTAAGAATTAGGAGAAAGATTGATGTCGTTTGAAGCTGAAGCAGCAAGATTACAAAGAGAAGGAATTGTTGGTGCACTCGCACTTATTGGTGCTGATGGGCAAGTTTATTGGCAAACACCCAATTGGCAGGTGGATGGTCGGTCAATTATCGAGGCTTGGACGAAAAAAGCCCCCTGGGTAGTAGTCCAAGGAGTAAAGTATTCTACCATTGATATCACTAACAACAGGTTAATTTGTACTAACGTTCAACAACAGGGACATGTCATCATTGCGAAAACACCTTTCTGGCAAGGATTTGTAATGGCCTGGTGTTCACCCGCAAACCCAGTAAGGTTAATTTATGTTGATGTTGCAAAACTGGCATCAACAGTAAAGCCCGGTTAAACTCGAGGGCTCATACCGCCTTGGCTCTTTCCTCCCTCTCCTTTTTTATTCTTTAGCCTGTTTCAAAAATATTTTGACTTATGTCTTCTTTTTCTTGTACAAAAATAGTCCCTTTTTCTACTACTTTAATTTCTGAGAGATCAATACCTGTCACATTCATCTGGGTGAGGTATTTGCCATATTCTTGAAGGGAAGTGACCTTTTTACCGACGATAAGTGATTTTAAGATATTGTGCGTACAAAGTGAGTCTTTAAAGTTCACACCAATCGCCCCCATGACTGATTTTGAAATATCATCCATAACTTCCTTTTCGACAGTTGCATTTGTAAAAAGCATGGCAATTTCCCTCGAGAGTTTTTCACTGATGAGAAGTACCGGCTTATCAGAGAGTGAGATACCAAGGCTCATGCCGAGATGTCTTCCGGATAATCCTCTTACGCGAAGGCAAGCTAAGGGATAAACTTCGCTTGGATGGAAGAGTCGACTAGCATTTCGGAGAATAACTTTTGATTTTGTTTGTTTCTCGATCGCTCCCCCCGAAGCGAACATCCTGAAGGAATTTAAAATTTCATGTGGTAAGATGGGGAAGTAACGCTGCAAAGAATAATTGATTAAAGTCTTCGGTTTTAAAGCCTCGCCTTCTGGAATGCGCAATTGTTTTGCAATGAGGTATTTTAGCAACCAAACTCTTTCTTTAGGATTTTCTTCTGTAATCTCTAATCTTTGAACAAAATAGTCGACCAATGACAGGTCAGGCACGCCGGTATTTATAAGGAGCAATTTTCCAAGTAAGGGGTGAAAGACAATGGCAATTATTTTTCCGATTTTTTGTCCTTGGCTGTAATAACAATCTTTGCCGATAGGCGTATGTTCTTCAGTAACCAGTTTTCCATCCCAGGGAGCGGTTCGATAAGGTTTCAAAGGAAGAATGGCATTTTGTTGGCAAACAATCATTCCTTGTTTTATGCGGATTTTGTCAACAGGTAAAATGCCAATTTGCTCCCGGTTGGGGGTGGCAATTTCATTTGGATAGTTAATATTTCTAAAGTTGGCAAATTCTTGTAATCGTGTTGTATGGAGTGCCACATCACGAGTCACACGGAGGGCTTCTACAACTTCATTTATAACGTACTCCTTCCGTTTTTCAGCAGATTCGAGGTAATCTTCAGTGATCCAGAGGGGTTTTATCTGATCAAAAATCCTATCAATAATAGCTTGGTTTGCAGAGGATTCAGAAACAAGCATAAAGCCTAAGTGATTTTTATCGAAAATAACTACCTCTTGAATGTAGCCTTCAAAATTTCTTTTTGCGTTATCTTGAAGTGTGAAAACAGCTTTCCCTGCAAGCTTCCATGCTTCTGATGACGCCTCAACAAGCTTTTTCGTAATCATAGATGTTCGTTGTGGCTTTATAAGGTCCACCGAGGTTTGTACTTGTGCTTCTTCTGCTGGTGGGGGCGGAGGCGGTAGGGGTTCTGGTTTTACTTTATCTTTAACAATTATCTCTTCAGTTAGCTCATCAATAGGTCGTTCTATGGCTTTATGTGCAACTTCAATTGCGGGTGCTTTTTCAGGTGGCGGTGGTGGTAGTGTTTCTGTTTTGGCAAAGTCTGTTGGCATATCTGGCGGTGGGGGTGGCAATCCTTCTTCTTCGGGCGCTGCACTTTTTTCCGTCGGTGGGGGAGGAGGTGGAAGGGTTTGTGGTGGTGGCGGTGGGGGGAGAGACTCATTTGCTGAAGAACTTTCTTCCATAACAACTTCATCTGTTAGCTGCTCTAGGCTATCTGTACTAGCTGGCTGTGCTATTGAGGAGTCTTTTTGTCCCAAGCTTTTCTTAACGAGGTCGCTTTTAAGAGGGGCGAATTTTACTTTTCGTTTTACCTTTGGCTTTTGTTCTTCAGGAGCCATTTCAGCTGGTGGTGGTGGGGTTGTTGGAGTTGTGGCTGTTGTCCCTGCAGCTGCTGGAGTATCACTGCCATTATCAAGCAGTTTTTCCAATAGACCTTCAAAAGATTGGAAAATGATTTGCTTTGTAGCATCATTAATTTTATCACTCGAAGTAGCATAGACTTCGATGGGTGAATTAAACTCTTCTAATCCACCAATAACTTCGATGTCAACATTTGGCTGAAAAACAACTTCGGGTGTTTCTGGGATTACAAATTTGTCTGTTGGTTCTTCTTCTTGTTTCTGTTCCAAAGCATCTTGCTCGGTAGTTAAAGAGGAATCTATGTCTATTAAAAACAAGCCGATGTGGTCCGAGCTTTCTTGTTCATCTACTATTGTTTTTAAGAAGGGGTCTATCTCTTCTGAATGTTGAGTGCCAGTAGTAGTTTCTTGGGTGAGTGTTTCAATTCCAAAATCCATTGGCTCAGAAAACTCGAGTGATTCATCGATAGAAAGAACATCATCTTCTTCCAATAGTGAAAGACATTTCGAATATTCTCTAATATCTTCTGCTAACAGGGAAATATAATCTTTAATTTCATTGATCATTTGCTGGTAATCCAACAAGGACTTAAAGTCTGGCAAACCATTTTTTTGTTTGCTGACACTAATCTCCATTTGGGAGGTTTTCATGGTCGCCAACATTTCAGCTAAAGTGCGTCGATACTCTTCTCGGAGTTCAATCTCTTTCTTTAGATCCCTAGCAATTTCCTTCAGTTCATTTTCATTTTTAATGCCATGACCAAAAGAGAATTTTTGATAGTTTTCAAGGGCAAAGCGAAGTAAATCACCTTTTGAAGGATTGCGTTTCAGATATTTTTCCCGGGCACCATAGCGGTTTTCTGCAAGTCGCAGATCAAATTCAAGGGTTTCAAGTTTCACACTTGCAGCTTCAACATTAACTTTCTTTTCAGCAATTAATAACTTCAATTTGTGGATGTTATGTTTGAGTCCTTCAATGTTTTTTTCCAATTCTTTGATTTCGCGCCGGATTTTCAGGTGGCGGTAAAAATGACGGGGGATATTAAAAGTTGGCAACAAATCTTCTATTGTTATTTTCCCCATAAACCGTTCTACACTGAACGGGATTTCTTTATTTTGGACTGCAAGCATGAATTCTTTGTCAGTCAATTCTTCAGTTCTTCGCAATTGTTGCTCATAGATTTGCATCTTTCGTTCAAAAGTCTCAGAATCAATTTCCTCGAGGGCATATTTTTTCTCCAATTCCATGATTTTTCTGAGGATAACAATTCTGTCTTTCATTTTTTATGATACCAACGGCTTTTTTTTTATTTTACATTAATATAATATCCTTTCTACTTTAAATAAGCTGACATAGAGGAATGCAGAAACTCCATTCTCAAACTAAGTTTCTTTGAACAATACATTCAGAAAATTATTAAATGGGTATAAGTTTTTTTTGTTAGCTTCATAAGGTAAATGCCGCGCTTACAGCTGGGATAAGTAATGAGTTTTGTAGATTGGTACCATAACAACCAGGATTGGATTATGCTTATATGTATGTTTGTTACTTTGGCAACAATTCTAACAATCTTTTATTTCCTGAACAAAAAAGGAATGGATGTTTTTTACACCAGAAAGGGGGTTCATATCACTGTTGGTTCCTATATTTTCTTTTGGCTCATGGCTTCAGATAACTGGTGGGCAAGATACGTTGCCATGATTCCTGCAGCCCTCACAGCGATTGTTTTTCTTTTTGTCGGTTTGAAGGTTATCCGTTTTAACTTTCTTGTCAGAAGTATGTCCCGAGATGGCGAGCCGACGGATCTTCTCAAAGGAACATTTATCTATGCTATTATGATGAGTCTTATTTGCGCATTTATCTGGCGAGAGCAACCTTGGGGACTAATCGTTATCATGTCTGTTGCTTTTGGGGATGGTATTGCTCCAATAGCCGGGCGGCATCTTGGAAAGCACAAATACCGGTTAATCAGTGGTGGAGAAAAAAGCCTGGAAGGGAGTCTATTCATGTTTCTCTGTTCTGTTGCAATGAGTTTTCTTATCACCTATATTTTCGGAGTTGTGTTGACAGGGCAAAATTGGCTCTGGGGATACGCAGATTGGCCCTGGCTCTGGGGAAAAATCTTGATTCTTTGCCTAATAGGAACAATAGCTGAAGGACTAAGCCCAAGAGATTTTGATAATCTAATAGTACCAGGGGTAATGATTCTGATCTCACTTGCCTTTGGGCTGAAATTTTCTGTCACTTAAGAACAAAAAAAAGAAAAAAAAGCGAAGGAAAAACTCTAAAGATTTTCAAGGAGATAGAGAAGCTCTTCTTCTAAAGTTTGCTTGTGTTCGGGGTTCTCGATCATCTGAGCAACAAGTTTGCCACTGGAGTCTAAAATATAGAAGGTTGGTATTTTTCGCAAATCAAATTCATTGACTTCAAGAGGAGAAGGTGGTACACGCCATCGGACATCAAGATCAAGGGGCGCTGATTTTAGCCCTTTGAAGAAAATTGCATCGATTTCTGGTTCAAGTTCTAACATTTTTGCAAAAGCTGAGACATTAGTCTTGCAATCTTTACACCAATCCGCTGAGAAGACAACAAAAGTATATCCTTTCGCCTTTTCAGCAAATTTCTTGAGAACATCAACTTTTGGTTGATAGTTTTTTATGTTCTCTTTGATGATTTCACCATCTTTCCCGGAGAGTTTTTCGACCATTTTTTGAATTGTAAGGCCATTTTTTCGAAGTTGTGCTAAATCATGTGTTTGCTGAATCATTAGTATTACCTTTTTAAATTAGTAAAAAAAGTTCTTTTCTTTTAATATATCTTCTCTTTTATTTTCTAAAAAAGAAACCCCAGGTTGCTATAGAAAAAGGAAAGACGATTTTTTCCGCAAAGCAACGGAAAAATTTTAAGGAGAGAAAAAAGAGACTTGACAAGAATCGTGAGAGGAACAAACTTGTCAGATTATTCCTATACCCCTGTAGAGTTAGACTTGTTTCTAAAGCAAGTCATAAAATCAAAATTGGCGATTAATATCTATAAAGAATTATTAGCAAGTGGTGGAGAAACAGCTTTTGGTATTTCGGATGCTCTTAAAGCAAAAGGATTGCGCGCTTGCAAAACAAGAGTCTACGAAGAAATTGCTTATCTCCAGAAATTGGGCTTTATCAAACGTCTGTCCCATCGACCACCAATTTATACAACCATTCATACGCCCGAAAATCTCGAGAAAATCGCAAAGCGTTTCTTTATTAAATCTAGAGAAGAATTAATGGAAAAATGGGCCGCAGTGTACCCGTTTTTACCACGAGAGCAAAAACAAAAAAATCAAGAAGAAATGGAAGATGACCAGAGTGTTTCTTTGTTCAAATTTAACCCTTTCCCTATTGTGGATATCTTTTACGACTCCCACTCAGGGTTAAAACGACTATTTTATAAAGTATACGAGTCCTCGGAGATTCTTATTTGCAATTTTCTTGTGGATACGTGTATGAATGGTGCCTTGTTCATCAAGACAATAAGTGAAGATCTTCCAGCCTTTCTTAACCATTTAGAAAACACTACCAGTCGCTATGGGAAAAAAATCCAAATGAAAACATTAACCAATACTTTTTCAGAAGAGTTAAAGACTATCTGGAAATTTAAGGTGCTTCCACCAATCCACAAAAAGATTCTGAGTTATATTGACTACGAGCTTCGGGTATTGGAAGTACCAATTATGAGTTTTATACTGGGAGAAGACACTATCTTCTACCCAATAGGTCCGGGGGGAATTATCAACAAAACCTCAATATTACTTGAAATGAAAGATGAGGAGCTTATTGATAACGCACAGTTTACTTTCGAAACAGCTTGGCAAAAGTCCCAAACAGTCATTAAAATAATCGATGGAAAAATAATAAAAGAACGCGATTTGAATTTTGATAGTTAAAAGCCGAGCTCCAACAAGGAAAAGAAAACAATCTGCGTCAAAAGGCATTTCTTACGAAAGCAATTCCAAAAAGATTAAATATAAATATTGACTTGTAGTTTTATGTTAAATCTTTAGCATAAAAAATGTAAACAGCTTATAAAAATGGCTGGTGAAACAGACAAAATAGTCATGATCCTAGTAACCTTCTTCTTAGGTATTCCAGGTATTCATAGATTTTTGAAGAAATATTGGCTTTCCGCTATAGTCTATTTATGTACTGGCGGGCTATTTGGCATAGGTTGGATTATCGATCTAATTTTCATAATCTTAGACAAACCCTTGTTCTGGCAAAGTTAACCAAATTTCCCAATATTCCTTTTTTTATTTTTTTTTCTAATAATAAAAGTTATTAACAAATAATGAAATGATATATTAAATGCGTAGAACGGAGGATCTTATGTGACTAATTGGAGGCGATGTTGGGTCATCGCTCAAAACCAAACAAACTTTTCGGTGTAGCATTAGTGGTCAAACTAGATTTTGCCTTTGTTACTTTTCTTTTAATGTTGGGTACTTTTCAAATTCTTTTCACTCAAACTTTCAAGAGCTTTTTCTTGAAACCCGCAAAAAAGCTTTTAATTACAATTGTTTGACGAAACTACGGAAGAGTATTTCCTTTGCACGCTCTTTTAGAGAGCAAAACAACTTGCCCTTTAGAAACTCTAATATCAATCCTCCTTCAAATAGAACGGAGCCATAAAAATGAATAGTTCAAAGCCAAATGAAAAGTCAAAACTGCAATCTAAATTGGAGAAACATTACAATATTCATGAAACAGAACAAAGAATGCAAAAACTTTGGGCATCAGAAGAACATTACAAAGAAGTATACAGCTTCAAATTTGATGATACAGAACGCCCACTTTTTGCTATTGATACTCCCCCACCATTTACAAGCGGTATTTTACACATGGGGCATGCCTATTGGTGTTCTATTTCCGACTTAATTGGCAGGTATAAGCGAATGCGTGGATACAATGTTCTCCTCCCGCAAGGATGGGACACACAAGGGCTACCAACAGAATTGAAAGTGCAATACAAATGGAACATCTCCCGAGATAACCGGCAACTTTTCAAGAAGAAATGCCGGGAATGGACTGAACTGATGATTAAGGATATGAAAGATGTTATCTATCAAATCGGCTATCGGCCTGATTGGGAAGCCTTTGAGTATCGCACTATGGACCTTGAATATCAAACGATTGTTCAGAAATCTTTGATTAAAATGTTCAAGGATGGAGATGTTTATGTTGATAGTTTTCCAAATATGTGGTGTACTTATTGTGGGACCAGCATTGCCCAGGCTGAAACAGGCTATCTTGAGAAAAAGGGCTTTATGAATTGGGTAAAATTCCCCATTGTAGGAGAAAAAGATGAGTTCATAGAGATCGCAACCACTCGACCGGAGCTCCTCCCAGCTTGCCAAGCTATCCTGGTTCATCCAAAAGATAAACGTTTTAGGAAATACCACGGGAAAGAAGCTATCATCCCGATTGTCAATCGAAAGATTCCAATCATTACTGACGATGAGGTTGATATGGAATTTGGAACTGGGGCAGTCATGAATTGTACGTTTGGTGATGAACAAGACATTAAATGGCAACAAAGACATAAATTACCAATCAAGCAAATTATCTCACCTGATGGAAAAATTGTGAACACAGGCCTCCGGTATGATGGCATGCTTATAAAGGATGCTCAACGCGAAATTGCAATCGATTTGAACAAAGAAGGGTTTATGCTTAAGCAAGAACGAATAAAACATCGTGTTCTCTGCCATACAGAACGAGGTGACTGTGAAACTCCTATGGAATTCTTAACTACTAAGCAGTTCATGGTCAAAATTAAAGATTATGCTCCCAAATTACTTGAGGCTGCAAAACGCATGAAGTGGTATCCAAGTTTTTATTTGCGAAGGGCAACAGATTGGATCAGTGCTTTAGAATGGGATTGGATCATTTCGCGCCAACGAGTTTTTGGCACGCCAATACCCTTTTGGACATGCGCAGATTGTAATGCAGTTATTCCCCCTTCTGAAGAGACAAAGTTACCAATTGATACATCAATAACCCCCCCACCAGTGGAGAAATGCCCAAAATGTGGTTCAACAAACATCCATGGAACAACAGATGTTTGTGATTGTTGGGTAGACTCGAGTCTCACAGCATTAATAATTTCACGTTGGTATACCGACCCTGAATTTGCTAAAAAATGGATCACAAAGGATTCGAAAAACATCATTCGATTACAAGGGCATGATATCATTCGAACATGGTATACTTATACAACGTTCCGAACAATGAGATTAACAGATGGCTTGTTGCCTTTTGGTAATGTTTTAATAAATGGCCACGTTCTCGGACCGGATTCCCTTAAAATGTCCAAATCACGTGGAAATGTTGTTGATCCTCGTGATGGCATAGAAAAATATGGGGCAGATGCGATTCGTCAGACAATTTTGAGCAGGAAAGTTGGAACTGACTTTCCATTCCTCTGGGACACAGCGCAATATGGTAAATCCTTCCTCCAGAAACTCTGGTCAGTCTCAAGATTCATTAGCATGTATATCGATGACCTCCCCAGGGATTTCAAACTGAAATACTCACCTATTGACCTGTGGCTCCTCTCAGAGCTTGAAGCCGCTCGAAAGGAAATCACGAAAACAATGGATGAGTATGAATTTCATACTAGTTTGAAAATTCTGTATGAATTCACTTGGAATAAATTGTGCGACAATTATCTCGAAAGTGTAAAACCAATTCTTCGGTCGAATGACGAAAAACGGGCAATCACAGTCAGACTCATTCTTCGTGATACTCTCTGGACTGTCTTGCGTATGCTTGCACCATTCTGCCCCCACATCACAGAAGAGATCTACTTGAAAATGTTTAAAGAGTCCATAGGTAAATTGTCGATACATGCCACCAGCTGGCCGGAAAAAGATTCACGACGATTTAACAAAGAAAAAGTAGCGATAGGTGAGGAATTAATTAAAATAATTGCTCAGATAAGACAACAAAAAGCAGCGCAACGAATTGCTCTAAATCAACCTTTGAATAAAGTAACAATTACTTTACCAAAAGAGATGATCGCTAAGTTAACACCTTATAAAGACTTGATAGCCCAACCATTACATATTAACTTAATTGTTTTTCAAGAAGGAGAAGAGTTAGTTGTTAAACTAATGACTGCTAACAAATAAAACCCCTTACTTTTTTCCCTTTTTTTATATAAACCTCCTTACCGTTTCTTAATAAACTAGACTATTATCTAAAGTACTTTTTATTAGTTCCATATGTGTTATAGAAATTGGAGTTGAAGATTTACAGTGTCTTTTCATTTTTTAAAACAACAAATTACTTTTCTTAAACAAACCTTTTTGTAACATCTTATCGAAACCCTTTTGAAGCCATATTAAATTTTTAAGGCGAATTAATCAGCGAAAAGTTAAGGTTTTCAAGTTAAAATGGCAACAACAATTTGGTTTCAAGAACTCTTCGGACAATGGGGGTGCTTAATTGCATTAGCACTTGCATTGATAATAAATCTCCCTATTTTTATTTGGGCGCGTTTAAAACATCACCTGACTTTATGGGGGAGCATTGTTGCCGGCTTTTTTGGGATTAGTTATTGGCTAATCAATCCGGTGTTCTATCTCGGGTTGTTTACCTTTTTCATCTCAAGTAGTTTTTTAACGAGATATCACAAAAGTGTAAAAGAACCCTTCTTGGATAAATTTGAGAAAGGTGGGGAACGGGATGCCTCTCAGGTTTTAGCGAATGGATTAGCAGGTTTTCTTTTTATTGTGGGTTATTTGTTGACCATACTTTTTTCTAACAATTTTCTGATTTCAAATGCTTTTATATATGGATTTATAGCTGCAATTGGAACTGTTAATGCTGATACTTGGGCTACAGAAATTGGCATAGTTTCAAAGGATCAGCCTTATTGGATTTTAAATCTTAAAAAGAAGGTAGAACGGGGGACCTCCGGAGGTGTTTCAGCTAAAGGAACAGCTGCTGCCTTTCTCGGTTCACTAGTGATTGGTTCTCTGATTCTTCTTGTTGAAAGTTTTTGGCATAATCCCATTCACTCTGAGAGCTCCTGGCAACTCCTTCTTTTCATCGCTGTTGCAATAGTTTGCGGTTTTTTAGGGTCAATTATTGATAGTTTCTTTGGTGCTACTATTCAAGGGTTCTTTGAGTGCACGGTATGTCAAAAAGGAACCGAGAAGAAAACCCATTGCTCACAACCGACAAAGTTAATTCGAGGGTCGAAAAATTTCAGAAATGACCACGTGAATTTCTGGTCGTCTTTCATTGCTGGTTTATTAGCATTTGGTTTTGGTTGCTTTGCATACCTTTTATAGGTTAATCTGCAAAAATCTCAACAATGTCGCCATCTTGAAGCACGTGATTTATACCTACAGATTGTCCATCAAATTTCGCACTGGGGCCATAAATCTTTGCATTCTTAAAGTGTTCAAAGAATCGCGAGTGAATGATCTTTGCAACATCTCCTACTGTTGAACCTTTCTTAATAACAATCGGTTTTTCAGCAATAGTACCATTTGGTTCTTTACTGCGAACTCTTATCAACCCTAGCTTAGAAAAAATCTGTTCCGGAAGTTGCTTCAAATTTTCTCCTTTTAAGGCACTAATGGGGATAATCTCAAATTGTTGCGCAAAGGTGTTTACTAGTTTTTCATAATTCTCTTTGGAGCCTGGAATGTCGCCTTTATTTGCAATTACTATGCCGTTTTTGTATACTAAACTGTAATCCAAAGCTTGAACTAAATCTGAAAGAGTCATTTTCTTCAAGATCTTGAGTGAGAAATTATACAACCCCTGGTCATTGAGGATTTCGATAATTTCTTCTCGAGTGGCATCTATCTTATCTTCACCGATTATAATTGCTCCTCCAGAGCCTGTTTTTTTCAACTCGATAGGAGGTTTTTCCTTATTAACTATGATACCACCGGTATACAATTCTTCGATTAATAATGACATCTGTTCAACTGGATCGGAGGACAAATCAATAATAAAAAGAAGTAAATCTGCGGCGCGTATTTGCGAGAACAATTTAGGACCATTTTTCGATTCATTTTTAATATTTTGAAAGACACTTGGCAAGTCGATTAATTGGACAATGGCTCCTTTGCAATCAAGGACGCCTGGAATAGGTTTTTCAGTGCCAAAAGGGTGAGAACTAATTTTCGTATTGGCGCCGGTAAGCTCTTTCAAGATCTGCGATTTCCCGGCGTTTGGGACACCAATAAGAACAACTTGGGCATCTCCTTCTTTTGGAATCACCCACATTGGTCCTTTCGTAATTGCTTTTTGCCGTTGTTTTCGTTCAATCAATTCTGCCTTGAATTTTACTAATCGACTTCGCAAACGGGCGACCATTTTTTCTGTTGCCTTGTGTTTGGGGATTAAGGAAATAAATTTTTCAAGCTTAACTATCTTATCTTCAAGGGTATTGGCTTCATTGTATTCTTGTTCTGCTAATTTAGCTTCCGGACTAAGATTAGTAGACATAGCTCCGTAGTTAACTCCTGAAAGTGTTTGTCTCTTAACTTTTTAATAGAAAGAAGGATTTTTAATTGTTCCTTTCAACGGGAGAAAAAAAGAGGGAAAGCGAGTGCTGAAAAAAGCACTCAATTAAAGATTGTCAAATAGATTATTTCCTACGACTGATTAAACCAAGAGCCGCAAGGCCTAAGAGTGTGGGAATTGCAATTAACCAAGTAAAGCCTGGAATAAAGCCGCCACGAATAATGTCAGGTGGATTGTAGTCATGGTTGCGTAATTTAAAGTCAATACTAACTGAGAAATCACCCATGTCATGTCCAGTGCCATTAACATGATCGGCTGTTAAATCGGCTTGTAATCTTATTACTGCACCAGCACCACTTTTATGATAGGCTAAGTAGGCTTGGAAATCAAAGGTAAGATGAGCTTCTTCGTCGTAAACTGCATTTATTGAGAACAGATCAGGAGAGTAGCTTGTGGTATTTATTTCCACATCTGCAGTAGCAGCGATCTTGAAGTAATAGAAACTTCGTTTGTTAACAAGCTCCGTACTAGAGGTCATGGTATTAATGGTCACTTCATCAGCGGGAATTTCAATGGCAGACATGATTTCATCAAAATATGTTCCAAATGCAGTGTTGGCGAGAATCATAATTCCTTTGTAAATGTCCCAGTCAGGGGTAACCCATGGGGCAAATGATTCAACAAATTCCCAATCGGGTTCAATTTTGGGATATTGTTGTTCGTAATATTTGTAGCTGAAAGGATCGCCAGATGTTTTAATTGCTGCGGCAAAAGCGTTAAAGACAACACCGCCATCAGTTTTCTCAAGTTGTTCAGTCTCAAAATTGTAGAAGTAACTGTCGCAGAGGACAAAGTCTCCATAGATACCTTTTACCACGAATTTTGAAAAGACAACACCCTCATGGGATTCATAAGTGTTTAACGTATCTGTAATATTGGCAGTATCAATCATGGAACTAAAGTCACCGTTAGCAGTTATATCGACGTTAAAGGTGTCAAGGTAGAAACTAATGTCGTCACCAACATTTAAAGCTAATGGACGGTTTTCAACATGATTTAATGAGAGTTCGAAGGATAAGCCTGGAACTTCGAGGAAGGTTAAGTTATCGAGTAAAATATATTCAGCAATACCATCAGACTTACGATATTGTACTTCTGCCTCGCCATAGGCATCAGAGTAGGAAGCTTTGAAGGTTGTAGCATCATTAACATCAATAGTGAAGTTCAAATAGTCCAGTTTTGTAGCATGGTCTGCCCAGTCATCATTTACGAAGAAGATGGCAGGAGCATAATCTGAGTCATTGAAATGGGGAATGCTTTTAATCATAGGTCCTGGAGTAGCAGCACCCTTGGGAATAACAACATTAATGGCATCGACGCCTTCACCGATAGTGAAGGTTTCATCTTGTTCGAAAATCAATCCTATTGTGTACCAAACGACTGTGCCGATTACTCCGCTATCAAACTCGTGGTCAGTTTCCACATGGTTGACTTTTACATATAAAGAATTACCAGCGAGATCAGGGAGTGTAACATTGGGAATGTCGGGGAAAGTTGCTTGAAGAATATCATAGTAAAGCGTTGCACCTTCGGGGACCAAAAAATCGCTGTCAAAATCTTGAGGAGCAACAACAACTGGTTCATTAACCGGTGTTGTTCCCACAACAGCTAATATTGGAGAGAATATTAGCATTAAGCTTAGGATTAAAATAGTATTTTTCACCCTCAAAATATTTCACCATTTTTTAGTGATTCTGTATTTTTTTTGTTATATATACAATAACCGTTATTCTATTATATAATGTTATTGTTTTCGCCATAAGAATGATTATCGGCTAGTGATTAATCATTCTTGATTAACAAATCCATTAAGAAAAAAAGAGACTGTTCTTTTTCTAAGAAAAACACTTTTATGAAGGGTTTTTTCCTCTTTGCCAGGTTCTTCTATATTATGGATCAGTTAGATGCTCTTTTTCTCTCTCCTTTTAACGAAGTCCCAAAAGTTCAAGTCTTGAATACTAACAAGATAAAGTAACAAACTGATCGTCGCTACAAGAAAGAGAATATTGTTTAATAGCCACAAAAAAGCAATAACTATAAAGAATATGGCCCGGATGCCAATCATCCACGAACGCTGGGATAGCCGGAAAATGTTCTTAATATAATTAATAGTATCCTTCCCACTCTCCTCCGGTTGAATGTCGCTTGTAAGCAAATAAGAGAGGTTTGCTAACATGCGATTAGCATTCACAAAACTAAACAAGGCAATGATGATAATTAATATTAGCATTGCCATCTGAGCGAATCCGACAGTTAATAATGAACTTATTTCCCATAAAAAAAACGATCATTGTCTGTGAAAATGTTCGAAGAAAAACCTACAATCAAACCGATAAGAGCGAGAAGGCCAGAAATAAAAGCACTATTAATCAAAATATGATTTCATAAAGCGTGTTGGACTGTTGCAGCATTACTTTTTTGCAAATTGAATTCAATCCAATTCTTGAGAATTTTATGCCGTAAGCTTTTCTTTGTTTTCTCTCTTCGCAGGTTAAGGAGAATAAGGAAAGCAGTGATAGGAGAAAGGCACTAATGAAGATAAAAAAAGCTACTTCATCTAACATTTTAACCAACTCTGGAGTTATTGGTAATGGTAGCCTTAGTTCCAGTCAATAAAACTATCGGGAAAAAAGTAAAGTTTTCGTCTTATTTTCTTTAATTTTTCATTAACAACTTTTTTTAAAGAAAAAACGTTTAATCAATATAATGATGAAATGCAAAGAAGGATGATGCAAAAAATGATAGATGAAAAAGAATTGCTAGCATTTTTAGAAGAGCAAATTAAGCTCGAAGATGAAATTGTAGATATTTCGAATAAAAGTGTGGAAGACATAAATAATATTCTTGTTCGTGAGTTGATTCGGGGTATTGCCATGGATTCTAAAAAGCATGCCTTATTATTGACTGCACTTAAAGGGATGCTTGTCGGACCGACGCCACTCATTGAAGCAGAAGATTTTAACGAGATTAAAAAGACAATCGAAAAACATATCGAATTAGAAGCAAAAGCCATCGAAACCTATCAGGAGCTCCTCGATAAATATCCTGATGATTCACGGGTTCAAATGGTTATTAGTGAGATACGTAAGGACGAACTTAGACACCATAGCTTTTTGAGACGTTTATTACAAGCCATTATTGATAAAGAAACTTTAACACAAGAGTTGTTAGAAGATTGGCTCTATAAATTCTCTCCCTTCCATGGAACACCTGGCGGATAAAAAAAGAGAGAAAAAGAGCGTAAGAAAAGTTAACTTTTGAAAAATCAGTGCCTAGAAGAATTTCTGGGCGAATTTTTCCGGATCAGAACTCAATTTAATCGCTGCGCTTTTATCAGTCTGGTCATGCTCCTTGGAGAGGTAATAGATACGCTTCTTGAACCATTTGTAAGTGTTTACTTTATTGAAGGAGACACAAGGTTGAAGAATATAGAGCAAAGCATACCCTTTTGTGTTTCATTGCTTTTTTCATCATTGTTTTCATATGTTCTTGATCTCCAGCGAATGTTCGTGCAACAAAAGATGCTCCAAGTCCAATCGCTATTGCCAGTGGGTTAAAAGGATCGAGTATTACCCCATCTACTTGAACGGGTGTCATAAATCCGGGGCGTGAAGTTGGAGATGCTTGCCCCTTCGTTAACCCATAAACAAAATTATCGTGAATGATATTAGTGATGTTAGGATTTCTTCTAATAGTGTGGATAAAGTGGTTTCCTCCTTCTCCAAACATACAACCATCGCCACTTTCGAGCAAAACGTTTCTGAAGATAGTCTTTTGCAATAGTATCATCAATATCGAATAAATGCGCAATGACACCTGCAGCAACGACATTGGAATAAATTTTGTTCCCAATTTCCTCTGCAACTTGTGTCCAAGGAACCTCGATAATTTTTGCTTCGGGAAGAGTCAGGTTAGTATGAATGTTTTCAAGCTAGCCAATAATAATAATCTCTTTTGAAATGCGTTTTTTGTTAGTGAGCAATAGCAGTTTTTTTTAAAGGAATGAAGAGATCAATTTGGTCAATAAAAGCACGAACCCGCTCAGAGGAGATACGAAGCTCCGTTGAGTTTGTCCCCCACGAACTCGAGACATGTATTCTTTTGTAGCAGCAATGTAGTAGCCAGCTTGATGAAAAACATGTGTTAAAAACTGTTCGACCGTTTTAATTCCTTGCCCGGCTACAGGTACAAAGAACAATAGAAAGATCTTGTTTTTGATTGTAGAAAAAGTCATAGCTAAAGATACGCGGAAATTTATATAACCTTTCTGCTTAAGAAAGAAAAAGAGAAAAGAAGTGCTGGCTTACGAATGAAAAGAAGCACGAAATAAAGGTTCTTTATACCGAAAGTTAGAAAATAAAAAAAAGTCCACTCTTTCTTTAAAGCATCAATACTTTTATTAAGAAAGTTAAAGTTGACTTTTTTTTGGGCGATGAATTATGACTGTTGAAATTACTGATTTAAGGGACAATAAAGCTCTGGACACACTTCCTGAAAGAAGCAATGGGCCTTTAGAGATAGTTGTTACCGAACCAAGACGGGAAGAGCTGCGACAACTGGGAGAAAAACTGGCAATTCCATTTGAGGAACTAGAAGACGCTTTAGATGAAGACGAACGCCCCCGTATCGAAGAGATTGAAGGGTATTTGAAAATCATTTTTCGAGTTCCAATCACTTTTGAAGATGGGGAAGTCACAGAAGCAACTACCACACCAGTTTTCGTTTTCCTCTCAAAGGATGTCATTATTAGAGTCTTACTTCGAAAAATGTCCTTCAAAAAATTGCGGCAAAGTAAGATGAATGAAGTACAAAGAACCCCATTAGTGGCTTTTTTTGAGTTTTTACAACAAATCATAAGATCGTTTGAGCATCGACTTGATATTCTGGACCACAAAATTCACGAAGCTGAACTTAATATCCTGAAGACAATTAAACCGAAATCTATTTGGCAAGTATTTCGACTCTCAAAAGATGCCATTTACTTAGAGGCAAGCCTTAAAGGGAACATTCGAGTCTTTAACCGTCTCAAATATGTCAAGACGCAACAACTTTTCACAAACTCACTCGACCAACTTGAAGATCTGACCATTGATTTAGACCAACAAGTGGAATTAATTATGATCTACCGGGAGCTGCTGGAAAATAGTTTGGATGCTTATGCTTCAGTTATTTCAAACAACCAAAATGATTTGATTAAAATCCTTACTAGCATTTCTTTAATTCTCATGGTTCCAACACTTATCGCCAGTTTTTATGGAATGAACATTGCCCTTCCATTTGCAAGCTCACAATATGCCTTTTGGATTATTTTGGCCATAAGTACCTTCTTCACAGTATTACTTTATGTGTTCTTCAAAGTCATAGATTGGGTTTAGTGAAAAGCTCATCCCTTTTCTTAGTAAAGAGAAAAGGAAAGAGAGCAAAAGCTCACAGAGAAAAATAAAATAATCATAGAATAAAAGGAAGGAAACCTTACTTAGGGTTATTATTATAAAAGTCATCTAACGTGTGAGACATGTTCAGAGTAGCTTTTGAGGGGAAAATTTCTTGCCAAAAAACAACGACAGGCTTAAAATCATAAGTTCGTAAAAGGCTTAAAACCTTCTCACTGAATCCGGCGGCAACAAGCACACCTCTAACTGAGACCTTTTCGACATCCTGAAAGTAGTCAACATAGCGTTTTAATTGGTGAGCATCAGCTGGAGTGGCGCTCTGCTTTTTTACTTCAACAATGATAATATTCCCATGCTTGTCCACACCACGAAGATCAATAAAACCAAAAGGGGTTTCATATTCACGTGTTGTTGGCTGGAAATCCGGGCCAATAATTTCAGGATGGTCAAATAAATAGTCAGAGAGGTCACTTTCAGAACCAAAGATATTTAAAGTGGCGGAATCGTGGTCGTCAAAAGTCGTTGTTTGATAAACTCGAGTAAATAATATTTCAAGGGTCTCTTTGGTTTTTGGCCGAAATGTTGAAACAACGAGCGTGGAACCTTTTGCAGAATAATTAATCTTCCCAGCGCCACTTTTTTGCCAGTTAAGGGGTTTCACTCCTTTTGAACCATGAAGAATTAACGATTCATCTTTTTTGACAATTAGAAGCCTGTCACCACCCGGGAGAAAGGATTTAATTCTACCATCAAAAATGGCTTTGCAAAAGCCAAAAATAACAATTGTTTTCTTGCAAGATTCTTCGGAAAGTTGTTGAGCAAGTTCTTTTGCTGTGCCCTTAAGATTAATCGTTCGTTTCATCGGTAACGCCGGACAAGTCTATTCTCATAGAAATTGCTCATAGGAATTTATTAATTAGCTGTTAATAAATGAATTAGACTCCACTACTATTCTTGTAAGAGTTTTTGTAATTGCTTTTGCAATATGACATGAGAATCTTTTGTAGGATGGAAGAAGAGCCAACCAATGGAAACTGTTTCAATTAAGGAAAAAATATCAAAGATTTTTCGCTCAAGAGGAAAGTTTGTCAGTGAAAAGTTTTCATCTTCAGCATAAACGGCATAGAAGGTTTTCTTGAGTTCAGGTTCGCAGAGCCACCCATCTTCAATAGCAAAGAGGTCGAAGAGTGGGTCGCCAGCAAAAGCCCATTCAAAGTCGATAAGTGCTTGTATTTTTTGGCTATCATTGGAAGCAACAAGGATATTGGTCAAATTGAGATCTGCGTGGACCAGCTGTGGTTGTTCAGAAAAGTTTGTTTCTCGCAGTTTATCTTCGAAAAATAGCTGTATGTCTGTGAGTAATTTAGGTGGAAATATCCGCCTTTTCCCCAAAAGAAGAATATCACGATGGAGATTGGCTTTTAAAAAACTTTGAAACGAATAAAACCGTCGGGGACAGTCATAGTCTTCTATCTCGCCAAACATATCGAAAGTAAGGCTGTGAAGGTTCTTGAGAATACGGGCAAGCTCTCTAACTAATGACAGTTTTACCTCTTTGGTTAAGTCGTGCCAACAACTAGCTAAGGGAATACCATCAATATATTCGAAAACAATGAATTTATAACCGGCTCTTTCCTCACTTCTCTCGAGGTGAACGACTTTTTGAAGGGGGATAATGCCCTTTACATCGTTGGCTTTTTGTGCAAGTTCATTTTTTTGTTGAAGGCGCGCTATAAGGGCAACTTCTTTTTCAAAACGAAAATAATCACTTTTAACACGGGGCGGTCTTGTGAGAATTTTGAGAAGGTACTTTTTATTACCAATTTGAAAAGAAAACAAATCATTGACTGTTTTAGCTCCTTCCCGTGAAAAACGGATGCCTTGATCAACCTCAAAAAGTCCTCGCAGCACAGGTTCTATCTTGATGATGAGGTTATGATAGTTGTTGGATGGCAATACTCACACCTGATAAGGAAATCTTTCGTATTAGGACTAGTTAAGACTAATTTATTAAGATGTTTTATTAATAGGTATTTACAAGTTAAAAGAAGAAAAAGCATTGCGGAAGCAGAACAAATGAACCTTGGCATATCACTTTTACCCAATTTTTTAGATATTTCTTCAATAGAGTCCTTCTTTAATTTTGCTCAGGAAATGGCTGTACAAACAGTGGAGCTAATAACAGAACCACCATGGTGCTGCCTTGCAGAGCTTTCTCCAGAAAAGCGAAAACATATTAAAGATTTGGCAAAAGAACGAGGTCTAAGTTTGACAGTGCATTCTTGTTTTTCGGATATAAATATTGCAGCGCTAAACCCAACTATCCGGAGTGCTTGTCTAGACATCGTTAAAAGTAGTATTGCTTTTAGTGCGGAAATAGGTGCAAAAGTAGTAACAATCCATCCCGGAGCTTTTGGAGCAAATGGGATCGCTTTCCCTGAGAAAACAAAAATCTACAATTTCAAAGCCGTACAGGAGTTGGCGGCTTTTTCTGCAAAGAAAAAAATTCAATTAGGCTACGAAAACTTTCCGATCGTTCCTTGGCAGTTGTTTGATGAGAGCTTTAAGCCCAAAGAGATTCAGGAGTTTGTGGAACGAATAAATAATAATGCTTTGGGAATTACTTGGGACGTTGGCCATTCCAATACAACGAATATCCCCATGGAAGAGTTCTTTAAACATTTCAAAAACCATCTTGTAAATATACATCTCCATGATAATAAGGGCGGTGGAGAAGGATGGTTGGACCAGCATTTAGCAGTGGGAGAGGGAACGACACCCTGGGAAAAATTCTTCGATTTAATGTCAACAATAGACTATCAGAAAGCATTGATTCTTGAGTTAAATTCAAAGAAAAAAATCATTTCGAGCATTGATTATCTACAGCGATTTCTTTAAACGTTATTTAGACTGTTCTTTCATAAATTTACGAAATCGTTCCAATATGTCTTTTTGTTCCTCTGTCTGCAAGAAATTGATGAAAAGTCCGAGTTTTTCAATTGTTTCTTTCGTTAAATTGTGTTCCATAACACAGCAATCGAGATTGGCATTTTCTGGTTTTACACCTATTAATAGGAGAAATACCAGAAGAATTTCATGCTTGTTTTTAACTTTCTGAGCTATTTCTTTTCCTTTTGGTGTGAGAGAAATTGTGCCATATTTTTCCGAGTTAACAAAACCCATTTTCTTTAATTTGGCGATCATTTCTGTGACACTTGCCTTGCTAATATTATGGAACTCGGCGATTTCGGTAACCTTGGCATAATCTTTTTTCTCACTAAGTACTAGAATTGTCTCGAGGTAATCTTCAATAGTTGAGGTTATGTTATGTTCAGTTTTATCTGTCATTGGCGGTATATCCCCAGATAATCATTTAAACTACGGTATACTAACTATTAAGGCTTTTTTTTTGCTGGAATTTTTTTGAGGGGATGATTCGCACTAATTGAAAGTTAATAATAAAACTTTTAGCAAAGGAGCCTTTCCAATGATATTAGAAAAACGCATAAAAAGAATTTTACAGGCGAGTAAAAGTGAATCTAAAAACCGACACACAACCCCGTATAAAGAAAGTGGGGATCCTGAAATTAGGCAACATCGCCAGTAGCATTCTCTTGGAGATGCTTCTAGATGAACGGGCTGATAGAGAAGACATTCAAGTCCGAACAATTTCTTCTGGAGCGAAACTGACCGAAACCGCTACAAACGAAGCATTTGAGTTGTTATCAAAAGAAGTTTTTGACTTGGTTATCATTGCCACTCCTAATGCTTCCTTGAAAATTCCCAAGCAAATTATTAAGAAAATACATGAAAAAGGCCAACCAGTAATTGTCATAACCGACCACTTGAAAAAAGAAACGAAAGAAGAGTTTGTTTCTGAGAAAATTGGCTTCCTTGTTGTAAAAGCAGATGCGATGATTGGCGCTCGACGAGAATTTTTAGACCCCATTGAAATGGCACTATACAACAGTGATTTATTGAAAGTATTGGCAATCGGCGGTGCATTTACAATTCTTTATAGCGAAATTAACCGGGCATTAGAAAGTATTGTTAAGAAGAACACTGAAAACTATCTCCCACAAGTAGTTATAACCGCAAAAAAAGCAGTAAAGGCAGCAGATTTCTTCAATCCTTATGCTAAAGCAAAAGCACGGGCCGCTCTAGAAATAGCCGAGAAAGTGGCAAAAGTAAATAGTGAAGCATGTTTCAAACTGCAAGAACGACAACAATATCTCCATCAAGTGGCCACTGCTCATGAAATGATGCAAACAGCCGCAAAACTTGCCGGAGAGGCCAGAGAAATCGAAAAGAGTATAAATAAAGTGAAACGACAACCACATCATTATAAAGGCCAAATCCAAAGTAAGAGGCTGTTAATGGAAAAACCGGACAACCCCTACAAGGATTAATCGAGATGAAAAATTAAAATGCCCCTTCTGTATGATGAAATGTTTACTTGCCATAACTGTGGCATTATATTTCAGACAAAAATCTTGGGTTGCTATAACACATTTGGTAAGCGCTACAGCGACCTCTACATTGCAAGTGAAGATGATCCACAACCAATTTTATACCAAATCTGTAAATGCCCAAAATGTGGCTTTGCAGGCTTCACAGATGAATATCGGATGCTCAGCTTGGAAGAAGAGGAAATGGCTGCAGCAATAAAAGCTGCAGAGGATTTTACTGGAAAAAAAGCCCGGGGATTTAACCAGGGTGATGGGTTTATCGTTGTCGCCAAATATAGTGAGAGTCACTCTTTAGAGGAGCAAGTCTCATTATACTTGCAAGCTTCTTACGCCTATCGAGAGTTAAAAGATCCTTTGCTTCAAAAAGCACGAACAATTGTTCTTGAGCTTCTGGAAAAAATCATAGAGAAAAAAGAGTTTACCTTTCAATCAGAAGAATATTATTGTTATTTAGCAGGAGAAATAGCTCGTTTGTTAGGTGAAAATGAAAAATCACTCAAGTATTTTAAAAGAGCTTTACAAGTTGCTCCGGAAAACTCATTGGTCTCAAAACTAACACAACACCAGCTAGTACATCCCAGTGAAGTTATCCGTGCTGAGATTTTTAGCCATAAAATCTGCTGAGGGAGTAAAAAAATCTCTTTACTAATACTTTTCCGAATAAATAATACTTTTAAATACTAATTTGCCTTGAAATATGGCAAAAACAATCGATACAAGGAAGAAAAAAGTCAAGGAACTGACTTAGTTTCTAGTATGGTGGATAGAAATAGTGACAAACGAACAAGGCGCGTTCTTTAAAGTCATCATTATTGGTGATGGCGCAGTTGGTAAAACAAGCATTTGTACACACATAACCACGCAAGAATTTTTTGCGGATTACAATCTTACAGTAGGATGCGATTTTTTCATTAAGAAAATTTACGTAAATAATGTGAGCGTTACTTTGCAAATTTTTGATGTAGGAGGACAAGATCATTTCGCAAAAATGCGCCCTATTTTTGCTGATGGTGCAAAAGGAATCTTTCTGGCGTTCGATGTGACACGCCGGGATAGTTTCTACAATTTAGAGGATTGGTACGAGTCTGTAAAAGACGGTCTGGACCCCCGAGCACCAAAAATTCTCATTGCAACAAAGAGTGACTTAAATACAGAAGCCGAAGTTTGGAAGGAAGATATCGAAGCATTAAAAGGTATCTTGAGAATAGACGCGTATTTTGATACTTCCTCACTCACCGGAGAAGGTGTTTCAGAAGCTTTTGAAACCATGGCTCTTCTTCTTCTAAACCGCTATCGCCCAGAAGAATATTCAAAAAGTGCCCAGAAGCAATTGTTTTTCGAAGGATTTTACAGGATAGCATAGAAGAATGATTGGTGAGGAATTTAGTGGTATTTTTATACCGCCCCTTAAAATTTGAGGTGAAAATGAAGAACAGCACTTTTTGTCTATCACTAATAACACACAGTTGATCATGAATGAAGAAGGTATTTTTTATCTGCATTGGCAACTCTGCTAGAAGTCAAATGGCTGAAGCGTTTGTTAAACATTTGGCACAAGGCTTACTTGAGGCGCGCAGTGGTGGAACAAAGCCAGCTCCAAAAGTAAGTAGGAATGCTATTGCTGTTATGAAAGAATTGGGTCTAGATATCTCGGACCAATTTCCAAAACAATTAGATTTTGAATATGCCAGAAATGCGGACTTGGTAGTGATTATGGGCTGTGGGGCTGAGAGAATGTGCCCTGCTTGGCTGGTTAGTAAAAGTGAGAATTGGGCCCTCGACGACCCTCGTGAGCAAGATCTTCCATTGTACCGTAAGATAAGAGATGAAATAAAAAGAAGAGTAGAGGAATTAATTGCAAGAGTAGAAAAGAACGACTTTTAAGTTGCTACGCCGTCGAATTTTTCACCGGCTAAAATCCCTTTTAAAATCCAATCGATCCCTTCTTTGTCTTTTTCCAGAAGTGCATTGCGATGGGAGTCATGTATCTGAAGGATAGTAAGGGCAATTTCTCGTGCGCGATAGACATCAAAGGGGTTAAAAAGAGCAAGTAATTCATTCAAAGCAAAAGGAACATCATTTTTTGCGAGGATGATCAGTAAATCTTTGTATAATTCTTCGTCTAAAGGATGCTTGATAAGTTCTTTCAATTCTGAGAGAGGAACTTTTGCTTTAGTGGTTTTTAAGGCATCTAATGAGTATTCAACAATGGTTAGTTTTTTGAATTGCTCGCCAAGCTCGGCAATCCATTCGTTTTCCTCATTATCATCAAACCATTCTTCTTCAGTGTCTTCTAAGTCATTTGTTCGTTCGATGAGAGTTGGCATTTCAGATTCATCTGTGAAGTCTAACTCGTTGTTCTCCAAAATGGCAAATTGATCTTCTCGGAGCTCTAGCTTATGCGATGAGGTATTGTTGAATCTTTTTAACCACCGGGCAATATCCTTGTCAACGAGTGTTTTCTCGCTGTTTTTCAATTGTTCGCGAATCTTTTGTTTAGCTCCAATGTCTTCTTCCATCTTGGGGTCTTGTTCATCTACTTCCCACCGGTTGTCGACAATTTGCTCGATCTCGTTTGCAAATTCTAAGACACCATTTTGAATAGCGTCCAAGATATTGTGAATGAAAATCGGGATAGCTTTTTGTGAATTAAACTTTCCCAGAGCCAACAATGCCTCTCTTTGGACACTCATAAATGGGTCAGTCGTTGCCAATTGTAAGAGTTTCTTTTCGAGTTCCAGCGTGAAGGTTTGTTGCTTTTGTAAGCTAAGAATCGCCTGATACCTAATTTTTGGGTCGTAATCATTCAAACTATCTATTAGTACGGAGGTGACTTGTGGTTGTGAGAAGTTGCCCAAGAGATAAATAATGTTCCAGTAAAAGATTTCATCGAAGTCAGCTTCCATGAATTTCAGGGTCTCAAAATTAAAGCTGGTATTAATATCTTCGAGAAACTCATTGTCAAAATCATCGATGTAATCAATATCTGAAAAGATTTCTCTACTTTTGGGGAGAACCACTTTCCGTTTAGAGATGTCAAAATTGTTCTGTAAATATTCTAGGAGAAAATCGAGCGATTTTTCTTTTCCAATTGCTCCAAGGCAGCAAATAATCTCGAACATTTGCTCTTTCGAGAGTTTCTCTTGCTTGGCAAGTTCCAGAACGCGTTCTTCATACTCGTCTAATTTGAAGTTTCGGATAAAACGCAATGCCAAGTAAAAGTCACTCAAGTCCGGGTTGAGGTTAAGCTTTATAAAAGTATTGAGATAATTAATGATAGTTTCATTGGGAAATTCTTGGAGTAATTTCCAGGACTGCTGAATGTGTTTTCGTGTTGCTTTTGTAATGACATATGGGTCGACATTAAGGTAAATCTCTTCTATAACCAGTTTCAGAACATGTAAAGCTTTGATGTTATCAATACTTGGCTCAAGTTTCGCTAATTTTAGTAATTCTTTTACAACCTTTACTAATTCGATTTCCTCAATCAACAAAAGATCATAACGCAAAAGAGGAGCAATAACCTCTACAAAACGAATTGTTATGGGTTGAAGAAAGTCATCATTAGAATTGATAAAATTCGCCGGCTTCAGCCCTTCCCAGGCGAGTTCACGCGCAAGAAAAGTCGCTTTGGTCTGTGAAATGGTGAAATCAAATCCTTTCGACCGGTAGAGCCAAAGCGCTGCTAAGGGGTTGCCCTTCTGGATGAGAATCCTCGCTATGGCTTTTCTTTGCAACTGGTTTTTTGAATTTAACATGAATTTTGTCCCTAACAATTCCACTACTTTAGGGTCGGACATCAACCCGAGAGCAAAATAGGCGTCTTCAAATAGAACATCGTAATTTGACATTTTTTCGATTTCGTCAAAAAATTCACTTTTATCATAATACCCGGCAAGAAATAATCCGATTCGTCGCTCCTCGGCAATAGGCGATTTCAAGAGTTCTGCCAATCGCTCGTTAATTATGTGCATCTGCTCGCCAAGATTGACTTTGGGGAAACGGGAAATAAGCATGTTGGACAAAGCGATTGATTGGCCAATAATATGTGCTAATGATAAGATGTCAATAATGAGATGAAGGTCCAACTTTTTCTCGATTACTTGAATGATTCTCTCAGCCTCAAACGACGTCAACTTGTGGAAATTGTCGGTGAAGATTTTCCAGTTCTCCATATCATACGACAGGAGATATTTCTCCAC
>DXJV01000085.1 GCA_019056785.1 Candidatus Heimdallarchaeota archaeon
AAAGGGAAATAAAATAATTTTCGGGCCCGACAATGGTAGATTCAAAGGGAATTGGTTCTTCCTTCAGCAAGTTTTGTAATTTATAACAAGTGCCGCCATCACATTCTCCAAGGGCAAGAAAAGAGTTGTAAATTTCAAAAGGTTCCCAGCGTAAGAAAACCCGATATTGTGCAATTGCTCGCTGTTTTATGAAGGCAAGTTTTCGACTTATTTTTTGCGGGAAACCAATGGCTTTTTTATTCAGCTTAAGCGCATCCATCAAGTCAATATTTTTACGTCTGGCATTCATTGTTAATTCTGCTAACAATGCAATGTCCAATTCATCGATTCTCTCTAAAATTGAGGGCGAGTTCTCTTCAAGGATTTTTTTACTAGTGGTTTTTAGAAACTTTGCAAACCAGTCTTCCCAATCAAATTTCCAATGCATCAATTTTTGTTCCCAATTCGCTAAATTAGCCCTAGTGTAAATGGTCGACGTATTCGGTAGTGTTTGAGGTAGAAAATAGTTTTGTATTTGACCTTCGGCTTTAAGACTCTCGAAAAGTTCTAGCAAGAGTGTTCGTGTTTGGTTTGGGATCCGGAATTGTAAATACAAACCATTAAACTTCCCCAAGCAGCGTATTCGAAAGAGTGTGAAAGGGTGATTGTAACAGATCCTTTGCTCAACAAATTCTATATCTTTCAGTCTATTAATCTCAAGTAAAACATCGACTATTTCGAGCTCTAATGCTGAAGGTTTTAAGTCCGCAATAACACTATAATAATCTTTGTTTTTTCGAAGCATCTTAAGTCGAGAAATAACTGTTGGCGTTGAAAGTTTGACTGCTTTCGCTATTTCTGAAGCAGGTGCTAATGGATTCTCTTGTAGAGCTATAAGTATTCGTAAGTCCTTTTCATTTATCACCATAGCTAATGTACTGTCCTTGAGCTGTTTTTTTTGCCTTCCAACTTTTCTTCTTTGTGAGGGAATTACCTTTCAGTTTTCAATTAACTATAAACCAATAGTCGGTGTGCCCCCTCCTTCGCCATGACCGGTGGGGGGGTCGAAAGTAGTGCTACAGAAGCAATCATAAAGGATGTTTTTAACTTGTACGGTTGAATAGAAATTAATGGTATACCAGCCGCTTTCAGAAATGGTATTATACACATCGAATTGCACGATCACCTTTGGCTTACTATAAATAAGCATAAATCCTTTATAACTATAAGTCGTTCCTGAAGGGAGGATGATCTCAAACTCACAATTAACTTTGCTTAGTCGGCCAACAAAAACGTCTTGACAGAAATAGCATAAGACATAGAAGCGTGTGTCATCTGCATAACCATCATTATCAGCATCGAGGTAATAAGCATCGATAAATTCCATAGAATAAACCGAACATTCAGTCAAAGTGCAAAGTTGTCCTTGAGTTTTCGTAGGTAAATGTTGAAAGGTCAAGAAAAAGGTTCCAGCGAATAAGCTAAAAAGAAAAATTACTACAGTTATTTTCCTGTGGCTCTTCATTTATTCTATCCTCATATTAAATAACTCTCTTAATATAGACTAATTAAAGTTCTTTAAATATCTATCTTGAAAAATACCTCGAAAAAACTTGCTTAAATAATTTTTCACTAAAAAAACCATTCTAGAAAGTAATAATTGCTAGGACAAAAATTCACTCTTTCTTTTTCTTAACCTAATGGCAAAAAGTTACTTTTGTAGGAATTCTTTCAATTACTGCCTTAGAAGCACATTCAATAACCCCCTACTTTTCAAAATAATTGTTTATATGAATACCAGTTTGCTTGACTCGAGTGAAGTAGTAATCCCCTTTTTTCCTAAAAGGTCTTGCTAAAATTAATCCTAAAGCCACACTCATATTTCTAAGCGACTTTTTTTACTTTTCAAAAGGAACTTTTCAAACCTTCTTTGCCCAGAAATTAGACTCTCGGTGGATTTTTTAAAAAAATTTATTAATATGCTTAAGAATATCCAATTAATCTGAACTTTTCTTCTGGAAAAGAAGAAGAGGAAGAGATGATAAACATGAAGAGAAAAGTCTCATATGGACTAATTCTGATTGCTGTTTTTATAATGGCTTCAACACCATTCATGTTGAAAACTTCTACAAGCGTAACAGCAATCACGCGTGCCCCCCCTTGGAAACGAGTGCCTTCTGTGACAATTACTGATCCTTCGGATGGTGAAACTGTTTCTGGAGTGATTGATATCAAGGTCAGGGTATCAGATAAAAACGCCATACCTGATATCTATATTGATGGCATATTTGTTGCCCATGCGACAACTTATACTTGGGATACAACGAGTGTCGAAGATGGTTCACACACTATTTATGCTGAGGCAACTAATGCTGCCGGCACCGGTTCAGATACAAATGTCGTGACCGTTGATAATGGTGGCGGCGGAGGCGGCGGCGGTGGAGGTGGCGGCGATGAAGTAGTCCATCGATACGCAGTTATTGTAGGAATTTCAGATTACAAAGCTATTAACGACCTTTCATTTTGCGACGAGGATGCAACAGACTGGTATAACCATCTTCATGCCAATGGCTACACTTGTGAAGTCTATGGCGATGGTCATACTGCCAACTACCCGAAATATGATGGTTACGCAACAGAATACAACGTTAAACAGGCAATTGCATACTACTTGAGTATTGCTGACGCTGATGATATTTTCGTCTATGCTTCGAGTGGTCATGGAACTTATGACCGCAAGGGAAGATCTGTCAGTGAAACCCTCTGTATGTGGGATTATGCTGAAGGCGAGAATGGTGAAGACGGCTCACTGCATGATGTCGAACTTTCTGCACTCTTTGAAAATGCGGTTTGCAAATGGTTCATCTTCTTGGATCATTGCTACTCCGGTGGCATGAATGAAGTAATGGATAATGCAAACGCAGCAAACGGTTACTTAACAACCACTTGCACAGAAAAAGGCTATGGCTATGATATGACTGAATATGAAAATGGTGCTTGGACTTACTTCTTCCTTGAATATTCCTGGATAGGGCACTATGACGGAAGCATGGCTGTCTCTATGGAAAACATTTTTGCTTATGCATTGGCAAATTACCCATATGGTGGCAATGATACCCCTCAGGAATTTGATGGCGATACTTCGAATCCATTCTACCTCTAAAAATTCTCTTTTCTTCTTTTTTTTCTATTTTCTTCAAATTTTATTAATGTAACTATTACAAGCTTGTTTTCAAAAGGTTAGTAATTTAACTATTGGAATACAAATACTTTAAGAATTATAAAAAACTAGTCACTATATTATGAGTCCTTCAAAGGTTTTTATTGGAATCGAACCAGTGCATTTTGCACAAGAAGGTTTAGGTGTAGAACCAGCTGTATGGGAAGATGGTCGAAGGGTTCCATTGGACCGCCGACATTTCGAATGGTGGTATACCGATGCTGAATTAGACGATGGTTCAGTAATTGTGGTTGTATTTGGCATCAAACCTTTCTTTGACACCCATTTTCCTGTTGCTCCTCTTGTGGCTGTGGAATACCGCCCGCCTGAAGGAAAGAGTATTCAAGCCGTCTATCAGACAAGAAATTATCGGAAAAAAGCGCATT
The DNA here is from genome assembly GCA_019056785.1 of Candidatus Heimdallarchaeota archaeon. Taxonomy (GTDB): domain Archaea; phylum Asgardarchaeota; class Heimdallarchaeia; order JABLTI01; family JABLTI01; genus JABLTI01. The sequence goes on from DXJV01000085.1 coordinate 3,586, forward strand.
TTGCTAGTGACAAATGTGATATCCGTATTGGCGAGAGCAGCATGACCGGTGACTTGAAACATTATTCTATTACGGTAAAAACAAAGAAGATTTCATTACAACTTGAACTCGAGAATCTCTTGAAACCATGGCGATTTGGCAATGGTTATATGTATTTCAAAGAGAAGGATGCCCTGAAAAAATTCGCTTGGTTTCCGGCAGTCCCCTTAGCAAAAGTTACAGGAACCATAACCGTTAAAGGAACAAAGCATGAAATCACGGGGAAAGGTTATCATGACCACAATTGGGGAAATGCTGACCCGAGCAACCTTTTTCACCATTGGTACTGGTGCCGCGGACACATAGGCAAGTATAGCGTCATTGCCGGTGAACTTGTGACCCATAAGCGATTTGGTTATAGCCGGCATCCCTATATTTTAATGATGACAAAAGAGGAAATTATTACAAGAGAGACCGCAAAAATAACCGTGGAGCGTTCCTTGCCTGTTCGTCACCCCCGTACGCGGAAATTAGTTAACAATCAATTAAAATTCGGCTATTCGGATGAGCAGCGCACATTTGATTTATTAATAGAGCGCCAAAAGGACTTGGTCGTAAGAAATCTCATGCTCTTTAATAGCCCTCACCTTTTCTTTCACCAAATAGGAAAGAACCCTTGGTATCATCGTTTCTACGGGAAAATGACCTTGAACCTTGAGGAATTAGGACATGCCAAACCGCAAAAGGAACAACTCGAATCGAGTGTTATATACGAATTGATGTACTTTGGGAGGAACTATCAAATAGCTCCGTAGGTTCTTCAAAAAACGAAAAGAACATGTGACTTGAAAAACCTCTACTTGTATTTCACTCGAGTAAATCTGTTCCCCCTAACTTTTTTTTCAAGAAAAAGTGCTCTTATTCAATTATAGTCGTAATTTATCTTTTTTCCCTTACAAAATAACAAGTCTTGAGTGGGGCGATTAGCATATCTTTTTAATAAAAGAAGGTCTTCGTTTTCTTGTACACCTTTTAAGGAGTTATTTCGAAGTTGAAAAAAATAGTTATTGTTTTTTTGGCGCTAATGTTTGGCGTAACTGTTGTTAATGGTGTTTCTGGTAAACAGCCTTTAATTATCACTGAGAATCTCCTCTCAGCAAAAGCTGCCTTTCCTAGTGCCATTATTGCAGACCATCGGGTTGTTAATTATGTGCGTTTTGATATGATCCCCGAAGAGAATATCACTAATGCGAAGAATAGTTTACACATTGCCTATGGCCATACCTCCCATGGAAGTCAAATTGTCACTGGTATGACTGGTTTGATTGCCTTTAAAGAGAGTCAGAATGGTACTGCCGGTCTTTATGACTTCAATAATGGCGGGGCGGATGGCGCGTTAGACTTTCATGACTACTTTGTTTCAGGTGACCTTGGCAATCCTGATAGGATAACCTGGAGCAACCGGACTCGAACCTATCTTGATGACCCTGCTAATGCAGATGTTAACGTAGTAATGTGGTCTTGGTGTGGTCAAGTGTCTTCTGCATCTGAAGAGGACATTGAACTGTACCTTTCATTAATGAGTTCTTTAGAAAATGATTACCCCAACGTTACCTTTGTCTACATGACTGGTCATACCGATGGCACAGGCCTTGAAGGAAACCTGCATATTCGGAATGAGCAGATTAGAAATTATTGCAAAGCAAATAATAAGGTATTATTTGACTTTGCTGACATCGAGTCCTACGATCCAGATGGCAATTATTATGGTGATAAGCATTGCAATGATAATTGCGATTACGATTCAAACAACGATTCCACGCTTGACGCGAACTGGGCCATTGAATGGCAGAACGCTCATCCAGGTGAATGGTATGATTGTACCTCCGCTCATAGCCAGCCGTTAAATGCTAATATGAAAGCTTACGCTGCATGGTGGCTTTGGGCAACATTAGCAGGTTGGAACACAACAACAATCCCGCCCACAAGTAATCCTACACCGCCAACTAATATTACTCCAACATTTCCAGTACCAACAATACTGATAGTGATGGGAACAGTAGGAAGTTTAGCAACAATTGTTCTAATCAGAAATGACAGAAAAAGAAGGTAGCTCCTTCACTTTCCTTTTTTTTGAAATTTTTTCTTAATGACTCAAAGAGTAATAAAAAAAGATTTTTATCAAAAAGAAGAAAAGTTTTTGAAAAAAAGTAAATGAAAGAGGAAATTATCCTCTTTATCAGTTTCTTATGATTTTTTTGATTTGCTTTTCTTAATTATCACTGTAATGATAATAATTAGCAGAATAAGGCCAAGGACACCACCTATGATGTACCAGAGGTATTGGGGTAATAGTTGAGTCTTAGTTACACTGATCACGTAAGTTAAAGTGCCACCTTCATATTTCGTTCCAATGAATCCTTGATAGATGGCTTCGAAGGTAAGTGTATAGTTTCCAACAGTGTCAAATTGTATACTCCAGGTCAAGCCACTTGTATCATCTTTCGGAAGAGTGAATGATTGGACTAAAGGATCAGTTGTTGTTCCAAATCCTGTTGGTAAAATCAATTCTATCTGGCCAGCTCGCGCAGCTGTCAAACCATGATTCTGCATTTCAATGGTATAGTTGTAAGCATTTCCTTTTAGAATCGTTGTCGGGAAGGAGGGGGTAAAGGTCAATTTAGGTCGTAGCATAAATGCAATTTCATTCTTCCAGAGCTCAAAGCTATCCATAACTGTGGAGTCATCTGTGTCTGCGGAAAATTCATCGAGTAAATAGCCGTTAAATAATGTTTGCTCGTCATTTCGCAGAACAATGACCGCTTCATCTGTTTGTTCTGTAGCTGTAATACCCGCTAGAGCAGTAGCATTAGTAAAAATTGTTAGTTTATCACCGTCGTCAAAATAAATGGTGCCATACGTGAAATTATCGGCTTTATAATCAACTGGTTGAGAGAAGATATCATGTCCGGCATCCCAAATGTATAAGGAAGGTTGATCACTAAAGGTAGCGTTAAATCTGAAGCCAAGTTTAGCCCAAAGAGGGTTAGCAGGATAATTGTCCACATTGAAATAGCTCATGATAAGGTGTCCGCCAGAATCAATGTAATCACTAATTTCAGCAAAATAATTGTTTAAGCCAAAGCTACTGGGATTATCAATTATTACCAAATCCCATGAATAAAGGTTAAGGGAGAGGTTTAAATAGGCAAAATTTACTGCATCATAGGGGGCAGCAAGGTAGTATTTGACGCCTAAATCATTCAACGCTAAAGCAAGAGGTGTTCGATAGAAGTTGGGAGAAGAAAGCCAATCAGTATACATAAGTACTTTAGCGGTGCTGGCAGTTAGCCAATTTGCTACGTTGAGCAAGAATTGTTTGTTGTCAGTTAAATCAATAATGCCGCTAACACTTTGCAGCCAATTAATATCTGAAACAAAGATAACCCTTCCTTTGCCATATTCACTACCTGCAACATGAATATTCGCCCCGTCCTTCCAAATCGGAAACGCTTCGCCGGAAACATTGAGATAAGCATAATACGACAAAGTAATGCTAGAACAACCATCAATAGTGGGATGTTTTTCAAATTCAGTAATCCCATTTGAACCAATAACGCCAGGTAAAGATATATTTACTGCTAAACCAAAGGGGCTTAAGAGAAGATTCGCTTGTTGTGCGGGCTTTGCGAATGATAGATATGGTCTATCAGTCATTGCTAGCAATGAGCCACCATTGGCAATCCATGCCTCAATTGCAATACGATCACCTTCAGTATAATTGTAATCATTGGCTGTGAGAATTAACATGTCATATTTTTGTAATCTTTCAAGAGTGAAATTGTCGCCAGAAGAAACAGGGAACAGTTTATCAACTGTATATTGATGAGCAACTAATAAATCACGCATGCCATAATAATATCCTGGGTAGGAACTGAATTCATCCCAATCATCAATGCCTAAGCGAGGTAAATGCGATAAATCAAAGGCAATCCGTGCTTTCGGTCGAGGTGCCAGCCAATTAATCGAATTGCGAATCAGTTGGTTGAGTTTGGGAATACTCTCGTGATCCACGTCAAAACCAATTGAAACAACCTTACCACCCCGGTCTGTGGGATCGAAAGCTAAAATAGTAATCTCATTCTCATCGGTAGGACTGTGAGCAACAGGCACTAAATCGCCACCAATGGTAAAGGCAGACAAAGCAGTCCAATTCCAAGAAGCATAACCATAAGCACCATCCGCCGGAATAACAGTCCCTAAAGAATAAGCTTTAGCAATGGGGTGACGTACAGTGAAATTATAGCCAAAAGAAAAATACCTCCAGATATTGAAATAACCATCATCACCAGCCGATTCAGGAGGAAGAATGCCAGAATAAGCAAGAAAAGCAGCAGAAGAATCAAAGCTAAGCAAGCCACCACCAGCAAGCCAGAAGTCAAGCACATTATTAACAATGAACTCGCGGGGGTTGTTGTCAAGCATAATAAAGACATCAAAGTTAGCAGTAGTCAAAATATGCCCGGAAATCTCCGAAGCAGTGAGAAGCGAAATGTCAAAGCGGGGGTTAACAGAGAGTATGTCTAAAAGAGCAGTAATATTGTTAGTGTTATAACCAAAACTACCATCATAGGAGGGAGAAGTTAGGTTGGGCTCATTGTAAACCGCAACACGAATAAGAGGCTCGTCAGGAAAGGGAAAAGCACTCTCAGAAACAAAGCCACCCGTAATAGGAGAAGGGCCAGTACTCGAAGTGAAACTGCTGTCAGTAATTTCAACAGAAAACCGGGAGGAACTAGCCGTCCTGATCACAGAACTCTTTAAAGGAGTTATAAATAAGAAAAGAGCTAAAAGAAAGAAAATGCCAAGCATCCTTCTTTGCTCTCGAAAAGAAATTTTATTGTTAAACATTTTACTATCCTCAAATGTATAAGTTATTAATTCATCGACGTAAAAAGTTAGTAATAAGAAACTCTCTACATCTGTATAATGTATATTTACCTCCTCAATTATATTAATGATTCTCTATAGAAATAAATCAGAAAGAGAATTGGATTTCTAGGAAACGAAATCAATAAACCATCCAATATAGGAGCGAAAGTCAAATAAAAGGTAAAGAGAAATAAAAGCAAAAGAAAAAACAAGAAGGGAAAATATGTGGGAAAGGAAAACGAGAAACTAAAATTAACAATTGAATTGGTTCCAAGCACTGCCTGGACTGAAAACTTGAGAAAATATCTGCCAAAAAAAGATTGGGACAAGATAAGAAAAGAAACTTATGCGAAAGCCGGATATCGGTGTGAAATATGTGGGGCAGAAGGAAGAATGAATTGTCATGAAATTTGGGAGTACGATGATAAAAACCACATTCAGAAATTACTGGGATTTATAGCTTTATGTACCATGTGCCACTATGTGAAACATATAGGATTCGCAGGAATTCTGGCTAGTGAAGGAAAATTGGATTACGAAAAAGTTGTAAAGCACTTTATGGCTGTAAACAATTGTGATAGAAGAACCTTTGAAGAACATCGGAAAAGAGCTTTTCTAATGTGGGAGGAGCGTTCAAAATATGATTGGCAAATAGATTTAGGGGATTTTAATCACATTATCCAACAAAAAAAAGGATGACTAAAAATAAGGAGTTATAAAAGATGGATGAACTTCCCTTTGCACATCCTGATGCCAAACCTTCAGAGGTAAGAGATGTATATTGGCTTTACGCTAAAAGAAAGAAGGGTAATTATCCGGCTTATACTCCAAGGGGAGGAAAATGGCTCATATTTGTACATGTAAAAGAAATAGATGAAGTCTGGAGAAAAATTAAGAAAGCAACAGAAGATGGAAAATTGGGTAATGGCGCAAAAGTTGCGACTGCAAAACCTAACCCCAATGCAAGGAATCCTGATATCAAAGTCATTTGCGTGTATACTTATGATTGGACAGATGAAGAAGATGTAAGAAGAATTCGAGAGGAACTTAGAAAGCTTGGAATAACACAAAAGATTCCCTATAAAACAGATGAAGATACCTTAAAAGGAAAATATAGAATCAAAGGCCATACAAGAATTAGCAAATACTACGAATAACTTCTAAGAGTTTTTTAACTATAATGATTTAATGGTAGATGCTTGTATATTAATTGATGTAATTACAAATCTATAATTTTCCTTTATTATTCATTTGCTCACTAGTTGTGAAATATTCATTATTGTTTGTGTTTTATTTATATGTTCATATAAAAAACAATGGTTTTATATTAGTAGTAAACGAAATAGGAAAGTGAAGTAATGTGGCCAATAAAGAACCCCAACAAATAGATCTATTCCACCGAAGAGTTCTCAAAGCTAAACCCTTCCTTAAATGGGCCGGTGGTAAAGGGCAATTATTACCAGAAATTGAGAAGAGGTTACCAAAAAAGATAAAGAATACTCGAAAGGTTGACAATTATGTTGAACCTTTTGTTGGGGGCGGAGCAGTATTCTTTTATTTAAACAATAATTATACCATTAAAAAAGCAACTTTGATTGATAATAATAAGGAATTAATTATTGGATACAAAGTCATTCAAAATAACCCACAAGAGTTGATAGAACAATTAAGATCAATTGAAAGACAATATTTGAAAAAATCATCCACTGAAAGAGAACGTTTCTATTATGAACAAAGAGACAAGTATAATAAACAAATGCGAGATTTCGATTACCAACATTACTCTGAAGAATGGATCAAACGAGCAGTCTATCTAATTTTTCTCAACAGAACTTGCTACAATGGACTTTTCCGGCAGAATTCAAAAGGAGAATTTAATGTTCCGATGGGGAGGTATAAGAATCCAACCATTTGTGATGCTAAGAATATCTTAGAAGTGCATGAGTCATTGAAAAAAGCCACAATCATTTGTGGAGATTTCTCAGAAGCAGAACAATATATAACTCAGGACTCATTTGTCTATTTCGACCCACCATACCGACCTTTGAGTAATACAGCAAATTTCACAGATTATTCGAATGCAGGCTTCACAGATGAAGAACAAAAGCGTTTGGCAGCATTCTATAAGAAAATGGATAAACGAGGAGCTTTTCTAATGTTAAGCAATTCAGATCCAAAGAATGAGGACCCCAACGATGACTTTTTTGACAAATTATACGCTGAATTTAATATTCAACGGGTGAAAGCAAAAAGAGCCATTAGTTGTAAAGGCACCGGAAGAGGGGAGATAACTGAGTTATTAATTACAAATTATTAGATTGTTATCTGGATCTTCTCTTCTCATTTATACTATTTTTTTTTACATCATTTGAATTTGATATGAAGCTAGAAGAAATGTTTGAAGTTATTAGAACTCTTGATTTCGATAAAAAATTACAAGTGAAAAGAGTTGATGATTGTTCCCTCTACGTTTTACGCCCTTCAAAAGTTTCAAGGCGCTTTAAAAATTACGACCCAAAAAGAAACTTTCAAGTTTGGCTTAAAGAGGGTAATGAAGAATCATTCAAACCCAATCACCTTCGAGTGCTTCTCGATTTGAATTTGAGAGTACGAAGTAATCCTGATTTGAAGGAAGTTCTCCTAGAAGCTTTTGATGCAATCTTTTATGGTGAAGATCCAATGAGTGCTATCAAGCCTTTACAAGGGATTCATTTTGAGCATTTTCTAAATCCTTTGCCTATTATTGCTCACATGTCGCAATTATTCATAATTGAACAAACTCTAGGGTACACTTCAGCAAAAAAAAGTAAATATGACCCCCCATCCTTATTCTATCAAGGGTGGGTTCGCTCTTTTATTGATGGATCTCGAGAAATTGATCAGTTATGTATGAGCGCAAGTAGAAGACAACCACCATCAATAAAATACACCAAACTCGAGAATAAAAATAGGAAGGAATATTTAGAAAATCCTCCAAAGTTATGGTATTTAAAGAAATAAAACAAAATCAATTAAAGCTTGAAAGATTTTAGTTAGATTGTGGTGTTTTTATCTTCATGTGTCAAGAATATATTGAAATGATGGCTGTAACTGGAAAAGATTTCTCAACATTTAAACAAGCAAATAAAAAAGTGGTTATAGACGATGTTGAAATTGAAATTGGAGCTTATAAGAAAATCACCGAATTGCAACCAAAAGATTTCGCGTTAGAAATAACCAATGTTTGGAGCTTCCCAAAACGAGGGAAGTGGGCTACACACTATCTCAATGCTAAATATCGGGGTAATTGGGCTCCCCAAGTACCGAGGAATCTTATTTTAAGATATTCTAAAGAAGGTGAGATTGTACTCGATCCCTTTGTTGGCTCAGGGACAACATTAATAGAATGCAAACTAACGAACCGTCGGGGAATAGGAATTGATATCAATCGTGAAGCAGTGATGCTTGCCTTGGACAGATTAGACTTTGAGACATTACACGATGATTACCTTGAGCAAAAAGTCTTTCAAGGAGACGCCCGGAACTTGAATTTTCTAACAGATGAAAGCATTGACTTGATTGTTACTCATCCTCCTTATGCTAATATTATTGGTTACTCAAAACTATCAAAAAAAGAGGGTGACCTTTCAAAAGTAAGTTCGATAGATGAATTCTGTGAAGAAATGACAAAAGTTGCTAAAGAATTTTTTCGCGTGCTCAAACCTGGGAGGTATTGTGCCATATTAATTGGTGACACCCGCCGGCAAAAACACCAAGTGCTAATTTCTTTTCGAGTGATGGAGAAATTTCTCGAGGTAGGATTCGCTTTGAAAGAGGACATCATTAAAATTCAACATAATACTAAAACTGAGCACCTGTGGCGAAAGCAATCCATTAAAAGTAACTTCCTTCTTTTAGCTTATGAGCACTTGTTTATTTTTCGTAAGCCTGAAGCAAAAGAAACTGAACGCCGCGTTCGAGAAAGTAAGAAATGGTGGTAATGTTATTCTTTGCTGATTGTTCTTATGTTTCATTTAATTTTCTGGTAGTAGAAATAAGAGTTGTAATTCTTTTTTCAAATTGTTTGTCAAAGCAGAGAAATTCCAGTCGTTTATTTTCCCAGTCGTTATGTTCTTTTCCTTTATAATAAATTCTGAATTGAATATTATAGCTATTGATTCTTATAGTTCCTAGGAATAGAGTTAATTGATAAATTAATTTTGCCCCATTTTCTATATTGCAGTGTAGTTTTTGTGGAATTTCTTGTGGTACCTTAACTTTAATGCTTTCAAATCGATCCTTTGCCAAAGCAAAAGATTGATCATCAGAAGTAATGTAGATAAATTTTACATCTTTTAATGAACTTTTATACTCTTCATATTCATTTATTATCGCTTGATCTTTGAGGTTTTTATCCTTCATTATTTCATATTTCTCTTCCCCTCTTATTCTACTTTCTAATTGGGTGTAGGATTCTTCTAACGTTTTTAATTCTGAATAAATAGAATATGCTAATCTTGCTTTTCTGTCGATTTTTTCTGGGAGATAAAAATTTAGTTTCTTTAGTTTATTATTTAATTCTACTATTCCTTTACTACTTTCATTTCGCAAGAAAGCATCTCTTTCTACTAGCACCCAATTTGAGATTATATAGCTAAGAAAATTTCTCATTTGGAGGTTTTCTTTAGATGAAAATTCCTCTTCGACATAGCTACTCATTAGATTGTCTATAAGTTGATTTGTATCGAGGGCAATCAAAACCCTTTTTCGTCTATTCATTCTTTTTTTTGGTTGAAGATAGCTTTTAATCTCATTTATTAAAACATCAATCCCTTCCGGCATTAATAATCCTGCAGAAACAACTGCTTTTTTTATGTCGTCAAATTGCGGCAATTCTTCTTGGGCTTTTTTGGAGAGTCCATACTCTTTAATTAATGTGTCAATGGATTTTTCCCAATCACTAGGTGTGGTGTTCAAATGCAATTCATTGTAATCTATGTTATACTCGAAAATTTTCTCTTTTGTGAGGGACATTAAAGATATCTTCTTTTTCCCTTTTGCACTTAATTCATTTAGTATTATTTGGATTTCAGGGTAAGAAATAATCATTGAAACACTTCCATTAAGTCAACGCAGTTAAAATTCGTCCGAGGAATTTCGGAATACCATTTATTTTGATATTTTTCACTATCCCTTAAATGCCAGTAAATTATGTGTTGAAGAGTGATATTTTTGAATTGCTCTTTTCTTCTAAGAATTTTTATTGCAAATAAAACCCCAGAAATACTCATCGTCTTCCTCCCAGGAGTAATATCAATAACCAGTGTTTTTTTGTTATCACTCTTCTCCATGACTAAGTCAACTAGCATGTCAATATTTTTCTTAATTTCCCATTCAGAGATTATACCAGAGTTAATTTTGCATTGGCCATCAAGAAATTCATCCACCAAGGCTTGAATTGAATTCTTGATCTTATCTGAAATTAGCTCTTTGTCTGAAAATAGTAAGACTATTTCTGAAGGGATAATCTTCTTTTTATCAATAGACGCCCAAATCGAATTAACAATTGAAAAACGGTTTACTCCACATAAAATCCAATAGGTACAATTTTCTACAGACAATAATTTGACCTCTGCTCACTTTCAACAAATAATTGTCAAAATGAAATAAAAAAGTTACTGTGAGTAAAAAGCGAAAAAAAGATTGTCTGTTTTATTTAGAAAATATGCGCGCAAAAAGCCGTCCGGTATTAGTGAGTTTTACAGTTTTATTTCGACCATCTATCGAAATTACAATCAACTCTTTTTGAGCCAGCTGCTTTAAATGATAACTAATATTTTGTTTTGAAATCTGAAGCGCCTCATTTAAGGCAGAATTTGCTCGTTCAATTAAGCCATTTTCATGATAAATAAATGAGAGAATTTTTCGTTGCGTTTCCTCGAGTTCATGAATACTTGTTTTTGGAACTGGTAACTCAATAGTTAATTCTTTAACCCCTTTTCCTTTATTTCTAGGAATATTGCCATCTTGAATATAATAGACATTAACCCCCAAAATGTAACCTGCTAAAAGTGCAGCAGAAGCCATTACTTTTGTGCCACCGGTAAGGTTAATGGAGATATTGTCTTTTTTGTGTTGCTTATGGAGATCCATAATTGTAATTACGACACTCTCAAGATCAAAGGCATCAACTTCGTGAATTTCACATTTAATCTCCATTTCTTCAACAACTTTTGCAATCTCTGAAGAATTTTTCCTAGAACCATCATCATTACTGCAAAGTAAAATTAACTTGTCAACAGGATAAACATTAACCCCAAGGAAAATGGGTTCTTTTGTCAATCCGACAGTGGCAATATGCACTTCCATCGTCTTCAAAGTCCTTTTTTCTCTCTTAGACTATTAACAGTTATCTTTTATGATAAAAATCAAACTTTTATTATAAAAGGTTTTCTTTAAATATTAAATATACTTCATTACTAATCATGAAACGCGGAAATTTAGAGATAAAAAAACCAATCAGCGTCAATTGGCATTTTTGGCCTTGGTGTAATATGAAATGCCGGTTTTGCTTTGCAACATTTAATGATGTCAAAAAAGTTCTACCAAAAAAGATGGCATTATGTGTTCCAAAGATGTTAAGAGACGCAGGAACAGAAAAAATAACTTTTGTAGGTGGGGAGCCAATGCTTTGTCCTTACTTGGGCGAATTATTAATTGAAGCAAAAAAGCAGGGATTAAAAACAAAAATAGTTTCTAATGGGACAGGTTTCACAAAAGAATTTTTGATAAAGTATTCTCAGTTCATTGATCAAGTTTCTCTAAGTATTGATAGTGCCAGCAACCAAATTGAAAAAGAATTGGGTAGAGGTTGGGGGGCACATGTCGACAAGATTCTCAAGGTGAGCAAATTGCTAAAAGAATTTCATATTCCAATGCAAATCAATACAACGGTAACAAAACTAACCTATACTGAAGATTTACATGAACTTATTAAAGCGCTTCAACCGTTTCGATGGAAAGTTTTTCAAGTATTAAAAATAGAAGGGCAAAATGATGGTCGAGTTGAAGAATTGTTAATAACAAAAACCGAATATGAAGAGTTTAAATTACGTCACAAAGATATTCCGATAGCCGTTTTTGAAGATAATGAACTAATAACCGGCTCGTATATAATGCTGGACCCAGTAGGTCGGTTCTTTGATGATACCACAGGAAAACATGTTTATAGTGAGTCAATCTTCTCGGTAGGAGTGCAAAAAGCCTTCAGCCAAATCACCTGGGAGTCGCAAAAATTCTTGAAAAGAGGAGGACTATATTTTCAAAGTCCACTAAAAAAAAGTTTTAATAGTTATAATGGAAACATAATAAGGTCTTAAAGGAGTTTATGAGAGAATGTCAGAATTATTCTATCGAAACTTACCGGGGGTAAACTCTGATACACAAGCCCAAAAACTTATGCATCTCACCTATGAGAGTTTAGAACCATATTTCAATTATTTTCATAAATGTCGGAAAAAAATAGAGCAAAAAACAATTGAAATGACTCTCGTAAAAGTGGACTTGGAAGAAATAATCTCTGAGGAAATTTCTGTAATAAAAAGCGAACTTGTGGATGAAGAGCTAAGCTTTGAAGAAATTGAGTCTACCTTGAATTTTGAAATATACCTGGATAAAAGATTAATAAAATTTGCCAAAAAAGTTCGTAAAGAAAAATTCTTTGTTTATCAAATCGTAGAAAAAGATGATGAGTCATTTGCGAAAGAGAAAGAATCGTTTCTAAATTCTGAAGAAGTTTATTTTCATAAGAAATTTAGCAATAATAAATGTCGAATTGTTGGAATTTATGAACCATATAATTTAGTTGCTTTAGATAGAGTGTCTAAAGAGTTTAAAAATAAGGAACAAATAACGGTTTATGCAAGAGCAAGCATGTATGTTCTCGATATGATCTCAAAATCATTAAGATTCCTCCAAGATAAACCACAAGCACATAATCGTAATTTGATTAAATTGTTTGAAGACAAAAAGTATGTTAATTTTGCGGATACGATTTTAACAAAATTTGTAGAAGATGATGAATGGCTCTTTCTAACAGAACTTGGGAGAAAAGGGACTAAAGAACAAAGGGATTTTGTAAATATTGCTTTAACGACTTCTGATTTTGCAATATTAGAAGGTCCTCCTGGGTCAGGGAAAACTACAACAATTTGTGAGATAATCTACCAAGGGATAAAACGTGGTAAAAGAATCTTACTTGTTGCTTCTACTCATGTTGCAGTAGATAATGTTCTAGAGAAATTATTTGATGAAGAAAAGGACTATTACAACAAAGTTAAAGAAACAATTTTACCGATAAGAATTGGTAAACAAGACAATTGGAAAATTTCAGAGCTGGCTTCGCAGTTTCAGTTTGAAAATTTCTGGGAAGAAGAAAAAAACAGATTAATCACTTCGTTAACAAAATTAAAGGTCAAAACTCCTGCTCAAGAAGCTTTTCTAAGTTTGTTAAAACAAAAAGAAAAAAGTAAATTTGTTTCTAAATCTTTTTTAAATGCTGCAAATTTGGTCTGTGGTACCACTATAGGTATTCTAATGCACCCTGAATTAAGAAAAGTTAGATCTAAAGAAGCCATTACGCGCCCCTTTGACATGTTAATTTTGGATGAAGCTAGCAAAACAACCTTTCAAGAATTCCTTGTTCCGGCTTTAGCTGCAAAAACTTTTATTATCGTCGGAGACGTAATGCAATTACCCCCTTATGTTGAAGAAGAAGGTGTTTCATCAAACCTTGAATTTCTCTCTGAAAATAAAAATCACGATTTAGTTAATTTACATTTTAATTTAGACTCAATATATAAAAGGCATCTAAAAATTCCAAAAAGATGCTTAATCATCACTAAAAACACAAATGATTATCAACGATACAAGTTACTTGAACAATATTATGATCGTAGTATTGCTTTTCTATACGAAGAAGATGAAACAATCGATCTTGCGACATTATGGGGTGCAGAATTTATAATTGGAACAGAAGGAGCAATTAAAAAACATCAAGCGATTCTTCCTATAAGTTTGAGTTTTGTTAAAGAAAATTCAAATGATCTTTTGAAACCCATTGATTTTAAAGAATTAAGGCTTGAGCATTTTCAATTTACAAATAATTATTTTAAAGATAAATTCTTGAAAGAACAATCTATAAATTTTCGCCGTCAAGATGAATCATGGGCTCATGGAATTAGCTGGCGATTAAATCGCTCATTTGAACATAGATTTCTTCAAGAAAATTTCTACGATTTGGAAATCGAGAAAAGACTTCCAAAATGGTTAGAAGAAGATGAATTAAATGAAATCAAATTTTTCCTTGAAGATATAAAGAAAATTTCTTATCCTTCAGTTATTGAATTATTGCAAAAAGGTTTCAAAAGAAAATACCGAAAAGAAAATACTGTGCTTACTGAAGGGTTTAATGAAAGGGATCTCAAATTACGGCATCGAAAATTAATTTACCAACACAGAATGCATCCTGACATTTCTGCTTTTTCCAGAGAAAATTTCTATGACAAAAAGGCACTTTTAGACTTTCCGGGGATTGAGGGAGAGAGAGCTCATACAATTAGAGATTATCAGTATCATCTTTATTGGGTAGACGTTAAAGTGCCTTCAAGATACAAGTCGCGAAATGTAAATTTGAATAAATATGAAATTAAAGCTATTTTGCAAGAACTGGGTTATCTTGAAAAATGGTTAATAAATAATCCAAAACCAAAGAATCGATTTTGGACAATTGCAATTCTTCCATTCTATAAAGCACAAGAAAACCTCTTGAGAGAACAATTACGGAAAAAATTTAAATCAAAGAGATTTCGAACATTTGTAGATAGGAAAAACAGAATTCGAATTGAACTATGCGTTATAGACAGATTTCAAGGGCATGAAGCAGATTTCGTTTTTCTTTCTATGGTTCAAAATAGACGTGTCGGTTTTCTTGATTGCCCTAATAGATTAAATGTCGCTCTAACTAGAGGAAAATATCAAGTACTAATAGTTGGAGACAATAAATTTTTTGCCAGCGAAAATCATCGTTCTGATATTTTAAGAAAATTGGCTCGAACAACAAAATGCCTAAAAAGGATTTACAAATATGGGAGTTGAGATTAAATGAAGATTGTGCTAGAAAAAGAAGTTATGATTGAGAAATACCAAGTACTAATGGATATAGAAGTAGAAAAGGATCGCCCTGAAGTGTTAGCTTGGTTAAAAGTTATTAAAGAAGGAAATGAGTTAAATAACGATGTTATTCTCTACTTTCAAGAAAAGATATTCTTTGAATCACAAAAACCAAAGCAATTTATCAAGAACATTTTGCAAGAATTGGTGGTACTTGGTTTCTTGGATGAAAAGTTTAATTTAACTCAAAAAGGTTTAACAGCATTAGAGGAAGGAACTGTTTTCATACCTCAAAGCGGTATCTATGAACTTTTAGTTATTAACGATCCTTTATTTCCACAAGTAATACTAGATTATAAAGAATTTAAACCAGACCTCCATGAAGAAAAAAAGCAATGGAAGAATAACCCTGGAAGTGTTAATTATGAAAACACAACCATCCCATCTTTTATTAGCAAATGTAAGGAGTTTGGTCCTATTAGACCCTTGAAAAATTCCGGCGAAACATTAATCAGAATTTTTAACATTAAAAAGGTAGGTAAGAAAGAAAAATTTCAAAAAAAGACCAAAGTGCGTATGGATATAGGTGAAATGACACAAATTTCTTTAAAAATTGAATACAATAAAAAGTTTCATTTTCTAGAACCTCCGAGAGATATTGATAAAATAAAATTAGTAGAATCGATACTTCGAAAGCTCCCCTATCCTGTGGATGAAGAAGTCTATAGTGTTCTAATAAATTTTGATGAAACTACACCAAAAGAACGAAAAACGTTCTCTAAAAACTTCAGCTTAATAAAGGAAACCCTCTTAAATTTAGGGAAATTTGAATCTATTAAATTGATTGATGTACCTATTCTTCCTAGTAGCTTTGATTCTGCAAAAAAATGGGCTAAGGAGTTAATTAAAAACGAGATAAATACTTTTCTTACAACCAACGAATTCGATTTAATATCAAAAGAGATTACCCATAAAGAGGAATTTGCTATGTTTAATTTACCTAATATTTCTATTGATGAAATGCTCCTTGAGGCTTCCTTTGGTAGTCAAGTATTTTGGTTTCTTAAAGCTCCTCGAGATTTAAAGTTAGAAAAGGTGATTAGTAAATGATCAAACCAATAATAATTGAGAAGGTTTTTAACAATAATGAAATTATCCCAAATTATTGGGCAATTCTTGACCATAAAAATCCTGAAATTATTCGAACAAAGAAGATTATCCCAATAAGTAATGATAATTACAAATTTAAAAGTCTCATGACTTCTGCAATTAATAATGCCTCAGAAACGATAATGCTCTGTTCATTTATTCTAAGTGATAATGAAATCATTGAGTCACTAATTGCTGCTGCTGAAAGAAATGTTCGAGTTTATCTTCTTTTTAGTACTGAAACCCAATTAGATAAAGAATTCAAAGAAGACAAGTCAGAATTTGATGTTGAAATGGTTGAAAGTCACAAAGCATTTCTTAAGAAAATCTCAGGGAAGGCGCTTGCTCGTTCAGCTATTTTTCATGCTAAATTTCTTTTAGTCGATTATGGCTTGCCAAGTCAAGTTGGCTTTATTTCAACTGCTAATTTTACTAGTGAAGCCCTCTCTCGAAATCAAGAACTAGGCGTGAGACTTCAATCAAAATCAGACCTTGATATCTTGTTCTCTTTCTTCCAGCACGGATTTTGGGAGGAAGCTGAAATGGAATTTCACAATGATAGCTGGATTGGTGCGAAAACCTTTTCATTAATTCCAATAGAAACAAGCGATCGTATTGTTTCCACTTCTAAAAATAATAAATCTCTAAAGAAAAAAATATTGAACTTGATAAAATCAACATCTGGACCACTTATTGTCTCGAGTTACAGTTTTAAAATGGATAATGAGTTAACTAAGGCACTTATTGCTTTAGCAAAAGAACGGGAAATAACCATTCTAACACGACCAAGATTTCAAAACTTGGAAGTATTAAATAGCTTTCTCGCAAATGGTGCAGAAATCTATTGCTATGATTATATTCATGCGAAATTCATTCTCGCCCCAAGAGAAAACAAAGGGATCATAATGACTGCTAATTTTGACGATCGTGGAATAGAAACTGGCTATGAGGTTGGTATTGTTTTGAATCCATCGGAGATTGAAGAGTTAAAAACTATTAGTAATTCATGGATTGCTAATGCCCAGTATCAATTTAAAGAAGGTAAAAAAATTGTTGAAATTGAAGCAAAAGAAATACAATATTTTGAGGGTAATGAATTAAAGAAGTTTTCAGTTATCACTGAAGAAAATATTTACGAAGAGAAAAACCCCGAGGACTTAAGAGAAATGAGTCCTTTAAGCAACATAAACAGTTTTAATTTTCAATTTAACGATGAAGACAAGCTCATAAAAAAAGTCAATCTTAAGAGAAAAATAATCCCCCCAAAATTACCTGCAGGCGCCAGAAAGTTAAAGGACAATCCATACCCTTATGATTTATTTGAATTTAAAGGGCAAAATTATTTACTACTGAAAAATGAAAGAGCGCTAACCAGTATTCTTAAAGAAGCCGGGCATAAAAAGTATCACAAGATTCGTTTCGTAACTAATTAATTTCTTTTTTTTCTTTAGAATTCTTTCTACTTTAAAATCTAAATGTTTAAATTTCAACATAAACTAATTATTAGCAGTTAAAATAACACGAAAGGAGCTTTTTAATTGTCGAAAAAATTTTTAGCAATGTTTAGTGTAAGTTTCTTAGTTGCTCTTCTAACGATTTCATGGTCTTCCTTTTCATTTACCGGTAACTCTTCTCTTACGCCATCTCCTGTTTTGCCTTCTTTTCAGACCCAACCTTCTCCGGCCGATGGCCCTTTGGCTTTTGACTATGATTGGTTGGTTTTGAATTACATTGATGGCGACAATAATCTTGAGGCGGAAGCGATTGGGGATATGAATGAGTTGGAGGTTGCTAAGGTTTCTTCCAGCCGGGTAATGATCCTTGCATTGGTTGATCGTGCAAGTGGTTATGATGACACCAATGGCGATTGGACCGGCACGCGTTTGTATGAGATTACTCATGATTCTGATGCTGATATCATTGCTTCTACCTTGCTGGTTGATTATGGCGAGCTGAATATGGGTCAGGCTTCGACGCTCGAGTTATTATTGAATTATGGTTTTGCCAATTATTCTGCCGAGAAAATTTGGTTGAATCTTTGGGACCATGGTGGTGGTATAGATGGCATTTGTTGGGACGATGAGTCAGGCAACGATTATCTTTCTATTAACGAGATGCAATCAGCTATTGCTACTAGTACTACTACTTATGGTCGCACCCTTGATCTTATCTCTCATGACGCTTGTTTCATGAACATGATTGAGGTTGCTTATGAGTTGCGAGATTATGCTGACTTTTTTGTTGCCTCTGAGGACTCTATTCCTGGTATGGGCTATAATTACACTGCAATTATTGATGACTTAGAAGCAGATACAACGATGAATGCCGAAACTCTTGCAGGGGTACTTGTTGACACTTACGAGGATATGTATGATAGTATTACGACTGATGTCACCCTTTCCGCTTTGAATTTGAGTTATATTGTGGATTTTGCAGTTCTTACCGATTACTTAGCGCATAACTTAACTGCGGTGTTAAACGATGGTCAGATTTCTGCTGTTAAAACAGCTTTTCTTGATTCCTATGATTTTTATGATAATTACATTGTTGACTACAAGGATTTTGTGGACCAATTGCTGGCGAATACTACCCTGATGTCGAGTTATCCTGCCTTACAAGCTATTGCAACCAGTGTTCAGTCAGCATTTAGCAACTTAGTGGTAGCGAATTATCAACACAGCAGTTATTCAGGAAAAGCTCAAGGTGTGACGATTTTCATGCCAGTGCCTTCGAGTACCTATCAGAGTTATATTGATAATTATGTTGGCCATCTTGATAGGTTTGCAGGCATCGATTGGTTGTCTAATGTTTATTGGGACGAGTTTTTGGATCTTTTCTATAGTCTCTACGATACGACCAGCATCTATCCAGTCATATCATTGGATGAGCTACTTACTTCGCAATCGATCAACTATGATGAGTCCCAATTTTTCGAGTTCAACGCCCCTGAAGACGCTATTTACTTATTCTCGCTGAGCATTCTAGATGGCGATATCGACCTTTACCTTCGAGATTATTATTCCAACGATATTATTGCCTATAGCCAATTTTACAATCCAGATGACGGTTCCACAGAAAAAATCCAACACTACTTTAAGGGCGGCAAATATCTAATTGAAATCTACGGCTTTGAACTTTCACATTACAACTTCATCATTACACAAGAGGAACCAACTATCTTACAATTAAACTCCCTGGTCTCCGGTAGCAGCGGCAGCCAAGAAGGCACAGATTCTAACCATTATATGCAAATTTTCAATCATTTCTACCAGATAACTCTGTTAGAGGGTGATTATCAGATAACTATCACCTATGATAGCGATGTGGTGGACTTTGACCTCTTCCTTTTGAGTACAAATTTCGTTGAGCTAAATAAATCCGCAAGCATTTATGACAAGGATGAAATTGTTGTTAACGTTAACTCTGAGACAACGTACATTATTGCTGTCTATAGTTATTCAGGTCATGGCTCATTTAATCTCATTGTAACTGTTTATACTCCTCCAAGCCCATCGCCTTCAGGGTTCATTCCGGGCTTTACAGCAGCAATTGCTCTGGTAGCCCTTTTGGGTCTTAACACAATTGTTTTCCTTAGAAAGAAAAGGAGCTAATTATAATTCCTTTTCTCCCTCTTTTCTCTTTTTCTAATCTTCCCAATCAAAATCATTGTTGTATTGAAAAACGAAGTCTATTTCTTCTGGGATTTCAAACCCAATCACTTTTTTAAACTGCTGGATGTTTCTTTTGCCGACAATAAAAAGCTCGGGCCGTTCATCTTCTCTTTGCGGGAAGTAAAGAAAAGAATGGATCCCAAACATTTGCAGTCCTTTTTGATAGCGTTCCAGTTTCAAGAAGTTGTGTTGTTGAATCGAGAGAATAATGTTTGTATTGTTGTTAAAGTAAATGACCCCACAACTATCGAACACGCCACGGAGAAAGGATTGTAAATTACTCTTATCCATTGAGACTATTTCGCCACTTTCATCTGCACTGCTTCTTTGAGTAGTGTGGTGCTCTAAATTATGAATCAACTTCTCTTTATCGAAACTCTTCAAAAGGCTTTCACCAAATGTATTGCTCAATCTATCTCTCAGCAATTTTCTTTAAAAATCCCTAATAGAGACCTTCTGTTTAAAATTTCTTCAGTTTTCAGAGGTTTTTTTAGTGAAATGGTTACTAGTTCAGAGAAAAGGTAAACGTTGGAAATTAAAGCAATGCCCTCTTTGAACCCCTTCCAAATTCGTGCTCCAGGAAGAGTGTTCCTCTTTGGAGAGCATAGTGATTATTTTCATCTTCAGGTTATTTCAGCGGCTCTTAATCTAGCAATTTTTCTCGAAGTCGTTCCACGAGAGGATGATAAACTGGTAGTTAACTTCCAGAACCTGGGGACAACCGATCAGTTCTCGATTCGAGACAAGTTGCTCCCTTATCGTTTTTCCCGGGATTATTTACGAAGCGCTTTTAATGTTATGAAAAAGCATGGCTTCACAATAAAAACAGGGGCAACTATTACTGTTCGTGGGACAATACCGATCGCTACAGGGTTATCAAGTTCATCAGCTCTTGTTGTGGCAGCAATACAAGCCTTTGCTCAGTTAGCCGAAGTTTCTTTGACAAAAGTTGAAATTGCTCGATATGCTTTTCAAGCGGAAGTTGAGGAATTCAAAGAAGCTGGTGGAATGATGGATCATTTGGCCTCCACGTTTGGGGGCGTTTTGCATGTTGATTTTTCCCAGCCTTTGCGAAGAACACCTCTCCACATCCAACTCGAGGGTTTTGTAATTGGTGATTCTCTCGAGAAAAAAGTTGATACTGTGGGTGATATAAAAATGATTAAATCAACAGTACAAACTGGCTATCAAAAGCTTAGCAAGTTTCTACCCGAATTTAATCATCGGCTTACAGCTCTCGAGGAAATTAGGCCCTTTCTCTTCCATTTGTCTGAACCAATGCGAACAATGACTGAAACAACATTAAAAAATAGAGATTTAACAAAAAGAGCGTTTACTTTATTAAAACAAGGGAAGGTGAAACCCACTCTTCTTGGTGAGCTCTTGGATAGGCATCATCAACTGCTGCGAGATGGATTAAAGCGTTCGACTGTAAAAATAGAGCGAATGATTGTTGCGGCAAAAAAAGCCGGCGCACTCGGAGCAAAGATGAATGGTAGTGGTGGTGGGGGAACGATGCTTGCTTATGCCCCAGGCCTAGAGAAGGAAGTTGCCGCTGCAATAGAACGAGAAGGCGGAAAAGCTTATCGTGTTGCTATTAGTCTTGGCGTGACGATTACGCGTTTCTAAAGCAAATAGTTTTTTACTGAATAAAGAATTAGTCAAATGCAACTCATTGGTGGAAAGTTTATGACTACCGAAAACACTCAAGAGAAAACCTGCGAACAAAAAGAAACGAATTTGTTGCTCGTACGGGTGGAATACCTTGAGGATGAAATTAGTCTAAAAAGTACCTATGAGTATCAAGCCATTCATGCGTTTAAGGGTTATAATGAAATTCGCTTTGCAATTTTTAACCATTTGAAAGAAGAGTTCATTGATCCAGTAATTAATAAAGGATTGCAAAAAGAAGAGCAAAAGCAACTCTTTAAAGAAAATTATAATGAATTTATTCGTTTTCTCGAGCGAAAAATTAGATATTGGTTGGCAGAATTTCTTAACTCGAAGGAGTTGCGAAAGGTCGTTGTTAGTTACAATAATCATCTCGTCCAAGAACTCGAGTATAACTATCTAGCAACAAGAGAACAAATGGCAAAACCCGACATTACAAAACTGACGAAAATAAGTAATGATTATCTCCAGCACGCGTTGGTAACTTCTTTCCCTAAACGAATTAGTTCCTATATCTTGTCGAAAAACAAATACAAAGAACATCTCTTAGGGTTTTTCAACGAATTCCTAAAATACCTAATCATCTTTTGAAATAGAACCGCATACTCATTCCTTAGTGAAGTGATGAACCTTTTCGTGGGCAAAAGAGTCCCAATGCAACATTTTCGCTGTAAAAACACCATTATAGCGGAAGAATGCCTTACTCATGTCAAGCAACTCCTCTAACGTTAGATTCAATTCACGATAATGGCCAAAAAAGATGGCTAAACGACCTTTTGGTTTCAAAACACGGTGGAATTCTTTCAATAACTCAGTATATGCCTGCACCCCTTGTCGCCGGCAGAGAGAATATAAAACATCAAAGAACAAAATAAAGTCAACAGAATTGTCTCCTAATGGAATCGTTACCTCTCCTGTAGTGAGAATAGTTTCAATGTTTTTAAGCTCATAAAACCGAGCTCGTCTCACCAATTCGTCTAAGGCTCCCGCATCGACATCAAGAGCATAGACTTTACCATCAGGGCCAACAAACATCGCAGCTGGAATAGCATAATTTCCTACGCGAGAACCGAAATCTAAAATAGTGTCATTTTTCTCGAGTTTTAATTGTTGGAAGAATGCCCGCGCCTCGCTATCAAACCATTTAGCAACATCTGAGGGTAAATTTAATTTTTGTTGATGCTTATGTGGTGAAGTCATGAAGAGTACATCTCGAAGAATAACTAATGGCCATTCTTCTTAGAAAACTTTTGGTTAATATTCTTAAAGGGTTGATTAATAGTATTTTGACTGATGAAGAGAAAAAGCATGTCATCTTTCTCTCGAAAAGATTTTTTAATCAGTAGAGAGCTCTCTCGCAAGAGAAAAGATGTATAGGGAATTTGCCAAATATTATGATAAAATCTACCATCGGAAGAATTACAAAAAAGAGGTTCGCGTCCTAAAAAAATTGATCCGTCGATATAAGCGGTCCCTTGGAAATGATCTTTTAGACTTAGCAACAGGCACGGGCAACCACATTGCCTACTTTTGTGATAGTTTTAATTGCACAGGCTTAGACCTTAACGAAGAGATATTGGCTGTTGCGCGTTCAAAAGGATTAAACGCAACCTTCGTTCAGGGAGACATGCAGGATTTCAATCTGCAGAAGCAATTCGATGTTATAACCTGTCTTTTCAGCTCGATTGGTTATCTTTTAACGGAAGCAGCTCTTGAAAAGACTTTCAAATGCATCTATCACCATTTGAAACCCGGAGGAGTTGTGTTTATTGAACCGTGGTTAGAAAGAGAAGTTTATTGTGTAGGGTCCCCCCATATGGAAATCTATGACGATAACGACCTTAAAATAGCTCGTTTGAATGTTTCTGAGTTAAAAAAAGAGTCTATCGCTTATTTTAAAATGCATTATCTGGTTGCTGAAAGAAACAAACCAGTCGAGTATTTCGTAGATGAACACGAATTGGCACTTTTCCCCCATAGTTTACTTATTACTAAGATGCAAGAAGTAGGACTGAAGACCAAAGTTTACGCGAAAGGGGTCTTTAAGAGAAGAACATTGCTCATCGGATTAAAACTGGAAAAAGTCTAATTCCATTCTTTTTTAGTAGTGTTTTTATGTCCAAATAGAAAATCATTGTAAAAATAGAGTGATAATTTTGGCTGAAATAATTGCAAAAGAAAAAGAACGAGAAGAAATACCAACAATCCACCTTTTTGTGAAGAAACAGACCCAATTTTATATTCGATCCAATGTTACCGTGACAACAACAAAAGTTCGATTACTAAAACGCGCAGAGTAACGGGGAAAGTTTGGACTAACAATTCCTTGGTACATTGCAAGCTCTTTTTCGTATGTAAAATTAGCAGTCATTTCAGAAAGACCATTTCGTGTAGTGCTTCAGTCTGCTCAATTATGGTTCCATTCTCAGTCGTACATTCAACATTACAAGTTGACAGGAAGCGAAAATAGCCGGGTTTAATCTTGAGAATTTTTTTCGTGAAAAATTGTACCAACCTGCTCTGTTCTGACAGAAGGTCTTGCGCATCAATGATCTTTTATATTTCCAGTTGTACTTTTACCTGTGAAGGAATCTCGAGTTGAAACCTTTTTGGATAATAAGAATGAATTCTCGTGTTTAGGGCAATTTCTTTAGTAGAGATGATGAATTCGCCGGTGCTATTTTTCAGTTTGTCCTTTTCAGCAAGCATAAAGACAGCTATTTTATAGTTCTTCATTTTTTTATTTAATTGAATAATCGCAAAAATCACTGTGAAAGTTTTTGTGTAGATTTTTCCCCATTGCCAGCAGTCAATAATTTTGGAAAGATTAACCCCAGAACCCCAAGTGATCGTGATAGCCAATGCCTTCCTTTGTGAATTCTTCAGTCCCGAAACGGACCTGTGCTTTGACTTGTGCTCTAGGGAGGGGGACAATCCAGTGAAAATATCCCTTTTGCCCAAACGTGGTGAATCCTTTGCTTGGTTTCCAGCCAGAAACGATGCCGGTGAAATGAAGTTTGATGGAGATTTCGTCCTCTTCAACAAACAATTCATATACAGGTGCCTCTGCAAAAGAATAATCGACATGAAGATAATTGTTTCGAAGCTTGATGTCAGTTTTTTTCTGTGATGCTTTAAATTCATGCGTTTGAAAAGGGAAACGATAAGATTCCTTTCCTCCCTCCGGCTTGTAAATTGTTACTTCAATTTTTGTTTTCCAGGATAAATGGTTACGGGCATAGAAAAAGACAATCACTGTAAAGCCGTTATCTAAATGTGTGTCGAAATACCATCACTTGAAATTATCCCTCTTAGCGAGATCAATGTGTAACCCCCTTTCTTCCGGCGTAAGTGATTGTATTTTTCCATCCTTTTTTCCAGGACCAATCCATCCTTCATTGACTTCGGTTGCGAGTTTATGTGACATTGAATGATCTCTTTTTCTATTATTTTGGGCCAATAATTATTTGAATCTAACCTTTTTTATAAGACATCGCGGGTGTTTTTTGGAAAACAACACTAAAAAAGAAGGAAAGAGGGGGATTATTCGTTTGCATAAGCTTCTAAGCCAAAAGCTTCGCCGAGAAGCTGATGTAACCTGCTTACAAAACGGACTGCTGGGGCGCCATCAACAATATCATGATCAAATTCAACAACAATGTGGAGAATGTCGCGGGGCACGAGTTCGTTGTTTATATAGACAGGTTTTTTTACAATCGCTCCTAATGCACAAGTAGTTGCGTGAAAGGTCTTTGGAATGGCATAGCCGACAATACCTTTACCAAACATTCCCATAGCTGTTACTCCCACAGTTCCTAGGTTCTTCCGGATTTTAAAGGGGTCTTTAATAATACTGCGCCAGAGAAGAGCCCGAATTATCTTAGGTAACTTCATAAGCAATTTTTGCCGCTTTTTCTGTTTTGCTTCTTTCTCGCGCTGATCTTTGGAATGCTTTTGAGCCATGCGAATTTCGTTTTGAATTTCTTGAAAAGACTTCTTATTTGCTTGTCGTATGATGTACGCAATAGGAACTTTTTGGCCGCGAACCTCTTTTTCAACAAGGCATTTTATATCGACATCTTTGAATTGGATCATCTTCCGCCGCCCCTTTCGGAAGGTCTGGACAATGGGGTTCTCTTCAACAACTTGGGCAACGCATTTCATAATCCAAGAGGTAATGGACAGCTTTTCACCTGTTTTCTCTTCATGCTTTTTCATTATTGCCATTGCTTTAGTGACATCCATTTCAACAATGCCAATATTATGATTGTAATAACGACTGAGATTTACTGCTTCAGCAATTATTTCTCGTTCTTTAGTAAATTTCAAAACACGATAATTTTCTGTTTCTGTCATTTTTTCATCACTCGAGCCACAATTAACTAGTTTGAGATGAATTCTGCCCTTTTTTTTTAATGGATTATTTTTATTTACTTGAATCTCGATTTTAATTAATTTTGTGTTTAAACGAGAAGAAAAACAAGGTTGAAAGGGTATTTTCCAATGGAAAAGTGGGAAAAAAGGTATGAAAATTAGGGTTTTGTTAAAGAACAAGCTAAAAAAACTAACTAGGGCCTTTTTTAAAGAGAAAAGGAGTCTCAATAATTAGTGAATAATAACTTGTGAAAAACTCATGACCGGTTTATTTAATCGAATTGCTCATCGTTACGATGGTATTGTTGGTTCTTTCGATTTGGACGAAATTCTGAAGCATCTGCCCTTAAATGAGAAAACATTATTTTTAGACCTGGGTGGAGGAACAGGTAGGGTAAGCTATCACCTTTTGTCCCTTGTTAATGAATGTATGATCGCTGACTTGTCTTTTGAAATGCTTGAACAAGCCAAGAAAAAAACAACCGAGTTCATGTTGCTTCAAGCGAATGCAGACAATCTCCCAATAAAGTCAAATTCAATTGAAACAATTTTTCTAAATGACTCATTACATCACATTCGAAATCAAAAAGAAACGATCGCAGAATGTTATCGAATCTTGGAAAAAGGGGGAGCACTATATATACGAGAATTCAATCGCAAGTATTTCTGGAATATCTTCTTAATTCTAGGAGAAGCATTGCTCTGTTTCAAGAGTAAGTTCTATTCGCCCAAAGAACTACAAAAGGCTTGCGAGGATGTGGGGTTCGAAGTGAGTATAATCACTTGCCGAAAAGGAACTTTCCTTATGAAAGCAAGCAAAATTCATTAGCAAGAGAAACGATGTATTAAGAATGGAACAAAATAGCCAGTTTATTATTAGCAACAGCCTTTTATGGGCTTATCACCAAGAAAAAATGGTTCATTTGTTTTCGCAAGGGAACTGGCTTCTCTCTTATACGCTACCAGAAGAGTATCAGTTAACCAAAGCAGAAAAGATAAAAGATGAAGGTAACCAAGCAGTTATCTATTATCCGAACGACGAAAAAAGGCTTCTTATCCTTGAAAAGAGTGCATTAATCGAACAGAAAGCCCAAAATGTTCACTATACTCTTCAGCCTATGTTTAGTAATAGCTTGATCTTTAGGGGCGATAGCCCAGCTCTTGAACCTCTCGCGCCAATAAAACAACTCTCAAAAAATTGCTACACGCGAGAGGGGTTCCCTGTAGTAGAATTAAATCAAACACCAACGAAAATTGTTATCATAACCAAACTTGCAAACAGCAAAAGAGGGTTTGTTCCACTGGCATATAAAGAGTGGCAAGAACAACAACCTAAAGTGAAAAGCAAGAATGCATTTTTTAATGCCCTCTATCAAAAAACATTGAAATCACTCTATAAGCTCCGACTAAAAACAATAGATGGAGAAATAAAAGTAGCAGGACTGCCAGATTTTCCATCGTTATTTGGTAGGGATTTCTCGTTAAGTGCTCTGGCAGAAATTTATCTTTGGCCAGAAAAAGTGAAAGAAGAGCTTTTAATTCATCTAAAACATGTTGGTGAAAAAACTGATATTATCCGGAACGAGCAAAAGGGCAGAGCTATTCATGAATACAATTATGATGCCATAACAATGGCAGGGGCCTATCAACAGTTCCCAAGCTATTATGCAAATGATAGCAACGCCCTTCTTCTAATTACTATCTTTCGCTTGGCAAAAATCCAAAGAGATTTCACTATAGTAGAAAAATACCCAGCTATTATTACTGAACTCTTTCAACACATGCTAAGCCTTGATGTAGATGGCGACGGCTTTATCGAATATCAGCAGCAAGCAGGACAGCTACTTAAACACCAAACATGGCGGGATGGCGGAGACGAAATTCGCTCGCTGGAAGATAGAGCTGTACTTCAACCAATCGCCCCTCTTCATGATCAACTTTGTATGCTGGGAGCAATAAAAGAAATTATCGCTTATCAAGAACAGTTCAAAAATGCGATTCTTGGTTGGAAAACAAAAGAACTACGCAGGCAATTTCAAAAGCTGAAAAAGGCTTTGAATGAGTCTTTTTGGATGTCAGAATATGAGGGCTATGCTTTGGCTTTAGATGGCAATAATGAGCAAGTTAAAGTGGTGAATTCAGATGTTTGTTTAGGGTATTATTTCCAGCTTTTCGATGAGAAAAAAGCTCACTTGCAATATCATGCTTTAGTGGATAAAGAACGATTGTTGGCAAAAGAAGGCATTCGCACGGTCTCAAAAGA
Organism: Candidatus Heimdallarchaeota archaeon; assembly: GCA_019056785.1. GTDB lineage: Archaea > Asgardarchaeota > Heimdallarchaeia > JABLTI01 > JABLTI01 > JABLTI01. The sequence continues at coordinate 31,774 of DXJV01000085.1, forward strand.
GCACCTGTTATATTCTCCGCGAAAGTATCAACGAGGTGGTGTCTGGCCCTGGCAATTAGCGGTCCTTATTCCCGGACTGCGAAATTATTCTCTCGATACTGAGCCATTTCTTCGTTGCTTAGATTATCTTGCAACAACAGGTAATTCTTTGGCTGAAGTGTATATCCCCGATAGAGATGTTTTAACTCCGTTATCAAATTGCATAGAGCAACGATGGTCTGCAGCAATTCCATGGCTTGCTTTACTTGAAGGGTTTTGTGGCTTAAAAGTTGGCTATAATTCTATAGATCTCAAACCAAGGAAAAACGCGAGCAATTATTACCCACTAAGTATTAGGGGAATTTTCATTTATTCGAAAAAATATGATTTATTATTAGAGACAACAGAATCAGCAAAAATCATACAACGACAAACTCCTTGAAAGAATGAATGAGACCCCTTCCACGCTCAAAAGACTTTAAAATGAAAAATGGTATCTATTAAATATTTCAATTAAAAAGATAAAAGAGAAAATCATTATGGATTATTACTTGATAATTCTCTTAGCAGGATTAGTTGGATTATTTGCTGGCTTTCTGAGTGGAATGCTAGGTATTGGCGGGGGGTCAATACGTGTTCCATTGTTAAATCTTTTAGGGTTTGATTTGCTTGTCGCTTTTGGGATTAACCTTTTAACAATCCCTTTTTCAGCGCTTTTCGGCGCTAAATCTCATATTGATAACATAGATATGAAAACTACTCTTTTTTTGACTCTGGGTGGTTGTGGCGGAACATTGGTGGGTTTGGTTTTAGCATTTCATCTCTCTCTCTCGAAATTACTTTTACCTGCAATTTTTTTCCTTTCATCAATTTTGACGGTATTAGGGTTGAATCTATACAAAATCTCTCCTAAAATTTCGTCAAAACTGAAACCAACAGCATTTAACATTATTTTAGGCGCCATGACCCTCAATTTTATTACAGGCTTGAAAGGTGGAAGTGGTGGTTCACTTTTCCCGCCATTCTTAAAGACATTAGGTTATGACATTCACAAAGCAATTGCCATCTCTCTTCTTACAACTTTTTTTACATCAATTACGGGTGTCTTTTACTATTATTTTAAGGGTATTCCCTTTGCGAGTGAAGGTATGGTTGTAATTTTGGGTTCAATTATTGGGGTTAAGTTAGGGAGTGTTGTATCAATTAAAACAAAGCCTCGCATGCTAGAAGTAACTCTATCAATAATTGTAGTTTTGTTAGCTCTAATACCACTGATAAAAGCAATTATCAAAATTTGGAGTATATCTTAGTTTTTTCTCAAGGGAAAAAATGACATTTGAAAAGTAAATAATAAGACAAATGTAAGGGTGATTTGTAAAAAATCGCCACAAAGATTCTTATAAATTTTCTAATCTAAGAAGTGATGGTTGGCTACCCTTCTCTTTTAAGCAATACTATTTATTTTTTGGCAATAACTTTCTTGAAAGACCAATTTACGATTTAGTCATATATTAGTCCTTTAAGTTAAGAGTAGAAAGGAAAATTATGGTTTTACTCTTGCCATTGTTCGAGGGAAGGCAATAGCATCCTTTATTGTATCAAATCCACAGAGCCACATTACTACTCGAGCAATACCCATTCCAAATCCCGAGTGGGGGACAGAACCATAGCGTCGAGTGTCCAGGTAGAAATCATACTCCTTTGGATCCAATCCTTCCTGTTCAAGGCTTTCGAGGATTTTATCCATATCAGACTCACGCTCTGAACCATCGATGATTTCACCAACTTCTGGAGCAAGCATATTGGCATTAAGGCATACTTTTGGATTTTTCGGGTCAACTTTCTTGTAAAAGGCCATGATCTCTCGAGGATAACGGGTAACAATAACCGGTTTATCAAAAAAGGTACCAATCAGTCGTTCTTCATGAGCCCCAAGATCCTTACCATATTGGAATTCAATGTCTTTTTGCTTTAACAAATCAATGGCTTCATCATAAGTGATGCGTGGAAAGGGTGGGGTAATTTTCAACAATGCTTGAGGATCCCTGCCTAAAACCTTAAGCTCGTAATCATTCTTTTTAGCAACATTCTTGCAAATGGCTGCGATGACGTTTTCCATCAATTTCAAGAGCCCCTCAAACTCCAGCCAGGTAGCCTCAACCTCATAATGCCAATACTCTGTAACATGCCTGGCAGTTTTCGACTTTTCAGCACGAAATGAGGGAGCAATAGTATAGGCCTTTTCTACAGCATAAATAAAGTTCTCAGCATAGAGCTGCCAGCTCTGGCTTAAGAACACTTCTTTATCGAAATATTTCACTTTGAAAAGTGTGGACCCTCCTTCAGAGCCAGCCGTGGTGAACATTGGTGGTTGAACTTCTGTATATCCTTCCTTACGCATGTAATTATGAATGGCTTCAAAAACAGACGAACGAATCTTCAACATCGCTGTAAGTCTTTGGGAACGAAGTGCAAGATGACGAACGTCGAGTAAGAACTCCTGGCTTTGATCCTTGGTAATTGGAAAGTTTTCAGACTTGCCAACAACAACGATTTTTTCCGCGCGAATTTCATATCCGCCCGGTGCACGGGTGTCTGCCACAAGTTTGCCTGTGATAATAAGGGCAGCCTCATAACCAATGCTATCAGCAATATTATACATTTCCTCATTTGCCTCGCGATTTACAGAAACCTGGATCCTCCCAGTAGAGTCCCGGATAGTGAGAAAAGCAACCTTTTTGCTGCTTCTCTTCCTGGCTACCCAACCACGTAAACTGACAGTTTTATCAACTCGTTTGCCAGAAAGCAATTCGCGAATCTGAGGAAATTTCATATTAAATCACCAGATAGATAATGTCTTATCAGCAGAATAATTATTATTAAAACTTTATTCCTCCAATGAATTAGCCGTTTAAAGGTAGCGGCTACTTTGCTATAAAAATAATTTGTCATCAGCCTAGTACGCGTGTGCCTATTTTCTATTCTTTTCAAGTCGCTTCAAACAAAAATCGCGCAGGACAGCCATCTCACCAAAAATGGCTAATTCTTCGATTGTCGGTGGTGTACCATTATTCTTCTTTTGTATTAATTCTTGAGCAATTCGTGAGAGTTCTTGATATCTTGCAACAAAAGTCTTCGTATAGCCTTTTTCATCTGTTTTCACAATGGCCTTAAAATCTTGTTCGATCTGTTCATACGCTTTAGAGAGCTCTTGAAATGAATTTGCATGCGTAATTTCGAGGGTGGACTTGCTAATTGCCGGAGGGTTTGTTTCAGCTGTCATCTTTTCTCACGAGCTTTCTTGCTTACTTTTCTTTTTAAAGTTCTAACTGCTTTTTTATTAGTCTTTTTTTCTTTTTCCTTTTATATTGGAAACTGCTACATTATTTTACATACATTAACATATAAAAAAGTTCGCAATTCGAATATTAAGGTCTGGAACAGAGGACACCGACATCTTCAACTTGAGCGGTCCATTCATCTTCAACGATGAGAGAGGTTTTGGCGAGCTCTTCACGCAACAACTCGAGTGACCATTTCTTGCGAAGGATGGAAATTGCTAATTTTGCCTTACTTTTGGCTACACGCTCAATTTCGGTCAGCGTTTTAATTGGAAGGGGTAAATTTTGCAAATGGGTTACAGAGACTATCTTATCAAATAATTCGGAACGAAAGGGAAGGTGGTCAGAATCAGCAACGATAAAATCGATGTCCGGAAATTTTTCGTGAGCAATTTTAATCATTTCGTACGATAGGTCGATACCAATAAGTGGGGCATTTCTAATATCTTCATGCTGTTCTTGTAAAATCCCTAAGAACATGCCTGTGCCGCAACCAACGTCTATAATGGCATCGTTGCTTGTAAGCACTAAACGTAAGAATATTTCCCAATATTTCTGCTCTTGAATGCTAGAATATCGTTTGTCATAGATTTTTGCTGAAGCGTTATACCGATCAGCAATCTCTTTTTTGTGTTTCGCCACTAACTAGAACTGTCCTTTTTAATTACCACTTTAAATTTCAAAGGTTGTTGTCTTTTACCAACCGTGTTCTTTTTTTTCAACTGGGCTATGCTTTTTAAATTGCACTGTAGCTTTTCGAAAGTTATTCTTCTTTTTTCGTTAAGATAATTCGAGCATCTACGACCAAAAGGTCATTTTCATAGGCGAAAATGGGGTTTAAATCAACCTCTAAAATATCTTGAATATAATCTATGCTCAATTGCGAAACTTTCAATAAAACATCAACAATATTTTGCAAATTCACTTTTGGCCCGCCTCGCGCTCCGAGTAGGATAGGCAGTGCTTTTATTTCGTGAATCATTTCCATAGCATCACGTTCGGTTATAGGTGCAATTCGGAATGCAACGTCTTTCAATACTTCAACAAAAATGCCACCAAAACCAAACATCACTGCCGGACCGAAAGTGGGGTCGCGAGTGACACCTATGATCAACTCGTCTGCAGGCTCTGCCATTTTTTCGAGAAGCACGCCTTGAACCTCTGCGTTGGGGTTGTGCTTTTTGATATTCGCAATAATTTTATTGTAAGCGTTAATTGCTTCCTTTTCCGTTTTGATGTTAAGTTGCACGCCCCCTGCGTCTGTTTTGTGAATAACTTGGGGGGAGACGATTTTCATTGCCAACGGGAAGCCCACTTTTTTAGCAACACTTTTAACTTCGTCAGCCGACTTGGCAACTGCAAAATCAGTTGTAGGAATACCCAGTTCTTTAATGATCCTTTTTGACTCCGGCTCTAAAAGGAAAGTTCTATTCTCTCCTCTGGCCTTATCAATAATCTTTTGAATGGTTGTCACGAATGATCAATCCAGTGTATTTGTTTATTACATATTCCGAGACTCCTTTTCTCTTTAAAAAATTTGGTTTGAATTCAAGAGAACCGCTATTAGGTGTTCTTTTTCTCCTTGAACAAAACAATCGGAAAGGTAAAAAATAGCTTAGAAGTATTACTGTGGTTTGATTAGAAAGTTATTGATTAGTTATTGGAGGACAAAACCAATAAAGAAGCAAATTAAAGAGCACCCCATTCTCCCACCTAAGGAAGGTCGTGTAGTAACATTCACTTTTGATGGAAAAGAGTTACAAGGCATAGAGGGGATGGCGGTCGCATCAGTTCTATTTATGAATGATATCAAAGTTTTCGGCGAACATTATGTTGATCATTCACCACAAGGTATCTTTTGTGCCAACGGGCAATGCGCGCAATGCACCCTTATAATCGATGGGAAGCCATTAAAGTCTTGCATGACGGCCTTAAAAGAGGGGATGCGCATTGAAAGTTTGAAAGGCGTACCAGCACTTCCATCAGAGGATGAACCCGTTCCAGTCTCTAACATACAAACAAAAGAAGTGGAAGTGTTGATTATTGGTGGCGGTCCTTCAGGTCTGTCAGCAGCAAAAGTCCTTGGAGAGAAGAATATCCCTGTGTTGTTAGTTGATGATAAGGATAGACTTGGCGGGAAATTGGTTCTACAAACGCACAAGTTTTTTGGTTCGGCTGAAGATGTTTATGCTGGGAGACGGGGAATAGAAATTGCCAAGATTCTTGCAGAGGACTTGCGACAATTGCCCTCTGTTGAAGTTTGGCTTCAGAGCACCGTTGTAGGTGTTTTTAGTGATAAAATTGTTGGCGTTTTAAGAGAAAATGAGAATTATGTCCTTATTAAACCAAAATATCTCCTCGTCGCCACCGGTGCAAGAGAAAAAATGCTCACTTTCAAAGGAAATACTCTGCCGGGTGTCTATGGTGCGGGTGCTTTTCAGACATTAGTAAATCGGGATCTTGTCAAAGCAGCTGAAAAGATTTTCATTGTCGGTGGTGGTAATGTTGGATTAATTGCCGGCTATCATGCCATACAGGCGGGAATACAAGTTGTCGGTTTAGTCGAAGCGTTACCTCGTTGTGGCGGTTATAAAGTACATGAGGACAAATTACGACGCTCAGGAGTGCCCATTTTCACCTCTCATACCATCTTATCAGCAAACGGCACAAATAAGGTGGAGTCAGTGACCATTGCAGCCCTGGATGAAAACTGGCATCCGATAGCTGGAACGGAAAAAACATTCGAATGTGATACAGTGTTAATTGCTGTGGGGTTGGCTTCTGTAGATGAATTTTACCAAAAAGCAAAGGATTTTGGAATGGAGGTTTGGGTAGCCGGAGATGCCGACGAAATCGCCGAAGCATCAGCAGCGATTTTCACGGGGAGAATTGCTGGCATTAAAATACTCGAGACAATGGGGATTGATACAGGAGAAAATATTGAACAACTCGAGCAGAAGGCTGAAATTATGAAAAGCCGACCCCCGCCACCTAAAACGCCCACGGTTTTTGATCTTGAGGAAGGGGTCTTTCCTGTTTTCCATTGCACCCAAGAAATCCCTTGCGATCCTTGCACGTCTGTTTGCCCGCGTGACCTAATAAAAATGTCTGGTGATTCCATTCTCTCATTACCATATTTCACTAACGAAGAGCCATGTATTGGCTGTGGAAGATGTGTGGCTGTTTGTCCTGGTTTAGCCATTACTCTGGCGGACTATCGGAAAGATCCGGACTTTGTTTATGTCACATTACCTTCTGAATTGGGTGAGAAACGCATAAAGAAAGGTGATATTGTTCATATAATGAGTAATACAACAGAAATTGGTGACTACAAAGTAGAACGAGTGAGAATACTGAAGGAATTCCCGAAGACCGAGCTGGTAACAGTCAAACTTCCGAAAGAGCAAGCAAAAGAAGCAACAGGAATTTTGGTGCAAAGGGTGGAAAGCTATTCAGAACCAATGGAGATTTATCATAAAGAAGCTCTGGCAGATGAAGCTATTGTTTGCCGTTGCGAGCGTGTCACCGCAGGGGAAATTCGTAAGTGGATACGGAGAGGGATTGTTGATATGAATGAATTAAAAGCAATTACTCGTGCGGGGATGGGAGCATGTGGTGGAAAGACTTGTAACCTTCTTATTCAGCGAATCTTTCGTGAAGAAGGCATCAAAGATGTAGTGCCTGGAACACCTCGACCATTGTTTGTCGAAGTACCGCTGGGTATTTTCGCCGGGACCAAAAAGGAGGAAGAAAAATGACGACTTACGATGTGATTGTCATTGGCGCGGGCAGCGTTGGCGTACCATTAACGAAAATCCTCGCTGAAACAGGCTTAAAGGTTCTATGCATTGACCAACATCCCTCTCCGGGTCAAGGGGATAATAAACATGCCATAGGTGGCATCAGGGCTACCCATAGCCAAAAAGGGAAAATCTGGGTTGCTTTACGTTCACTCGAGATCCTACGAACTTGGGAAGAAAAATATGGCGAAGACATCGACTGGATAGAAGGTGGCTACCTCTTTGTCGCTTATAGAGAGGAAGAGGAACGGCTACTCAAAGAAACTATCAAGTTTCAAAAAAAACAAGGACTGAATATCAATTGGATTGATGCCGAAGAGGTAAATGAACTTGTCCCGGGTATAACTTCTGAAGGGTTATTGGGTGGCACATATTCTCCGGAGGATGGGCATGCAAACTCCTTACTAATTAATCATGCCTTCTATAGTCAAGCATTGATTAATGGCGCGGAATTCAAATTTAAGGAAGCGGTCACAGATATCATTGTTACACATGGCGAAGTCCAAAGTGTGAGAACAACAAAGAATAGCTATAACGCCATTTTTGTGATCAATGCTGCAGGAGCACATGCACAATACATCGCAAATATGGCTGGAATACAAGTGCCAGTAATGAGTGACATGCATGAGGCGGGGATAACAGAACCCGTGAAACGCTTCTTCGATCCATTGGTGGTTGACATTAGACCCCAGCAAAATGAATTGTTTGGCAATTCGAAGAATTATTATTTCTACCAAAACAAGCTTGGACAGATTATCTTTTGCATTACACCAGACCCACCACAATATGGTTTGAGTACACAAGAAACAAGTCAGTTCCTTCCGCAAGTCTCACAACGACTTGTTAACCTTGTTCCTCGATTAAGAAATATCAAAGTCAGACGAACTTGGCGGGGGCGGTATCCAAATACACCTGATGGTATGCCCATTGTTGGCCCTGTAAAAGGAGTAGAAGGCTATATCAATGTCGTTGGCCTTGGTGGCCAGGGATTAATGCTTGGCCCAGGTCTAAGTGAAGTCGTTGCGAGATTCATCAATGATAAAATGACAGAACGTGACCAATTAATTTTCGAAGAATTCTCCCTTTACCGGAACTTTAGCAGTCAAGAGTTACTTAAGTGAGCCATGAAAGATCGGCAGCTAAGCATTACTACTGTTCAAAAATTCATGAACAAACGACCGTACTTTCTGGAATTCCACCCAAGAAAGAGGTTGAGAAGTGAAGCGCGCTTTTTCATAGAGAGCAAACATTTTTTTAGCGTTGGGAAGAGAAAGGGAAGGTGCCCCGGCTAAAAGTCGGAGAAGCTCGTCGGATGGGACAGTTAATGCTTTCGTAATCGAAAGTTCTTCTCTACAAAATAGTTTGAAGGCATAAAAGAGAACAATTACAGCTTCAGCATATTTTTCTTCTCGAGCAAATTTTTCAGCTCTGGATAGAACCGTTTCTATTGGCATTTGGTTGTTTAAATTCTCTTCGACTTCTGCCCGAAGATAACGAAGTTTTTTCTTTCGGAGAGTTTTTACTAACACATATAAAAGGATACTACCACAAGCTACCCCGAAAATGATTCCGAAGATGGTAAAGAGATCCAATGAAAATTTTCTCCTACTCGAGTTTTTTATAACAGTTAATATTACTTCCAACTCTTGCAATAACTAACTACTACTACTAGGGTTAGAAAAAGTCTATTAAAATGTAGTGAAAAATTTCTTCTTTTTAAAATTAATGTTCGATAACCAGTCAAAATTCTCATTTTAGAGCTGGAGTATCTATACTGCAAGTTCCAAATATCCATCCTTTAATGAACTTCTTTTTCCAGCTGGAATCATAGCGGTGTCATTTGAGTGAGTCCATTGATATGTGTCGACTTTGAAACTATTTCTTTAAGAATTCATAATAAAAAATAATTTTAATGTAACTTTTTTCTTTATATGCATCCTTATACAAATCGACTAAAAGTATTTATTAATACAATTGACTTATTTTGAAAGAGAGCAGTGCTTGCCAGAGTATAAAAGGCAATTATTACTATTCATCAATAAAAATAACTCCTCCAACAAATATCTATGTCAATATAACTAAAGTGGGTGACCTACCGGTGGTAAAGCGAGCAAAAGTTAGGAATAAAAATTTTGCCAAAACAAAAATTGTTTGCACAATTGGCCCCAAGTCGGAAGACGAAGCAACCATCGAAGAGATGATTATCACCGGTATGGATGTCGCTCGTTTGAATTTTTCTCACGGAACTCATGAATGGCATCGAAAGGTTTTCGAAAGAATTCGCACATTATCCGACGAAATCGCCATTCTTTTTGACTTGCAAGGACCAAAAATTCGTTTAGGAGAAATTGAAGGACAAATTACCCTCACTCGAGGGCAAGACATTATCTTAACCACCGAAGACATTCTCGGAAAAGAGAATCGCTTTAGTGTTTCCTTGAAGACGCTACCCGAAACACTCAAGAAAAATGACCTTATTTACATAAATGATGGCATTATTAGCTTGCGAGTTCTTAAGGTGGAAGAGACAGAAATTTTTTGCCGTGTTCTTTCTTCAGGCATTATCTCGAGTAAAAAAGGAATCAATATCCCAAATGTTGAACTAAATGTCCCGTGTTTAACAACCAAAGATAAAAACGACCTTGCTTTCGCTCTTTCTCTCGAGCCTGATTATCTTGCACTCTCTTTTGTGCGAATCGCTGAAGATGTTAAAGCACTTCGAGCATTGATTAATGAAGAAGGCTTAACTATTCCTATTATCAGTAAGATAGAGCATGCATTTGCAGTGCGAAATTTTGATGCCATCTTGAAAGAAACAGATGCAATTATGGTTGCTCGCGGGGATCTTGGAATAGAAACGCCGGTGGAAAAATTACCACTCTTGCAGAAAGAATTGATACGTAAATGCAATTTCGCAGGGAAACCGGTTATTACAGCAACACAAATGCTCGAGTCAATGACAAACAACCCAAGACCAACACGGGCAGAGGTGAATGATGTAGCTAACGCTATTTTTGATGGCACCGACGCAGTAATGCTTAGTGCAGAAACAGCAATAGGAAAATATCCAATTCATGCTATTCGCTTAATGAATAAAATTGCATTGAATGTGGAAAAAGAATTGCACTGGAGGGACTATCCAAAACAAAAAATCCCAAAAGAAGAGCTTGTGGCGGAAAATCTTGCAACAGCTGCCGGCATGCTCGTCGAAAAGATGCCTGTGAAAGGAATCATTGCATTTACAGAAGGAGGTTTTAGTGCGAGACTAATAGCCAAACACCGGCCAAGTGCCCGAATCTTCGTAGCAACCCCAAGTAAAAAAGTTGTTCGTGAATTAGGGCTTATTTGGGGGTGTTTGCCACTCTTGGTGAAAGAATATCAAAATATTGACCAAATGGTCGTGGAAACTGTAAACTACGCAAAGAACATCGGCTATTTTAAGGATGATGATATAATTATCATAGTCTCAGGCTCACGCCTATCTCCCGGGAAGACGAATTTACTACGAGCATATACTGTTGGTGATATTCCTTCTCCGGAAGAATTTAATGCCATCCTCTAAAGACAGGGTTGCGTTCCTTAACTCATTTGTTGTATAAGTGACATTATTCGTTCGATTACTTTTTGATCCCCCAAGATTTGGAAATACTCAATCAAATCTCTGAGAAAGAGTCGAGCTTCCAGTGTATGTCCTAATTCTGCCATCAGTTGTGCATGGTCAATGAGTTTTAAGCAAAGATTGTACTCATATTTTGATGGGTTGTCTTTTGAAAGATAGCCGTTTAATTCAAAGCCAAAAAATTTCAAGGGAATCTTCTGAGGAGTAATTAACCGCTTAATTTTCCGGTCATATTTTGCCCGTTGCAATTTAATCATAATATCTTGTTTCATTGCTGCATTTAGTTCTTTAGAGATTTCAGTGAGAGCTCTGCTCTTCAAGGATTCAGTGACAAGAAAGTTTATGTGCAGATCCAAAGCTAAAAAGACATTCCCTTCCTTTGTTTTGGAATCCAGTTTTTTAACTTCACAGGGAACTTGAATTTCAATAACTCTATCCAGAATTCTTTTCTCTCGTTCCAGGTCCGCAAGACGGGAGTGGGCATCTTTATTGAAAGTAATTTCATCCCAATAAAGATCGATGCCATCATACAAAGCTTTTTTCAAACTCTCTTGTGACTCGAGAACCGAAGCAGCAGTCTCGAATTCTAACGTGTAGATGAATCGCAGCAAGTTACTTGGAGAGAAGGCGCGTGTCTGCGCAGCAATAGTCCGTGGTGTTGTAGGTGTTATTTGATAATAATTGATAGCAACCAAACCAACAGTTACCAGGAATTGAGCAAACTTAGACTCAGCAATTTGCCGGTTTATTTCTGGAAGAAGAGTTGGAGATTGTTCTTCAAGTTGATACACAGCAAGACCAACAACCTCGAGGTTAAAAGGGAGCATATATTTGAATGCCTGAATCTCCGAAAGCTCTTCCTTAGTGGGTATAATGCTTTGTTCTTTTACAGTTGTGCCTTCTGTAGTTCTAAAATGAACAGCAGTAAGAACAGTGACCTCCTTTCTTTCTGGTTCTATCGTTCCAAGTAGAATTGAGAAGCGCAAATCTTTTGAGTGTTCTAAACAGATTGTTCGCAAATCGTTAAGCAAGGGCTCATTAATAACAAGTGACAAACAACTCACCACTAAAGGATAACCATCTGCCAATTATTAAAGATGTCTAAAAAATAGGTTAAAAGTTAAACAGAGGACATACTTAGTAAGGCAGCTGTTAAAAGATAAAAAGGAATAAAAACCTAAACAAAATACTTTTGAATCACGAAAAAATTATCGCGATAAAGCTTTGTGGATTGATGAAAATGAAAAGAGTACTGGTTATTGGTGCCGGTGGACAAATCGGAAGCGAGCTTGTCCCCTTTCTCAGGAAAAAATATGGGAATGAAAATGTCATCGCAACAGGTAGACGAACCAAGCTACCAGAAACGATTACTGAGCATGGCCCTTGGATGTACCTCGATGCCCTAAATCAAGATTCACTGAAAAAAGTGATCTATGAAAAGTCCATTGATATTGTTTATCATATGGCTTCCATTCTCTCAGCAACTGGAGAAAAAATGCCGCAGACCGCTTGGGACATTAACATTAATGGTTTGATAAATGTCTTAGAAGTCTCGAGAAGATATGATGTCGAACGAGTGATCTGGCCAAGTTCTATCGCTGCTTTTGGGCCAACTACTCCTAGAGAAAACACGCCAAACGAAACCATCTTACAACCAACAACAATGTATGGAATCACAAAAGTTGCAGGAGAATTACTGGCAGAATATTACTTCAAAAAGTACGGTTTACTAACATTATCCATGCGTTTACCCGGTATTATCAGTAGCGAAACTCCTCCCGGAGGAGGGACAACTGATTACGCAGTAGAAATATTTTATGAAGCAATAAAGCATAAAAAATATACTTGCTTCTTACGAGAAGACACAATGCTCCCAATGCTGTACCAACCAGATTGCCTTCAATGCCATCTGGATTTTGCTGAAAAAGATCCATCACTATTTAAACGCCATGTTTACAACGTTACAGGAATGTCATTTACTGCTGGAGAACTTGTGGCAGAAATAAAGAAACATATTCCGGAACTTAAAGTAGAATACAAACCAGATTTCCGTCAAGAAATAGCTGATTCTTGGCCAAAATCAATCGATGACTCTCTTGCGCGTAAAGAATGGGGATGGAATCCAAAGTATGACCTCGCCGCAATGACAAAAGACATGATAGAAAAACTTAGCAAACGGTTGAAGTAAAGAATAACCTATCTTCTTCCTTGAGAGATGTTTTTTCTCTCCCTTTTTTCTCTGCTTCTTAATCTTTTTCTTGATATCAGCTCTCCTTATACTGTCTTTTTCTTCAATTATGTCTATTGTGAAATATTGTGGATTTGTTATTTTTTTAATCCTTTTTAGAAAAAATCTGATAAAAAGTTAAGGCACCTAATAACTTCCAAATGTTTACAATCGCTTCGATTTAACTTGTGTATTAAGTATTACAAAAAGTTTTTTAATGGATAAAAAAACAAGCCACCCCCTTTTCGTCATATTGACGCATCAGTTAATCAGAAAAAAGGAACGGTTTATATTAAAATAGCAAACTATATATTATGTATTAATTTGGGTGAAGCAAATTGAGTGGGTTTGAAGTATCGTTTTATTTAATAATACTTCTTGTGATAGCTCAATTTGGTGTCTTTGGCTTGTTTGCTTATCTCTACATGAAGAAAAAACAGGCCTCCTTTCTTTCAATTATCATCTCAGTAATATTCTTCATTATAAGCAACATTTTGAGCTTATATTTCATTAATCGCCCCCAGGATTGGAAGTTTGATTTCTTTCAAGGGCTTTTAGCGGCTGCAGGTCTTGCACCGATTGTGGTATTTCTCGAGATTTTCGAGAATGGTTATTCCTTTACACAAAGGAGTTCGCTATCTATTGTCTTTCTAATTGTAATCGGGGCAATTAATGGTGCAGCAAAGGCTATCTTTCCATTGCGTGTTGGGAAATTCATCAACCTCATAGCGCCAATAATGTATATTGCAGTTGGTTCTTTTTACTTGAATACAATTAAAAAAATACGAGAACGAATTCGTTTTGAGAACCAAAAAAAGAAGATACAGGTGATCCGTCTGGGAATTTATTTGACATTCATTATCCCAAAATTCGTCATAGGAGCAATCTTAGGGTTAACAGTTTTACCCATATTACTTGCCCTGGTGATACCGTCAAGTACATTTCTACAAAATTATGATGTAAGCTTCCTTGAAACACCTGAAATGAACCATATCATCGAATTTACCTTGAATGTTTTTCAAACAATCGGCTTAGTGGTGATAAGCTTACCAATTATCTATAGCAAATCAGTATTTTTCATGCAATCACGAAAGGTCTCGAAATTAATTGTGATAAATGCTGATGGAACGCCAATCTATTCATTTGATTTCGAATCGAAAAAAGGCAATAAAATAAAAGATGAAACATTCCTCTTAGAAGCTTATGCCGCAGTAAGTACTCTGGTACAGCGAGGAGGAATAACCAAGCAGCGATTAAGATCCATACTTTTCGAAGATCTCGAGATTATGACGGAACTGCGAGAGAATTTTGCGGCATTGCTCGTGTGCGATAAGCCAACAAAATTCTTGAGTGAAGCTTTGGAAGACTTTGCAGATAACTTTGAAACTATTTACCCAAAAACAACATCGTTAAGTGAAATAAAAATACAGAAAATAAAATACAACGCTGAAAAAATGGTCCAGAAAAGCTTTGGGTTAGCAACAGAAGAATTCGATCAGATAAAAACAATCATACAAGAAGGGTATGATAAAGTTGCAAAAGAATACCTCGCATCGCGGTCGGAAAATGACCCGGAAGTTAAGCTCCTGCCGGATTTCATGAAACGATTGCCAGTAGGTGCGCGAGTGCTAGATGCAGGGTGTGGTGCGGGAGAACCGGTGACAAGAATACTGAGTGAGAAGTTCAAAGTAACAGGTGTAGATATATCGAAAAAACAAATCGAAATTGCGAGAGAGAATTTGCCATTCTGCGACTTCATCTGGCAGGATATGACCTCACTAACATTCCCAGATGAATACTTTGATGGTATAATCTCTTACTATGCGATACCAAATGTCCCGCGAGAAGAACACAAAGGCTTACTGGAAAACTTTTACAGGATGCTGAAACCAAATGGCTTGGCACTGTTATCATTCGGAACATCGGATGAACCAGGAATAGTGGTGGATGATTTCTTCGGAGTAAAAATGTATTGGTCAAGCTTCGACGCCGGAACAAATATCGATATGTTGAAAGAAGTGGGATTCCACGTTGTTTGGTTAAAATTTATTTTTGATGATATTACTGATGAACAACATATTTTTGTCTTAGCACAAAAACTAGAACCAGATTTTATGAATGAGTTGGAAACCATAGAACCCAACGTAGCAGAAGAAATGTAAAAAGAGAATCAGCTTGCCAACAATTCAGTGGCATTTTTAAAAGAGAAAAAAAGGGAAAAAAAGACAAAAAGTTTTAAAGAATACCTAACTTTTTGCCGTTGCGCTCAAAAGAAGCTAAAGCAGTATCAAGGTGCTCCTTGGTTAACTTGGCAGTCATCATCACCCGAATACGAGCAGTGCCTTTTGGGACCATTGGAAATACAATGGGAAGCGCAAAAATACCGTCTTCGTAGAGTAAATTACTCATGGCTTTTGCTTTGTCGTTTTCACCACAAATAATGGGAGTTATACCAGTAGGTGTCTTTGCCGCTGCGGCAGTGATTTCATGCGTAAAGCCAATTTCAATTATTCGTTTCTTAAAGTAATCACAGTTGTCAAGCAGCATTTTAACGCGGGGTTCAAACTTTCCATCTTTATTCATAAGCACCTCAATAGCACCAATAGATGCTCCAGCAACAGCTGGGGGATGAGAGCCACTTAAAAGATAGGTTCTGGTTTTGTTGCGACAGAAGTTCACTAAGTCTTGGGAACCAGTAATTGCACCGCCAATAGTGCCCATAGCTTTACTGAAGGTGTTCATTTCGACATGGACTTTCCCTTGGAGCGCATAATGATCAACAATGCCTTTGCCTGATTTGTTACGACCAAGAACACCATCACCATGAGCATCATCAACATAAATTATAGCACCATATTGTTCGGCCAATTTTTGAATCTCATCAAGCTTGGCCATGTCACCATCCATGCTGAAAACTCCGTCGGTTATTACAAGTATTCTTCTGGCATTAACTTTTTCAGCATTCTGCAAGCATTTTTCTAATCCCCCCATGTCTGAATGCGGATAAATGAAGTCTCTTCCTCTTTGAGCTTTTGTCAATCTCACTCCATCAATAATGGATCCATGGTTCAGTTCGTCTGAGATTATTACGTCTTCGCTACTTGATGCTAATTGTGGTATTACGCCTGCATTTGCTGCGAAGCCTGTTTGCGTTATCATCACTGCTTCTTGTTCTTTAAATTCCGCCAGTTTTCTTTCCAGTTCCTCATGTAGTGCCATGTTGCCTGCTATTGCTCTTACTGACCCTGAGCCTGCTCCGAATTTTTCCATTGCTTCTAGTCCACGTTTCACAACATGAGGGTGTGTGCTCAGGTTCAAGTAGTTGTTTGAGCACATCATTATTACTTCTTTCCCATCGACGATGCACACCGGGTCAGACGCCGATTCCAGTCTTCGATGTTTCCAATCCAGGTTATTCCTGACTAGTTCTTCGTACTCGGCTTTCAAAAAGCCTACGGGGTCTCTTTTTGTCATGACTATTTTTCTCCGGAAAGCCTTTCAAGGTTTTCTTTCAGCTCAAACGTTTTTCCTCTTGTCTATTAAACTTTTTTTCTTGCTTTTGTTTTTCTTTTCTTCTTTCTTTTTCATCTTTTTTTCTGATTTTATCCTTATTTTTATTAGTTCCTGCTGTTGCAATCTCATCGAAGATTTTTTAACTACCACCTCAGTTTAACAACTAGGGAAGTGTGAAGCAAAAAATGTCTAAAAAGTCAGGACCCACTAAAAGCCGCCTGGAAGACGACCTTTTCGACCCAGCTGCTGTTGAGCGCGAAAAACTTTACGAGGGATTCCCCTCTCGCAATGAGCTTGTTATTGCTACTGTTATGGAAGTTGCCAAACACGGCTGTTATGTCCGGCTGGACGAGTATGATAATCTCCGAGCATATATCCATATTTCGGAGTTGTCTCGTACTTGGGTGAAGAATATCCGTGTTCATGTTCGTGAAGGGCAGCGTATTGTTGCTAAGGTTCTTCGCGTTGATCCCAGGAAAAGTCAGATTGATTTGAGCATCAAACGTGTCCCTGAGCAAATGCGGAAGCTTAAGCTCCTTGAAGCAAAACGTAACCAAACTGCTTATACACTTTTCAAGATGATTGTTGAACAAGTCCCCCCTGAGGAGCGAGGAAAAGCAGATGAGGTTCGTGATATTTTGATCGATAATTTTGAGATGCTGTATTATGGTCTTGAATTTGCTTCCACTGCTACTCAAAAGAAGTTGGTAGAACTTGGTATCCCTCCTGCATGGGCAAAGGTTATTCAAAAAGTTGCTGCAGCTAACATTATTCCTGCCACAGTAGAAATTAAAGGCACAGTAGAGATTAGCATTCCCGGTGGTGAGGGGGTAATCCATTTGAAAAATGCTCTTATCGCAGGCAAGAAAGCTGCTGAGAAAAATACCTCGATAACCATTTTTACTGAAGGAAGCCCACGTTATACCATCGAGGTGACTGCAGAAGATTACAAGGTTGCTGAAAAAGCACTTGAAAACGCTCTCGAACGGATACAAGAAATTGTTGAAAAACATGGTGGGACCTTTAAGTTCACACGCAAGAAGTAATGGTGAAGTTGAATTTGCTTATATGAAATTACTAGGAGCCAAAGGAAATGTCATTGCATAAATGTTCGAAATGTGGTCGTTATACAATGAAAGAAAATTGCCCTTATTGCAAGGCTCCAGCAGTTTCACCGGTCCCTCCAAGGTTCTCTCTAGAACATGCTCAAAAATATAGCAAATATCGTCGGATGTTGGTGAAACGCTTAGAGCAGCAGTCAAAATAACTCTCCTCGATAGAGATTTATTCTTTCTTGGATATTTTACTTGCCACCGCTTTCTCATCCTTTTTTATTTCCAAAAAGTTTTAAAGCACTTTAGATTCTTTTCTCTTGGAGGTTTATTTTTGCCATCTTATAGCTTTGAGAATGAGAGTAAGCGACTATTAAAACCAATTAAATAATACTTACAACATCTGTTATTGTTTTGCTAGCAATAATCATTCCCTTACTAGTAGTGCTAACATTAAACTACAAGAGAGGCCCCCTGGGAATAATTATTAGCCTCACTTATTTCGTCTTAATGCTTATATTTGACGTTTTGTTATTTCTAAGGCTTTTAATTTACAAAAAGCGAATCATTTCCTATCTTAGAGATTTAAGGGATCAGCAAAACATTCTCGGGCTTTTGGCAATTCTAAAGGGAGAGGATCAAAAATGGGCAAAACAATACCCACACCGGCGATTGGCTTGCTTGCTTTTAGTTGAGTTTGACCCTGCAAAAGCCCTCAGTTACCTCTCGCGGATTATTGAAAGAGATTTTGAAAATAAAGTTTATACTACTGACTATCTTTCGATGTTAAAGTTCTTTCCAGCAGAGGAATATAAAAAGATGCTCTTTGAAAGCTTATTCGAAGCAATTACCTTGGCCCAACTTGATTATACTTCTTCACAAAAAGACTACGTTCTCAGGCCATCAGAATATAATACTTATACAACAACCCTTTCGCCTTTGAATAGACAATCAAAAAGTGCTTTAACAACCATTGCAACAGCATTAGGCTACCAAAGTGTTGCCACTTTAATTAAAACTGTAATTTACACCCAGCTTGCAAACCATGCTCATGAATTTAAAGCGGAGAAAACTTTGACGATTGAACAACTTTTGAAGTTATGCCGGATTGGCGACGAGGACTTTCTCAGGAAAGCCATAAACGACTTGCTGATAATGTATCCTTCCCTTGGTTACTACAATGAAATTGAACAAACATTCACCCCCTCAGCTGAATTTAAGAATTTTAAAACAATAGTTGATATAGATATGGTGACCACAAAAGGAATATGACTTGCTTTCTCTCTCCTTCAAATAAAAGAGCATTTCAAAAACTAATTCATAAAGTGTTGATGTTCTTTTACTTTTTTTTAAAAAAAGAAAAAGTGTGTAAAAATCTGGTAACCAAAGAATACTAAATAAAAAAATGTTGAAGAAGGAGAAAGAGTGTAAGGGTTTCACCCAGAAAGTGGTGCACCTCCCGGGATTTGAACCCGGGTTCCGACCTTGGGAGGGTCGAGTCTTACCAGGCTGGACCAGAGGTGCAGAGTAATTATGCTCGGTACAAACCTTCTTACTCAAATTTTTTTTGTTTGAGCAATATTTGTGTTGCTAAAGTTTCTCTTCTTCCTAAAAAAATTTTCGTGTGGTTTGATGCGCAAGTTATTTTCGAGTAAAAAAAAGGAGTAAAGAGTATGGTTTAATTTTTATCGTTGATCATACTCTATTTGAAATTTTGGTGCCGCTTCAGGTAGTTCCTCTTTATATTTTGATGGGTATTTTCTTTCAGTTAGAGGATTTTCGACTAGTGGGAATTCTTTCTCTTCTTCAAAATTTACAATAGTGTTATTCGGTGTTGGTTGTGTAGTCAGGATCGTCAAGATTTCTTTCTTAAGTTCTTCTTTTAGCACTTTCATTTTCTCTGGTTCGTAGAGCTGGTATTTTAGTGAGAACATATATTTAATTTCAATTCTTTCTACATCTGCTAATACAATTGGTGTCGAAACAATAGTCTTTTCCTTTGCAGCTTGTGTTTGTGTAGTGTTAATTGTTAACTCTCCAAGATTTGTACTCTTTTGTTCGATGCTTGTGTTTTTTAATGCATAAATCTCATTTTTAATGTAAGCAATGCCTTGATAAACAAAATATAGACTGTTCATGTGTAAACCTGTAACAACATTTTTTGTTCCTTTTTTTTTGCAAAAAGAAAGTGAAAAAATTTCCATCAGATTTATTACGATAAAAGCAATACCGGGCCCAATAAACCATTCATCAATGTAATGTATGAAGGCAATAATGCTAATCGCAATGGCTCCCATGATTGCTAAACCAGTTAACCCCATAGTTAGAGGAATGAAAATTTTCTTTGTTTGTGTTAGAGGTTGTTCTTTTTTCTCTTCCAAGTCTTCTTGTCTCATTGGCATTCTGTCTTTTTTCAGTTTTTTTATTAATGGCCCGTAGGGTATCGCTGAAATTACGATGAAAATGTAACAATAAATAGCTATGTCGATATATCCACCTGCCATCCAAGAAATGAAAATTTCTACAATAGTATAAATTATACATAAGGTCAAAAAGAAAGTTAAAATAGCTATGCCGGTATTGCTCAATTGTACAGGTAAAATTTCTTTTCTCTCGTAAGCCTTGAAATACCCTCTGAAGGGGAGGTATTTTTTGTTGTTGGTGGGTTCAAACACCGGTAAAAACCTATCTTCGATTATAAATCCATAATCTTCGATAGTCGATTCGAATAACGTACCATATATTTCAATAGGTCTTGGATTATCTATTTTTATATATGGCGACTCATAAAAATAATTGTGCCTAACCAATTCACTTTTTGGATAAGCTCTCTTTTGATTAATCTGTCCCATATTCATTGGACTCACCAATTCCAAAAAACTTCTCGAAATGCACTATATTAAGTTTGTTATAACGACATGGCATTTTTATTAATCTATTATTAATTAATGAACTTGATAAAATGGATATAAGTACCTTATTGAGTTGTATATTCTTTTTTTCAATAGTATCAAAGTAAGCCATTTGGTATTTAATTAACCCTAGATAGAAAAAAAGAAACTTGAAGAAAGGCAAAGGAGGAATTTTTTAACGCGAACTTTCCACTCAAAATCGTCATCATCTTTGCATCAGAAGGGCCAGAGCGGTCATCGTTCGCGTTGCTAATAGCTTCTTCTTTCAATAAAAAAACTTTCGTGTAGTATGCTTTTTTCATTAGCTATCTTTTTTATATTCTCTTGCGTGTAATTTCTTAAGGATTGCTTCTCTTGTGATGTCTTTTAAAACATCTGTAGCAACCCATTGCGCTGTTTTTGTTTTAATGGCTTTATAGCCTTCCACTTCTTTTTGGATGGCAGTGTTTAAGGTAAGGTTTCGTTTTCCAATTTGCCGCAAAGCCCAGCTTATGGCTAATCTAACTGTTCGTCGATCATCTCCAAGTCCCTCTTTAATCACAGGCAGAAAGGCTAGGAGTTCTTCATTCGTAGTTTTCATTCTTTTAAGAGCAAGCAAAGCCATTAATACGTAACCGGCTCGCCGAACATATTCTTGCTCCCGTCTAGCCCATTCTACAGCTTTCGTTTTTGCAAAAGGTGTTTTCACAATTAATGACATTAAACACTGGTCACAAATCTCCCAAAAATCAAATTCAGCCACCCAGTTCTCTAATTGTTCTTCGGTAACTGTTTTGTAATCTTCTATCATGCAGGCGAGGATTCTCGTTTCCCTTGAGTTTATTGCCCAAAGCTCTTCAGCCAAGTCGTGGTTTTGACCGATTCGTTTTGCCATGGCTTTTAATACGGGTATTTTCACTCCGAAAACCTGTTTGGTTTTAATACCCACTCTCGCCATTCCTTCAATTGCATCTGGATCCCCTTGCGCTTTTAGTTCTTCGAGAATCTTATTGACTCCCAAGATTTCAGTCAATTTTAGACCCCTTCCAATTTCTAATCTATTATTTATGCGTTGCTTGTTAGCCTACTCATCTTCTTCTTCGCTGCTTTCTTCGATGAATTTGTTGAGAATCGTTTTCGCGTCAGGAAAGTTTGGGTCGTCAATTTTTCGCATTACACCATTTCGTCCGAGGGACAACTGTGGTTTCCCTTGCCAGACATTACAATAACCATCTTTGATTTCTAATAAATCGCCAAAACGTGCTTCATTTATCTTGCTTCCCCAAAGGCTGAGTGTTACTGTTCCTGTTTCATCCCCTACTTTGAGGTCGCAAACTCGAGACATGCCATATTTTGTTTTAACAGAACGTGGCTCATTTTTTGCGATCACTCGAACAATGATGTCGATACCTGGCTGCTTTTTCGGTTTAAGATCCTTGACTTTAATAAAAGGCATAACTTTTTTTCTCCATATGAGATATTTGTCTTCTTATATCTGAGATAGTAATACTAAACTTTTATTAGTAATTTTCCCTTTTTTTTCGTAATTGTGTAGTAATTTTATTTGTCATTTAAAATTTCCATCGAATTTTTTATTAATGGCAGTCAATAATTCACTTCCGTATATGTGTGGTTTGAACCATGAGTGAAGAGAAAAAGCCTTCAAGCGATTTTTCGGCTGTCTGGATGGATGATTTCAAGACTATTATTCGAGACGCGGTAGATTTTGATAAGCAAGTGCAAGTCAATGGATTTGATTTAACGGTGAAGGAAGTCTTTCTCCTAAAAGGGGAAGGAGTGATAGATTTCGACAACAGCAAGCGTATTCTTCCTGAATATGAACCCGTTCCACTAATTGATAATGATTATTGGTCGCTTCCAGCGGGTTCATATGTTATTCGATATAATGAAATTGTCTCTGTTCCGTTAGATGCTTTGGGTATCATCCAACCACGAAGCACGCTTCTCCGTATGGGGGGGACCATTGTCGGTGCTTGGTGGGATGCTGGATACTCCGGCAGAGGACAAGGATTAATGATTCTCACTCGTCCTGTGAAAATTTATAAGAACGCTCGAGTTGCACAAATCGTTTTCTTGCGAACGAAAAAAGTCACTAAAGGTTATCAAGGTACTTATCAAAATGAAGCAAAATAGTTCTTTTTCATCGAGGATATTTTCTTAGCTTCAAAAGTAAAAAAAATTGAAAAGTCATTCATCGAGGGCAAGATTTTTCTTCTTTCTCAAAAAAAAATGCGAAAAAGCTCCTCAATCTCGTCCAAATATCTTTTAGCTGATTGTGTTGCTAATCCTGCTCTCCGGGCTTTTTGTCCCTTAAACTTTAAGGCCATCGTGAAATGATCGGACCGGCAGATCAATAAACTTCCTTGCTCCGTGCGAATATTCATATGTCGAAAATTATCTTGTGAGTCAATACTTTGGAGGGCTAAAAGAGAGCTAATGCTTCTGATGGTATCAATTAACATTGCAGCTGTTCCTTCAACATTTATGGATCCTTTATGTTCATGGACACTACAACATGGCAAGCCTTCTTCTGTAGTAAGAACAATATCAGATGCGCCTGCTTTTTCCATCAGCTCTTGGAGCAGTTTTTCTGCTGTAACATTTATTGACTCATTGTTCATTACTATACCTTCTCATCAATAACCTCAAATTTCTGCATAGTCCACTGGTTAAAATTTTTTAAGTTTGTTTATCAATAATGAAGAAAGTCACTCTCCTATAAAGATTTAGTGTTATGAGCAGTTGTCTATTCTCAAGAATTCATACAATGGCTCAGAATAATACTGGATAGGCAAGTTCGTGGAGTACCTCATATTTTTTCGGATCAAAGTCACTCTCGTCAAGCAACTCATTCAAAAAGCTAAACTCATATTCGTTAAGTCCCACAGGGAAGATTTTATGGTCAATGTCTTCTTTTGGCACTTCGAAAAAGCGTATTAATAATGGCCCAAGATAACCAGTTTCAACATAAATTTGTACAATCCAATGGAAATACTTCATAAGCTCTTTAATGGTTGTATGCTCAATTGCATCTGCAATGATATGGTACGAGCTCATCAAAGCTGCCCGGCGGGTGAGGTAATCTTTTGTGTTTCCAGCTTCGATAAGGTCTGGCAGCAGGTCAAGGTTTGCGTAAGAACTTAAAGCCATGATGACAGCATATTGTAAATCTTCTTTGCTTTCGCGCAGAATTTTGAGAAGGATCGGAAGTGAATCTTGATGGCCAATACGCCCAAGCGTTTCTATCAGCGCTAATTTTTTCGCAAGAGAGGCTATTAATACCTCTGTGTGAATTCTTTGGATAAGTTCTTCTTGCGGTTTTCGCTCGTAGATTTTTGCTAGTGCCATCGAGCAGGCGTTTCTAACATTCCAAGAGCGGTCTTCAAGTCCCGCAAATAACACCTCGAGGGATTCTTTCCCACCGACTTCGAGAAGTTTTAACGCGCCACGAACACGGTCTATTTCTTTTTCAGACCCAAGACGCTTTTTCGCTTTGGAGCGTTGGAATGCTTTTTTAATAAATGCCATCTTTATTTGCCTCCATCCTCTTTTTGGCTGACAATCTCCTCGATGAGAAGGCGTACCGCTGTTAATTTTGAATGGCTCATCTTCTTCAGATGAGAGTAATCAATATTTTTCTTCGAGCTTGAAACGCCATAAATTGCCTCTGATTTTCGCCCTGTATCTTCTTCGTCTCCTTTTTGTTCAGCTTTTTGTGCTGTAATGAAGTCGAAGAGCTCTTTTGATATATCAATTGCTCTGGTATAAATTGGTATGTCCCATGGAGAAATGGGATTATCCTCTAGATATCCCACAGAAAGTAATGTCCCGACAATCATTCTATCCATTTTTTTGAACATAATCACATCAGGAAAGCCGGGTGTAGGCATTACAAAGTCCTGTCGGTAAAGCAGGCTATGATTATGGAGGATAAGTAATTGTTCAAGGCTGATAGATTCATCGTCTATTTCGAAAACATAGACTGGTTTAGAGTTGACTTTTACATACCCATAAAATTGGAATGCCTTGCTATTTTCCAGCCATTGACCAACACTTCGGCATTGGTTTTTATTCAAGAATTTAATATAATCATCGAGTTGATCCCATTCATGTTCATAGATGTTCCAAGTTTTCCGCCAATAGCCACTTGTATCTGCATGCCAATAGACATTTGTTGCTTGACTTGCTTCCCGAAGCTCTTTCAGGAGTCGTCGTACTTGGGCGCCGCCACCTGCTTTATTAATCAAGTCTAAATCGTTTGTTAATTGTAAGGTTTGCTTGATGATTTCTTGAGGTTGGTCTTTAATTTCTTCAAAGGCTTCTTCTAACATCCGGTAGGAAAGTTTGTTGATTGGAGGGCCATAAATTGGCTTGAGAAAGCGAGGAACTGTACTGAAAGGATATTCGCCTTTCTCGAGTATTTTTTCACCGATTTTCATATGGATGTAATTTGCAAATGCTTCTCTCAGGAAACCAGTGAGATGTTTCTTCTTTACAAGTTCAGCCCGTTTATTGAGAATGGAAATCACTTCTAGTAGGAAGTTTTGAAAGAGCGAGACCTTTCGGGAGCTTTCAGGAGGGACGTAGAATTCTTGCACACCAAAAGAGGAGAGCAAACGAATAACCGCCACCATGTCTTGGAAATAGGGCAAGCCCCAGGTGGCATTTTTGGTTTCTTTTAAACCATATACGTTATTTACAATTAACTCTTTGATGATCATATCTATTCTATAGATTTCAGAAAGAATCTCACTGTCGTTAGAGGCACTTTTCTCTGCAAAATAGGCGTGAGCAAAAGCATGGATGAACATCATTCGTAATGTGAAATCTCTGTCTGGACTCTCTTTGAACTCAAAAGGCAAGCTAAGATAAATCATTGTTGGCTTACTTGGAAAGACAGATATGCATTCATCGGGGAGGAAGTTTCTATTGCGGGATTTCCGTAAATTGTCAATCATTTCTTGGGAGAGTACGGCAAACGGACTGCCACCTAATTCGATTACTTGGTAAAGGCTCGCATGAAGGTCGGGGTCAATGAAGAGAAGGACCTTATAGTCCTCCGGTGTTTCGCCGACAAATTCTTGGAAGTCTTTTCGTGCTTGTTTATAAATTTCAACCACTCGCGGATTGTCCAAGTCTCATACTCTCCGTTACAATTGTTTTTGCCAAAACATCCATCCTTGATGGATCAATAACAATAGGATAGGTTATTCCTCGCAAGGCTCTTCTTGTATCGCGATACAGGTCAGTAAGTTTTAGCCGTTCAGAGCCAATGATGAAATAAGAGACCTTCCATGTTCGGCTCTGGTCGCGTATGGCGTCCCGGAGTAAGCTATTAATTTCAAAGTAGCAATTTCGTGTTACCGGGTCAATCCCCCCTGAGCGTTCTTCTTCGAAGTAATTTATAAGACTCTGGGAGGGGGTAGGTTCATAGCCTGGGATAAGCTCATTCGGTCTGCCATCAGTAACAATAATTAAATGAACGTCTCGATTTTGGGTGTTTTTCTTGACTTTCGCGTGTTCTATTGCTGTTTTAATAGATGCACTCATTGGAGTTCGTCCTTTTGCTGTTGCTGTTAGCAGGAAACGTTCTAGCTGGTCCTCAGAAGTGATAATTTGCCTTGTTTTCGATATTGGTACAACAGCCGTTCGAAAGGCTCGCTGATTTGTCCTGCGAGTCCGTCCTTGTCGTTTGAAATAATAAAAGATCGCCAGTGAAGTTAGAAGCGCACCTTCCAGACGTGAAAAATGAGTCCCTTGAACAACATTCCTCATAGATTGCGAAGTGTCAACGATAAGATAGATTTGCGCATTTCGGTCCTTTTTCATGACAACAATATCATCAATATCGATAGACTTTGGGGGAATCGTCTGTGAGGTGAAAATAGAGTGTTCAAAGGTTTTTTTCTTGTGAATTTTTCCTCGAGGGCGTACAATTGTGTCATTGACCGGTCGTGCTGGAAGTTGTCGCGCTAACCAATTGCCAAGCTGGTTGCCGAGAAAGTCCATCACTTCTTCCCGTTTAATGCGCATTTTATGTCCAAATCTATCGGTGATTTCAATATCAGTCAATTCCTCAAGTGTGCGAAGTGACTCTGTGAGTTGTTTTTTGTATTCTGCTGTTCCTTCGAAGCCTTTCAAATGTCGCTGGATGAATTGTTCGATTTCCTCTCGTGTCTGCAATTCGCCCATGTTCACTTTTAATAAAGCATCCGGTAGTGCATTGTTGCCAATATACTCAAGTATTTCCAACTCGCGAATCAAGTCTTCTTCCTCGAGTGGCTCCATTGGAGTGACCAGAAGCCTGTGTTGTATGTTTTTTACAGCAACGGCATTTTCAAGAGCCATACCTAAAACCAAAGCCTCACGTGAGCTCTGTCCTTTCCGGGGATCACGCCATTTCTGAAGGACACTTGCAGCATCGGCAAAGTCGAACACAAAATCAGGGTCACGCCACACCATCAAAGGGTCTGTGAATCGCTCTCGACTGATTACGTGTATTCTGTGAGGCATTTTATTTGCTCTCCAATTTTCTTAAAGTGTTCTTTAATCATTCTTTCGTTTTTAGATATGGTCTACAAGTAGCAATTGTTCATAGCTTGGTTTTAATTGTGAAATGACCGCTTCTTGTATTTTCTTTGGCTGCTTTTCTAAGCCTTCATAAGCAATTATGATTTTACTTAGTTCCTCATCTGTCAATGCTTTCATTTTATCAATATCTTCAGAAATTGATTGCACCGTTGTCAGTTCCTCGTCAGTTTTAATAGTTCGTCGAAGCATGGTCTTTACTTCTTGCATAGCATCATTGATGAGGTTTCTTGGAATATCGAAGAGCTCGACAATGCGTTTTGCGTCATCTAATGTGAGCATTGCAACACTGTTTTGTTTATAAAACTCATCCTTTCGGAGAACGGTCTCACCAATGAGCGAATAAAGAGTACGTAAGTCAACATGAGGAGTCTTTTCGGGGTCATGAATTTCAATTAAAGATTTAAAGAACATATCTCGAGTAACTTTCTTACGAGCATAAGCTTCAGTTTCGCCGGATTTTAGTGCATTAGGAATTGAGAGGTCAGCCATCAAACCGATGAATTGAATTGCTAGTTTGCTGACACCTTTCTTACCAAATTGTTTTGTCTTCTCGAGAAGTGATACTAGGGCAGGATTTGCTGTCATATCATTTAAGCAGAGTGTTAAATGCTCTTTAAACATGTCTTCAACGATCTTGATACGTTCGAGTTTTGTTCTTGCTGGCCACAGAACTTCAGGAATACGATTGATAATTGGTTGTGCTTCTTCACCAAAAACACTAAGTGGAGCATTTGAAGTAAAGATCATTGCACCGTCTACGAAAACGGGTCGACCTTGAATACTATATTTGATACCGCTTGGGTCCTCGAGGAAACCCATTAAGGCTTCCAAGAAATTCAATGGTAAACGCTGGATTTCGTTCACAACAACAAACCCTTGGGAGAGAACACCAACTTTATGTGCCATCGGAGAAAATGTTGTTGAAGTTTTGCCACCGAACAATTGCTCAAGGTTTTCCACCCCTGCGAGGAGCATGTATAGCCCTTCTGGGTCATTTCGAGGGTCAATTTGAGCAACATTTACAACAGTCTTGTCAGCTTTTACAGCGTTTAAAGCTTTTATGACTTGCTCTGTCTCGAGAGCTAAGATATCATTACTTCTGTCGAGATTAATATCTTGATTTGTCACTTTCTTAATCGACTCAGCGATATTTTGCTTACAGAAAGGACAAAGATTCTTCAAGACTTCTGCAGAAGCAGCAGGATCCTTAGCATAATTTTCTGCAATATGAATAAGATACCCGGCATCTTCATTAAAGGGGCAACCAGCTATATGGTATTTCCGCTCATTAATAGCGTTTGTGAGATGCTTAAGGATTGTTCGAGCAAAAAGAGTCTTGGCTTCTCCAGTAGGACCAATTAATAAGACCTTTCCAGAGACAGCAATCTTGTCCATCACAATTCCTTTCGAATGGACGTTTCCGCGAACAGCAGGATCTTCATTGATTTGTTTTCGCAATTCAGGCTCATTTAATAATCTTCGAACAGAACATCCTTTATATCCTTTCTTCGCAAGGGACGCTATTGTCATCGTCATTTTTTTTTCACACTCACTTTTTAAACTTCAATTTTTTTTCAATGCTTTTTTTCACTCTTTCTGGAAGAGGACTTCTTTTTAAGTACTTTGGGTTTAATCCCAAGAGTTTCAATGTACATATCCAGCCATTCCAAACAGGCCAGTATGTCTTCTTTTTTATTTTCATGAATTTCTAAAACATTCCAGAGTCGATCTGTCAGACGAATGAGAGAAAAGGCTTCGATAATCTCTGATTTTGTTAGAGCAATGGCTTTTTCAGCATTGTAACTCGCAATGAGGATGGGTATGTTTGCGGTTCGAGTGTCCCAAACGAATGTCTCCCAGAGGAATTCCTTAATCTTTGAAAGTTCGTCCATCTTTGTCGCGTTTACGATAAATATTGCACCATCGGTTTTTTTCAACACCGAGTCTGGTATCGTTCTATCAAAATCCGGTTCCTCAATAGAAAAGGTGTAATGCGGAATGTTCTCTTTTGGATTCTTCACTTCTTCTTTGATGATGTTGATAATGTAGTCTCGAGTGTCATTCTTTTCACCAAGTAAGAGAATATGTTTGGGTGGTTTTTGTCGTTTGAACATTGTTTTCACCGCAAGAGGAATGTTGTATTCAAGGCATCCTGAGTTTAATGAATCCTTCTTCCATTAAAGCTTTAGAGCGTTTTTTTTGGTGGCAGTTTTTGTTATTAAATTATTTTGTTATTCTTTTTATTCTTACAATGCCACCAATTTTACTGATTGTAGGAATTCATGTTTAAAAAGCTGTTGTTAGAAAAATTAAAAAAAGGTTCAAAAAGTTATTCAATAATAACCTCCACTATTTTTGCTGAAGGTGTAATTCATTGGGTGAAAAAGAACTAACGAAACAACCAGCAGAAGAACAAGAAATTCTTACGCCCGAAACAGAAGAAGAAAGAGAAGAGGAAAAGGGAGTATCAACAAGTGAAGAAGAGCAATCTTTCCGGACAGATTTTAGCCTGCCAATCAAAATCAAGCGGATAAAAATTCTCATTGCAATTGTTATTAACCTCATTCTGGGAGGAGTCACAACAAGTATGGGCATTTATTTCTTTGTAAAACCTCAAGTAAACAATTCAACATATAATGTCATCTTTGCGATTTTTATGGTACTTTTTGGTGGCATTATCTTTCTCCAATTTCCCTTTGTTATGGCCCGTACTATCAACTCGCAACTGATCCTTTCTGGTGAAGAAATCAAATTGCGGAATGCCTTTAGCTGGAAAAAGGTCCTATGGAGAGAGGTAGAAGAGATTCTTGCCCGTGAAAAACTTTCAAAAGATCTGGCTGAAAGCGAGTTACTTGCCGTGGACTTGATACGCTTCCGTACAGTAACAACAAGCATTCATTTCCTCGTAGAAAATTACCCTGCTGCAGATGCAGATGAAATGCTTCTTGCAATCGCCAGAACCTTCGAGCGTGTTTTAGAAG
The DNA here is from genome assembly GCA_019056785.1 of Candidatus Heimdallarchaeota archaeon. Classification (GTDB taxonomy): domain Archaea; phylum Asgardarchaeota; class Heimdallarchaeia; order JABLTI01; family JABLTI01; genus JABLTI01. The sequence goes on from DXJV01000085.1 coordinate 61,789, forward strand.
GTACGGATTTTGAAGTAGAAGAGCGTACAGAACGACCTTCTTTACAAACACGATTGCGCTATTTTGTTAAGGTAGCTAAAAAGTAAAAAAAGAGCGAAGCAAGTCTCACTCGAGTTGCTTCTGCTTTTCAACCCCTCTTTCTTTTCCGATTTATTTCTTAGTTTCAGCTTTCATTCGTGATTGTGCTATGAGTTCAAAACCCATGGCGTTGCACATTACGGGATTATCTGGAATAACAACTTCATCCGGTGACTTAACAATATTGGATTCCCACATCTTTTGTTTCAGCACTTCACCGAAAACATGAGCACCACCACCGGTAAGTATCACGCGTTCAATCCAAGCATCAGGTGGTAGGGTTCCCAATAATCTCGAGGTTTCATCGATGATTATTTCTGAAATGTTTTCGATGTAATAATTCTTCACTTCAGAGACATCGAATTGTTGGCCACTTACCATGACCGCTGAAAGATTCTTCTCGATGGTCTTCATTAAATCAAAGGGCCGGATGATCTTTCCTGTTTGTTCTTGCAAAGTTCGAGCCATCCGTGTTGTGAGGGTGTCAACAGCTTCTTCTAAGCTCCCACTTGCGGTTCGCATCAATCTTCCTTGATATACTGTAAGAATGTCTGTGGAGCCATGACCAATGTCTACAATAATCGCATCAACAGCACGATTTTCACCAGATGTTTTCAAAATTTGATAATAAGAGCCATAGGGTTCTGGTAAGACAAGGCATTTCTCAACCACAACATTATAATTGAGCGTTTCTCCAGTGGCATCGTTGCGTACTTTAATGTTCATCTCTTCGGAGAGTCCTTTGGAGAGCGTGGACATTTCTTCTTGTGAAGTTGCCACAGGCACACCTGTCGCAATAAGAATATGTTCGCCATCATTTTTAATGAAAAGAGAAAGCGCTGCTTTAATGGCTATCACAGCATCTTTAATGCTTTTCATTTTTCCTTCCGAAGCTAAGGGACGTTTAATTTCACTTTGTAAGCGTGCTAATTCACCCACGAAGAAGTTTTGACCTCCTTCCTCCAGTACCAGGTTGTTTTCCAATGACTTGTCAAGAGTCATGCCAGTCCAACCAGGATTCGGATCACCAATGATTGAGGGAATTCGTATCAATTTCTTTCCGGTGTCCGAAGACATTTTAATAGTACTAGTTCCCAAGTCAATTCCGACAGTTCGTAATACTTTTTTTGACACTTTCTGAACCTTCTATTGTTCTAAAATTGTTTAACATCTAGCAAATAAAAACTTCTCGCTTTTAGCATATCAATTTTATCAGCTAGAAGCAAGTTCTTTGTATTATTATGCTTTTTGCCTTGAATTTTATTAGAAAATCTTTCCTATTTAAAATAATTGTTCTGTGTTTAAATGTTCTGCCAAGAGTTTCAGCAAAAATTCATTCTTTTTCTTCTTTTTTTTCAATTTGCCTTCAAAGAAATTTTATTTAAAGAAGGAGTGAATTATAACGTATGGAAAAAATCACGGAAAAATACTTGAATAGTGAGTTATTGTGACCTCTGAAATCTATGAGCATAGTTCAATTGTTGCTGCGCATTTAGCTGTGGACATTTGTAATGTTGAGAATTTAAATACCTTGTACGAAAAACCAGTTGATTTGGCAATCATCGCCCATAAAAAACGCTATGTAAAGCAAAAGCTCTTCGGAAAGATGCTCGATCATTTGGTAGCAAATAATTACCTCGAAAAGCAAGGCGAAATCTATTCGCTCATGGAGAAATGGCGCCGGTCCCTCCCTCCCTTGAGTGTCTCGCAAGGTATTTTGCATGAGCAAGGAATTTACCAGATTTATCCATTTATGCAAACACTCGCAAAAAATTTTGTTGATATTATTAAAAATGATGTTTCAAAGCTTGAATTGCAGAAATTAATTTATTACATTGATAGTATTGATAGTTCCAAAGGACTCCATAAAATTCGTTCTGAAATCATTTCCGCAACAAATATCAACAGTTCTGTCCAGAGCATTTTGGACATTAGTTTTGGAATGGGACATAGCGCTATTCAATTAGCCAACACTTTCCCAAAAAGGAATATTTATTCTTTACAGCTTAATCCATTATTTAGTGAAGCTTTTGAATATACCATTCAGAAAACGCAAAAGACGAACTTGTCTTATTCCACAAAATATCCTTCTGAACTTCTACAAAAATTAAGAGCAGAAAAAGTCGATGCAATTTTTCTGTTTAATCCCCTCGGCTTCGAAAGTCCTGAGCTTGAAAAAATTCTTACTATTGCAAATCAGGTGTCTCATGATGGAACAAAATTACTTTTGCATGTGCCGCTTACAAAGAAGCCGAAAGAAACGTTAATTGCCGAATGGCTGGCTGAGTGCATTGAAGTGATTGATACCTACCATAATTTTGATTATTACAATGTTGCTTTAAGCAACAATAAATTTTCAGTTACAAAATCAACTTCACATTACTTCTTGGCGGACTTTGATTCGAGCCTTTAATTTCTTTTTTTTGCACACATTTAAGAAGGTTTGAAAAATGACCTGAGTTATTAACAGAAAGCATTGGATAGGTTACAGATGTCGAGTAGAGCGTTTCAATATTACGTGTTTCTTATGGATTACAAACCAGAAACATTACAGATGAAAATGCTGCTACTCCCTGCGAAAGCAAAAGTTTTGCGTATCAAGCCACTAGAACGGGCAACATTACAATTTATCCTAGAAAAAGGCCGGCTCCGTCCCTATAAATACATTGTCTCTGGAAAATATGGGACAGAATATAAAAAACCTGAACTTATTACCTATGTCTTTCAAAAAGCCAAAGGTATCATTATTCCTGCAGACGAAAAAATCGATAAATATGATTTATTTGAGGAATATTTCAAAACCTTTCATATCAGTTTGCCTACTTTTCGCCGTATCTGTCGTTTTTGTATGATAGATCATCAAAGAGTGACCTTTCTTACTGAGAAAAATGAATTGACAGTTTTCGGGAGAAAAGCTTGCCAACAATGCGCTCAAGAAGAGTTGGATAAGGAACTTTCATCAAGAGAAATCCATTTGACTGCCAGTGGGAAACGGCATTTCTATCGGATTTTAAAACAAGTTAAAAATGTTGACCGCGTATTGGATGCATTTGACACTAACTTTCGACCGACAAAACACCCCGAGCTAACTCTCTTTGATGTCATTGGAAATGTCGATGATTTAAGTGAATCTGTAGCCATCGACAATCTCTCATTGCCTGAAAACCTTAAACGTATCTTAAAACGAAATCGTTATACCAAGCTACTACCTATTCAAGTTAAGGCTATTAAAGCTGGCTTGTTGAAGAAACAATATTTCTTGGTTGTTGCGGGCACAAGTAGTGGAAAAACATTAATCGGTGAGATTGCAGGCCTTCATAGTGTTCTCCAAAAAAAGCGCATGGTCTATTTGAGCCCTCTAGTTGCTCTTACAAACCAGAAATACGAGGACTTTAAAAGAAGATATCAACGAGAAGGCTTTCGTGTGGCAATTAGAGTGGGAATGAGTCATATTGATGTAGGCGACGAAGCTGAATATATTATTGATACTGATTACAGAGCTGCAAATATAATCACTGCGACTTACGAAGCTTTTGATTTATTGCTTCGAAATGGTAAGAAAGATGTTCTTAGAGATGTAGGTACCGTTATTATTGATGAAATTCAATTACTAAATGACCCGGAAAGGGGGCCAGAGCTTGATGGTTTGATTGCTCGACTGAAAATCCTCTTCCCCCAAGCCCAATTAATCGGTCTTTCAGCAACAATTGGAAATCCTGAAAAGTTAGCAGAGGATCTCGGGTTTGAATTATTATTGCATCAAGAACGGCCCATTCCTCTAGAGCGTCATGTAATTATTGCTCGCGACCAAGATGAAAAAGAGCTTTTCTTACGTGATTTGGTTCGTGCAGAATATAATTACAAATCTTCCTATGGGTATTTTGGGCAATCAATCATTTTCACTAATTCACGTCGCCATTGCTATGAATTAGCATTGAAATTAAATAAAAGCGGGTTAAAAAGTGCTGTTTATCATTCTGGTCTAACTTATCGAGAACGAAAACGAGCAGAAGAGGGCTTTGCAAACGGAAAATATGCTGCAATTATCACAACTGCTGCTTTAGGTGCTGGAGTTGATTTTCCGGCTAGTCAGGTTATTTTCGAGTCACTTGCAATGGGTATAAATTGGTTGTCAGTGGCAGAATTCCATCAAATGTTTGGTCGGGCAGGGCGACTTGGTTATCATGATCGTGGAAAAATTGTGCTGGTTGTGGAGCCAAATAGACGATATCACAGTTCCATGGACAAAACAGAAGATTCAATTGCTTTTGAGCTTCTCACAGAAGAAATCGCCCCGGTCGAACCTGAAATGGAAGGCGAACGGCAATTAGAACAATTATTAGCAGGCATAGTTACCATGAAAAACGCTGACTTGCGAGAACTGGTGCGCTACTATTCTAACTTACTTGGGCCTTCAGAGACGTTAAAAACAACATTACAAATGCTCAAAGAACTCGAGATGATAAAAATTTATCAAGTGGGTCCTCGGGCAACAAAATTGGGTTTTGCTACTTCACGAACCTTTCTTTCACCAACAGAAGCTTGTTCTATTCAAAAGAAATTACAGCTTTTAAGTCCATTGGAGATTGCTGTTGCTTTTGAACCTTTTACAGCTGTGTTCTTGAATAGTAAAATTCAAGCAGAAATCGAAAAGACGTTGAAAAGTGGTTATATTGGTTCCAACCTTTTTTCTGGTTCGGTTCTCGAATATATGCAGTCTGCATTAGAAAAACGGGCAAACTTACCAAATTTAGTTGTTCAAACTTTTGCTAAATGGTCAAAAGACATTTTTAATTGTAAATGTTTAGAAAATCCTTGGTGTGGTTGTGGAGAAAAAGAGCTCTCTCGCAAAATAGTCGAATTACGGTTGCAAAATAAAAACTTGCGCAAAATCGCCACAGAATTGTCAACAAATTATAACCTTTATGCCTATCCTGGGGATATTTACCGTTGGTTTGATACGCTTATCCATCATCTTCGCGCTGTGGCAAAACTCGCTCTGGTGTTTGATGAGCGAAAAACAATGAAATTAGCGTTGAATACTATCAAGATGATCGAAAAACCATGGATAATTGCAAAATACCGGAAAAAACTGACAAAAAAACAATCAAAAAACAATTAGAAAAGTATTTATTTTTTCAAGATAAAATAGATAAAATCAGTTTCCTGAGGAACATTTGACGTGGCAATTATTGAAGCAGGAGTAGTGTTTAGTGGAATCCCTATTGTAAAGGTTCGATACGATAAAGAATTTTCAAAACATGACAAATTGCTCACGCCAGGACTGCTAGAGGCAATTCAAACGTTTGCTTTTGAGATTTTCGAGGATGAGACTGAGTCCTTTAAAATGACACGCTTCACTATTTATCTGCACAAAGCAATTTTGAAAAATAGTCAAGCGGTAACGATTTATGCTATTTGTGATAGTAATAATCACTCCACAACCATTCGTGAGAAAATCAGGGACATTGCCAGGAAATTTGTAAAACAATTTCCAGATGTGAATGTGGGTTTTTTAGATGCATACCGCAATTTCGAACAGGTCATTACTAGCACTTTTGGTGATCTCATTTTCCACCCCGAGGACCGGTTACGAAGCATTTTCTCGACTGAATGAACTGAGCTGTAAAAGAGCAAAGTGATTGCTTTTTTCAATTGTTATTTAGAAAAAGAATCGAAAAACAATTAAAGTAGAAACAAAACCATCTCGAATGGTGAGTAAAATGGATAAAGAAACAACACTCCCCCCAGCATTAAAAATGCGCCTTGCATCTATGAATGATCTTGTACGAATGGCATTCTTTAGTGCCGCAAGAAATGTGGGGTTAAATTTTCTATTGTATCAAGATGAGAAAAGTGAAAAATGGTTCATTGGATTTCTTACTGGGGTGGTAGGCTATTACTCTTTGAGAGGATTGCCAATGCACTTTTTTGTCGAGCTTGATGAAAAGCCCAAGAAGGTCCATTTTATAAAATATAATTCACTCGAGGTTGAGAAATGGGAATTCTGCGACTCGACACCCACAACAACAAAATGGAATTATTTGCCGGTAATAGAGCTGGCAGAAAAACCTTCTTTCTTATAGGAAGATTTTAAGAAGAAAAAGTTCAAGTGCCACAAGAAAAAAGATCTTAAAAGAGAAGCTTTAAGGAAAAGTGTAACAATGACAGATTATCAACCTTTGACCAGCATTGCGGTAATTGGTCATGTCGATCACGGTAAGTCAACGCTTATGGGTCGATTTTTATATGAAATTGGCGCTGTCGATCCTCGAGTGATGAAAAAAAATGAAGCTGATGCTGAAGGACTTGGGATGTCTTCCTGGAAATGGGCTTATGTTTTAGATGCCTTTCCGGAGGAGAAAGAAAAAGGGAAAACGATGGACATCGCTTTTAGGCGTTTTGCGATTAATGGTCGTTCATTCGTGCTTATCGATAATCCTGGTCACCGTGATTTCACTAAAAATACCATTGCAGGTCTAAGCACGGCTGATGCGTGTATCTTGGTAATTAGTGCTGGTCGAGGAGAAATTGAGGCAGGATTAGAACCTGGAGATGAAATAACACCTTCAGGCCAAACACTTGAGCATACACTCATCGCCTCTGTTTTGGGAATCAAAGATGTTATTGTTGCTGTAAACAAAATGGACAGTGCCAATTATTCTGAAAAACGATTTAATACCTGTAAACAAATCCTCATTGACTTTTTGAAAAAGATTCAAAGCCCTTGGATTAAAAATCTGGATGCCATCCCCTTTATTCCAATTAGTGGCTTGATGGGAGATAATTTAGTTACTAAAAGCGAAAAAATGCCTTGGTATTCCGGTCCCACCTTAAAAGAAGCAATTGCAAAAATATCCATTCCTGAAGATTTATCAGATAAGTCATTGCGGTTAGTAGTTTATGATGCTTATCAAGAACCCGGCATGGGTCTTGTTGGTTATGGACGAATTATTAGTGGAAAAATAAAAACTAATGATCGTGTTATTGTCTCACCAGGGTTAAATAAAGCAACAGTAAAAACTCTCTGGGATGATGAGAAGGAGATTACAGAGGCGAGATGTGGCATTGATGTAAACTTTCTTCTTAAAGGTTCTGCCGAGGAAGACATTCGTCGTGGTGCTGTTGTAGGGCATATATCAGATCCCCCACCATTTAAACCTCGTGTGCAAGTGCGATTACTTTATCTCGGTTTGCATCCTCTCGTTCTAGGGAATCTGACAATCCTGCATGCCGGCTCGGACCATGTGGAAGCTGAAGTAGAAGCAATCTTGAAAATTTACCGGCAAAATCCCAAATACAAAAATACACCTCGAGAAATTAATGGCAAAAAAATTATGATCTTCACAGACGAAGTTGCCAGTGTGATTTTACAAACGAAGTCTCCAATTGTGATTGAAAAACAAGCTGATGTTCCAAAACTGGGCCGAGTTATTCTCAGGAAAAAAGGGCGAGTTATTGCCGCTGCTATTGTAGAAGAAATTCTCGAGTAAAACCGCTTGTGTCTTCTCTGGATGATTCAGCCCTCAGCTGGCTTTTTCCATTTTTCTTTTTAGAGAAAGGCCTTTCTTGCGACAACTAAAAGCTCTGAGCCAGTGTCAAGAAGGCCGGGATTTGTACTTAGGCGTTCTTCCAATGTTAATAAGGTCTTTAAAATATCTTTATTTTCAAATAAATTGACTAGTTCTTCACTCATATAAGGGAAAAGACAATTTAATGCTCGAATTTCCAAGAGTTCGCAACCACATTTCTCGAGTAATTTCATAATTTCATCAGAAGAAAAGGCATAATAGGATGGTTCTGCCGGAAAATCCTCAAAAGGTTTATAGCTGGTGTCGAGAAATTCCCAAAGGCCCGCTTTTAAGGGGTCCAGGAGCTTTTCAAGATCGGCTTTAAGGATAGTCGAACGGATATAATTTATTTTATTTTTTACTGAGAGTATTATTGGTGCACCAGGTTTACAGACACGGGCTAATTCGGCCAGCATGTTCTTTCTCTCGTCACAAGTATAGGAAAGTGTGCCATAAAGACTAATTATCAAGTCAAACGTTTCATTATCAAACTGTCGCAAGTCTGTAAATGATTCTAAAACTGCAAACTGCTCGAAAAAGTTTGAGAGATTCTCCTTCTCTAATCGTTTACGTGTAATTTGTAGCTGTTCGACAGAAATATCGGCAATAATTATTCGGCGCTTTTTCTCTGCGATAATTTTTGAAAAAATCCCCGGATCAATGCCGACATCTAATATAAGACTGTCTTCAGGAGGAAGATAATTTAAAATGACTTTTTTTAAGATTTCAAATTCAAATCGCCCTCGCATCGTTTGCAAATGTTGTAAATACCAACTTTGATCAACACGTTTTTCCAAGAAATTTAGTAAGAATTTTTCCTTAAAAGTCAAGTTTCATTCCTCCAACAACAAGCTTATTATACATTATATCTATACACTTAAAATTAATTTGCCTTGTTTGTTGATAGAGGTTGAAAAATTGTCCCAAAAAGAGCCAAAAAAACGCATTACTTCGAAACCCCAGCATAGTATACGTCCAACTGTGGATGAATATTTCACCGCAATGGCTGAATTAGTCTCAACACGTTCAACATGTTTGCGAAGGCAATTTGGCACTGTAATCGTACAAGATAATCATGTTATTTCCACGGGATATAATGGCGCACCTCGAGGGATGCCTCATTGTATCGATATCGGTTGCTTACGGGACGAATTACATATCCCAAGTGGAACTAAACATGAGATTTGCCGGGGGGTTCACTCGGAACAAAATGCTATCATTCAATGTGCAATCCATGGTGAGTCAACTGCAGGAGCAACGCTCTATGTCACAGGCTATCCTTGTAAGATTTGTGCAAAGATGATCATTAATGCAATGATTAAACGAGTGGTAGTTTCCGGCTCGTATTCAGACACCGAGGGAATTGATTTACTACGGGAAGCAGGAGTAGAAGTCACCATACTAGAACAGAAGGCAAAAGATGTTCTTCTAAAAGTTATAAAAATGAAGGAGTCACGGCAAAGAAAGTAGTCCACGAAATTATTCGAGTAAAAATCAACCCTTGTTCAGTAGGGTTTTTCAAAAAAAGGTAAGTTAGATTGTTTGTTTTGAAATTGAAAATGTCTTTAATTGTAATTATTTCTTTCTTCTATTTTCTCTGATTAATAAGATAGTAACAACGAAGAAGCTTGTGGTAATGGGAATAAAGACAACAACATAAAGGCTTGGTTCTTTAGGTTCGTGGTTGTTCAGTCGATAGATTTCCAAACCATCCCAGCCGTCAGCAATAAAGATTAGCCCCTCATGATAGACAACATCATAACAAAGACCACGGTAGTGGTCGCGAACGGCGGCAACTTCTGTGAGCTCGCTGGGATTGGTGATGTCAACAACACGCAAACCGCCAGCATACTGGGCAATATAGGCATAGTTATCTTCCACTGTAAGTGCCTGAGCAAAGCCCCAGCCATTAGAGAGCCGGGCGATTTTAAGGGGGGCAGACTTGTTCTTGGCATCGATCATCCGGAGCTCAGACCAATCGTTGCAGAGAAAGATCACGTCACCACGAACATAAATCGCATTCACGCGGCTGGGAAAATAAAGCCAAGAAAGCGCCACAGGATTGACCGGCGTGGCATAATTGATATCCACTATTGCGAGAATCCCACTGCCCATGGATGTGAGATATAGATACTCGCCATTAAGGAAGATATCTCCGAGAGCGAAGAGCGGTTCAGCAATTGCAATCCGCCAGTAGAGCTGCGGGTTTGTCTTATCCGAACAATCGATGATAAAGAGGTCATGCCAGTCGTGGGCGAGGTAGATGCGCTGATATTTTTTATCGAGAACAAGGCTGCGGAAATTGCCGACTTCAGGTTCAAAGCGGTATTGTCCCACGAGTTCGGGATTCGTGGGGTCGCGTACATCCAGAATATCAAGCCCCTCTTTTGCAATAGCCAAATACGCATACCCCTCTGAAACAACGATGTCCATTATTGCATCTTGAGGGTATTGATAGCTTCCCACCAGCTTCGGTGCGCTTGTATTGGCAATATTAATAATTTCAAGTTTGGAAGGATAATATGGCCAATCGCGTCTTGTGCAAAGATAGGCGTAATTGCCTTCTACTGCTAGCCGCCAGGCTAAACCATTGGTGTCAAAAGCGCCGATAAGGGAAAGCTGACTGAGATTGGAAATATCAAGTGCGAAGAGCCCAAAATGATAATCCGCACAAAATAAGCTTTGATTGTTTTTTCCAGCTGCCACAGAAAAGATTTCGAACTTGAATTCAAGCGGCGACTTGTATTCACTAATCAATGAGATATTTTCAACGTTTGTAATATTTAGTGCAATGACTTTTTTCTTCCCGGAATCAGCAAGAAAGGCAGTGGTCTGATTCACAACGCAAATATCATTTATTGTCGATGCTGTTGTCTCGTAAACGGCGACAAGCTCAGGTGCAAGAGGGTTACTGATATCGACCACTTTTAATAAGTCATTACTATTATGAACAATGCGTCCCACCAGCAAATAATCACCTACCTTCGCAAGCTCATTTCCTCCATCGATATCAATACTTGCCACTTCGACGGGATTATATGGGTCAGAAACATCAATTGCTACAACTTCTGGCCCTGGCGTAGAAAAAGCATAGTTTCCGGAGATGAGTGGCTCATAATAAAACCCTCCTATTTGTGTTCTGTTGATCTCTCCCGTCATGAATGGCTTTCTCGGGTCGGAAAAATCGATGATGCGAAAAACATTACCTTTGGAATATCTTGCAGTACCATCATCGACAACATAGGCAAAAGTTCCCCGGATAGAGAAATATAGTATTTCTCCTGGGAATTTACTCAGGAGAACTGGTCTTGTTGGCTCGGCAATATCAATAAATAACAGCCCATTATAGCCATCTGCAAGTACTGCGATTGTCCCGCTGACCTCTACCCATGGAGCATAGTTAGAGTCCCAGGGATTTCTAAATGAGACGGGGCGCTCTTCATTGAAACTGCTCAAGAGCGTTGGGGTTGCGGGATCAGAGACATTAAAGATCAACAGTTCACCTGGATTACATGCAACAAAAGCCAATTCATCTTGTACCACAAGATCGACTGGTCCACCATAGCGATTGCGATATTGCCCCACTTCTTGGAGCGTTGCTGAGAAATTGCCATCGACAAGTGCATTTTCTGTTTCAGCACTTGTAATCGTTCTTGCCGCGAGATCATTTACTTGTAATGCTCTAAAAAAACTCACACTCAGGATTATAAAAGCAAAAATGGCGACCGCTAATACACTCTTCTTTCCTTTTCGTCTTCTACTTTTGTCAGCCATTCTTCTCACCAGTTCAGAATTACTTTTCCTTTCAACAAAAGTGTCTCTTGTTTTTCTTTTCATTCTTTAAATAATTTTGGATGAAAGCGAGATTATCAATCATTTATTTCAAAAAAAAATACTTTTTTAAATGAATAGTCTGTTTGTTTTCGTACCCTTTTTAGGGTTTTTTCGTGAAAGGAAAAAAATTTCGGTTGAGATGGAAAAATGATTTATCGCTTTTCTCATCGAAAAAGAAGGGAGCAAAAGAGACATTCGACTGTTTTTTTGCTTTGTTGTTTGTTTCTTTTCTCTATAACGAGTTTGTTAGTGAGCAATGGTCCTTGCGCTGCTTCTAGCGTTCAGGGCGTTGCTGAAGTCCTTTTTTGCTCTGAACATTTGTTTGTCCTACCTGAAAAAGAAGTGTGGCTTTTCTCTCAAGATAGCTTGGTCTGTGCTTCTTTCTCCCCCTTTAAAGCTGGTGTCGGCCAAGAAATCCCTGACTGGTCATCCGGCGGTCCTCTCGACTCTTACGAGGATACTTCCATGCTTTCCTATCTTGGTCTAGATTATATTCGTACCAACATTAATCCAAGTGTAACGCCCACTGTCGTTATTTTCGATCAGTTGGTTGATTATACCCACCCTGCGTTAAAGCCTGTTGTTGATATGGTTGTGACAATTGATAATAATGGTGACTACAAAGACTATCATAAAGCTCAGCTTAATTACATGGATCCTTATAATATTTCAGACCCATTATATGCTTATTTACATCATCAGAATTTTTATGGTCATGGCACGCATGTTGCGGGGATAGTGCATCAAATAGCACCTAATGCGAGTATAATTTCTGTTGCACATAAATCGTTACCTCCATGGGGGTATAATACCGTTGTCCATGCTTTCTTGGACTGGTTGGATGGTGCCAAAGATTCGTATGGTTCTCTAATTGTGAGCATTAGTGAAGGGTGGAACTCTGATCAGCTAGACATTCCTGGGATTTCGAGTAAATTCCGCGCTCTTGCTGCTTCAGGAAAAGTTCTTTTTGTTTTAGCTGCTGGTAATGAAGCTGCGAATGAACCTACCAATGGTGATCTTATTTATCCTGCAGAGCTTGCGAATGATTGGCATCGACAAGAACCGTTTCGAGATGAGCGCTATTGCGTTGCTGATAAAGTTGATATTGATGGTGGACCGATCTATGCGAACGGTATTCTCAGTGTTAGTTCGGTGTATGATGAAGGCGTTAATACTGGTAAGCGTAAGGACAGTTATGTTTATGATAAAGATGCCGATGGCGACTTGCAGCTCATGGCACCGGGCTTTGATATTCTCTCTACCTTTCCTGTGAATAACAGCATTAACCCTGATAGAACCTATAGTGCTGTGATGTCTGGTACGAGCATGGCTACTCCTATTGTTGCTGGTATTGCTGCGCTATATAGCTCTCTTTATCTTCAGATTAGTACCTTTGCAGTTGAGCGTGACTTGCTTCAAACAGCACATTATGATGCGAATGTTCCCTATGATCCAACAATAGAGGTAGAACGCATTGAGCTTCAGAAACGCTATGGTCTCGGAATGATAAATCCTTTTGAGCTTTTTGGCTTTGAGTCGCTTGACCGTGATAACGATGGCTTATTTGATACCCTTGAATTATATAAATATCATACCAATCCTCGAACTGCAGATAGCGATAACGATGGTTTGACAGATAAAGAAGAGGTTCTTCTTTGGCAAGATGGCTTTCAAACTGATCCTAACAACCCTGATTCTGATAGTGATGGTTTACTAGATGGTGAAGAATTTTCTTATGGTTGTAATCCTCTCACCCCTGATACTGATGGTGACGGACTGACAGATTATTATGAAATTACTTCCTCTAATACTGATCCTACTAAGGTTGACACTGATGCTGACAGCTTGACTGACTACGATGAGTGTGAAGTCTATTCTACCAATCCCCTCTTAAAAGATACCGATGGCGACAACTGGGAAGATGCATATGAGCTCTTTACAACAGGAACGAGCCCTATAAAGAGCGATACTGATGCTGATGGCTTACTTGATAGTTCGGAGTTCTCTATCTGGCGGTCTCTAGGCTATTCATATAGCACCAGTTATAGTTATTGTCTGAAAAAGGATGTGGATAATGATGGACTCTCTGATGGCTACGAGTACAACCACGGTCTTAAACCTGACGACAGCGATACAGACAATGATGGCATGCCAGATGGTTATGAAGTTGCTCATGGTCTCAATCCTAAAGTGAATGATGCCAACTTTGATAAAGATGGTGATGGGCTAACAAATCATTACGAATATCAACTCGGCACAGAACCAGACAATAGCGATACTGATGGTGATGGCTACTCTGACAGCTGGGAGCTTGCCAATGGTTATAATCCCCTTGATGCTACGAGTAAACCCGGTGGCATCGGCTTCTGGTAATCATTTTCCTCTTTTTTTTTCTCTTTTTCCAAAAGATCTCTTCTATTTTTTCTATCTTAGTAATTGGAGATGTGTTTTTTTCCGTACAAAAATAACTGGCACACCCTTTTTTCTTAGCTTCTTTTTCAAATCTTTGTCATTTGTGACAACTACTTTTTCTGGTGGTTCTTTGGTGGCATAAGCAATTATTTTTTCATCTGTTGTTGGAATTGTTTCAGGGTTGTAATTGATGACTGTTATTTTCTTTCTCAATTTTTCAAGAAACAAAAGGTGTTTTTTCATTTTCATTTCTCTTTTCGCTAGAATCTCGAGTTCAGCGATACAGGCTGAAAGTATTACAACGTTGAACTCTTGGGTAAGTAGCCGTTCTAATTCAAAATTCAGGTTAAACTTTCCCTCTGAAAGGTAAATAATAATATTAGTATCTAAAATTACTTCCAAGGGCAACTTTCATCTTCCCCCTTTTTTGCTGAAGAAAAAAAGCCGTTTATTGGATGATGCCAAATCCAATAAGCCTAAAGCGTTCATGTATTCGTCGTGATATCGCAACTCTAGTGCCGGCTTCTGCAGCAACGGGACGTGCTAATCGCACAGTAACAATATTGCCTTTCTTAATATTCGTAACCACTCCCAAAGTAATAGCGGTCCAAACATTTAGCATTAATTGTTCATTAATCGCCAGGTTTTTTACTTTGGTTTTTTCAGACATACCAACAACGTAATCCATCAAGTTTGCTTGAAAGGTTAATTCTTCAAGAACAGGAGGAAGTTTGCCGGGCTTTCCAATAATGTTCCCAACAAGGTTATCAGAACGAGTATAGGCAGGGTCAATTTCCGTGCCGATAGACATTAATCCCCCTGGCTTTGCTTCGCGTACTTTCCCGAGAGTGCCTGCATGAATGCTGGTAATCCGAGTTCTAATGGGGACATATTTCTTACCGAAACGAGTGCCGGGGATAATTTCAATCTCATCACCTTCTCGTAAGACACCCTGAAGAATGGACCCGCCTAAAACACCGCCTAAAAGGTTTTCTGGGGGTGTGCCGGGTTTGTTCACTTCAAATGAACGGGCAACAAACATCCGTGGATCTTTCTTCTCATCTCTTTTCGGAGTTTTAATAACCTCTTCTATGGTTTTAATTAAAACATCTAAATTAGCGCCATGAACTGCACTCATTGGAATGATAGGAGCATTTTCAGCAACGGTACCCTTGACAAAGTTTTTGATTTCCTGATAATTCTTCAGTGCTTGTTCTTCAGAGACAAGTTCCACCTTATTTTGAACGATAATAATATTTTGAATACCAACAGCATCCATTGCAGCAAGATGCTCTCTTGTCTGTGCTTGAGGACATTTTTCATTGGCAGCAATAACGAGAATAGCGCCATCAAAAATTGCTGCTCCAGTAAGCAGCGTTGCCATTAAAACTTCGTGCCCTGGGGCATCAACAAAAGAAATACGCCTCGAGACTTTCGTTTCAGACCCACAATGGGGGCAAATTGTTTGTGTTGTCCACTTTTGAGGGTCTGGGCATTTTGTGCAGTAACGAATATCCGTATCGGCATACCCTAATCGAATAGTGATGCCTCGTTTTAATTCTTCAGAATGTGTGTCAGGAAAGGTGCCAGTAAGAGCTTTCACTAAGGTTGACTTGCCATGATCAACATGACCAATTGTTCCAATATTGATTTCTGCTTGTTTGCCAGTAGAATAAGCTTCTTCTTCTTCTTCTCCCTTGTTCTCCACTTCCGTTTTTTTCGTTGTAGCTGTCTTTGCCTTGGTCTTCTTTTCTTTCGTAGGTTCTTTCTTTTGTTTCTTCACTGCTGCGGTTGGAGCAGTAGTTGTTTTACTACTCGCAGTTTCAACAACAGCTTTCTCGACTTTTTGCTCTTCATCTAGTTTGGAAGTGGTTTTCTTGCTACTCAAAACGCATCTATTCTCCGGTAGTTATTAATTCTTCGATTTTCTTTTTACCTGCTTGAACAATTTTCATGTTTATCTGGTAGATATCATCACTAATAGTGTTTCCTCTCACCAATTTCCTTTGCTTCTCGCCTTTCTTCTTAATTCTAAATCCTTGGCTTCGAGTGCTAAGAATGCGTTTTCGAATGGGCCCTTCAAGGTTAGAGCGCATAGGAAAGCCATCTTTGTCGCTTCCACCGGTGATCTTGAAGATGTAACCTGGAAAGCCAATTTGGCCACCATCGATTTCTTCGCTGATTCTTTTGCCGATGAGAATGTTTGCTTTAGCACCTTCGATAATTGTCTTATGTGTTTTTCCCGTCTCGGGGTTGCCAATATTCAGTTGGAATTTTGCCACCTTGATTTCTCCTAGTATAGTTATTAGAGACCATTAAATAATTTTATCTCAAATTTCTCTGTTCGATTTCGGTTTTTTGAAGTTTATAATTTTATTGATTGTTCTTTCAAGCCTAAATCGATTTAAAAATTTCACTATTAATAGTTTTTCAAGCTCAGGGTTGCTGCAGAAAATTCTCGAGAATTTTTAACAGCGAAGTCTTTGTGTGAAGAATCTCTTGAATTGCCGGCATGTATTTTTTCAGCACAAGTGGAATGACTTTCCCATCAAATAATGTTTTAATAGCCAGTAGCTGGTCGCGGCTTTTGGCTGCGGCTTCGAATTTTTCCTCAGCTATTTCTCTTTCCATTATTCTCTCGAGTTTCTTAATTGTTTCCACACCTTGGTGCTCCAATTGCTCGATAAAGAGTTGTACTTGATATAAATAGGCAGCTATTTGGTCAGGTCGTTTACAAGGGGCCATACATTGATTAAAAGCACCTTTAAAGCAATGAGGGCTTTTGCCTTTTTTAAGGGGTTTAGCATAGTCACAAAGGGGAATGATCCGTAAAAAACCTGTCAACGCTGTTTGAATATTTGTGCCAACATTGAAAGGACCAAAAATATACGAATTGGTTTGAGAAACTTGCCGGGTAATTATAACTCGTGGGATTGCTTCCCCAAGGGTAACCTCAATCAATGGGTATTCCCAGGTCATTTGGTTTAACGGCGGTTTGATTGCTGCAATTAAACTCCCTTCGAGCGTAAATGCTTCCTCGCTACTCTCGGTGATAATGTATTTTATTGTCCGAGTAAGTTGTATTATTTGTCTTTTCTTTTTCAATTCTTTATTATAACGCAAAACCGGTGATTTTTCAAGATACTCGAGAGTATAGTCCCAAGTGGCTTTTGGTTTGGTCATTTTCTGCCGTTTACTAACATTGTAAACTTTCTGAAATTGTCGTTCCTTACGCTTGCTGAAATGATCGCAAACACGTTTTTTCAAATTCACGCTTTTCCCGATGTAAAGAATTTCATCTTGGTCGTCAAAAAAGAAATAGACGCCGGGTTTTTCAGGAAGAGTTTCTAGTTCGGCTTTATCCATATTCTATCGCACCAAGCATATTGTCGATTCCCTTGTCAACTTATTAAAAAGCTATTTCCCTTCTTTGGTTAAAGAAGCGTTGTGAGTGAGAGAGAGAACTGAAAATAAAAAAGAAAAGGCTCTTAAGGGCAAGTCGTGCTTTATTTACAATTAATTCAGTTGCTCCAACAATTTTATTAAGAAGCAACCTTGAGTTTTTTGCAGACAACTTTTTGGAGAAAAACGACAAACTAATTAATGGAGAAGATTTGTTATGCCAAGTTCAAAAGAATTAATCGAAATGGATACAACTTATGGCGCACATAATTATCACCCCATCCCTGTTGTTATTTCGAAAGCAGAAGGGGTGTGGGTCTACGACCCGGAAGGGCGAAAGTATCTCGATTGCCTTTCGGCTTACTCTAGTCATAACACAGGCCATCGACATCCAGAAATTATTAAGGCTTTGAAAGAGCAAGCAGATAGGGTAACCCTTACTTCCAGAGCTTTTTGTAACGACAAAATGGGTCCTTTTTTGAAGAAATTGTGTGAAGTAATGACGCCTTATGTTAATGATCCCAAGAAATCCGGAATTATGGCTCTACCAATGAATACAGGCGCAGAGGCTGTAGAAACAGGTTTGAAAGTTGCCAGAGCGTGGGGTTATATTAAAAAGAAGGTGCCAAAAGGTGAAGCGAAAATCATTGTTTGCCGAAACAATTTCCATGGTCGTACCATTACAATTGTTGGCTTTAGTACCGACATCAGCCATGGTAGATACTTTGGCAATTTTGGTCCCTTTACACCCGGCTTTACAGCAGTAACATATGGTGATGCGGAAGAATTGGAGAATACCATTCTTGAATTAGGTCCTGAAAAGGTTGTTGCTTTTCTTGTGGAACCAATACAAGGTGAAGCAGGTGTTATTGTTCCAAAAGAGGGCTATTTGAAGAAAGTTCGCGAGATATGCTCTAAATATAATGTCTTGATGATTGCCGATGAAATACAGACCGGTCTAGGCAGGACAGGAAAGTTATTCGCTTGTGAGCATGAAAATGTTCAACCAGATATGTTCCTCCTCGGGAAAGCCCTTGGTGGTGGTGTGTACCCGGTCTCAGCAGTTGTAACTACAACTGATATTATTGGCCCTGAGGTCATCACGCCTGGTGTTCATGGGTCCACTTTTGGTGGCAACCCCTTGGGCTCTGCTGTGGCAATAAAATCACTCGAAGTTATTATCGGTGAAAAATTGGCAGAGCGGGCAGCAGAAATAGGCAACTACTTTATGGAAGGCTTAAGGAAAATCGCAGCAAAGAAGACAAAGATCCCCTTCGTAGACGTCCGCGGAAAAGGCTTGTTAATTGCCATCGAACTTGACGGTGAAGCACGACCATTCACGGAAGCATTGAAAGAAAAAGGCATCTTGGCAAAAGAAACTCATGCAACA
>DXJV01000049.1 GCA_019056785.1 Candidatus Heimdallarchaeota archaeon
TATGATAGGATTATCCAGAAGTATAAAGAAATCGACAGAGAAAAAACCTATGCCAAATTCAACCGAACTGACAATTTTTAGTCAGAAACTGCGGATGCTCCCCAATTTTTAGTCAGAAACTGCGGATGCTCCCTCTCGACTTGACCCAATACCTGGTGTAAAAAGTCTATGATAAATTTTTTCAGCAAAAGAATCTGTCATTCCAGCAATATAATCACACACTCTTCTTTCGTTATTATCGGTTTGATCCATTTCACTCCAATTTGGTATCAAGCTCTTAGGTTCTGAAATGAATTCATCAAACAACTGTGTTATTACACGCTGACCCTTTTTTTCAAGCATCTGGATTTCAGGTTTATCAACAACCATTCTATATGTCACCTCATCCCTGAGAAAATCGGTTAGTTTCTGCAGCTTTTTTGAAATTGTAAGCCTATACCTCAATAAAGGGTGCTCAAAATTATCATTCTCAACAATTTCTGTGTTTGTCATCAGAAGGTTTACTATTTTTCCTATTATGTTTTTACGCTTATGGCTCCCACAATACAGTTCTTGAAAATCATTTATAGAAATGTTGGTTCCATTGCATTCAATTTCGGAGGTGTATTTGAAAAAAGAGTCTACTTTTTCCATTAGTTTTTCTTTTGGTACCAACCCTCTTGCTACAATATCTTCTAAATCATGAGTACAATAGGCTATATCGTCTGCACATTCCATAATAGAAGCATCGAAAGACATATTCTCGGGCTTATATTTCCCATGCCCAATATCTGATAAAACAATAAAATTGTCTTTGTCTTTTTGCGAAAAAGGTTCTAAACACCACTCTATCTTTTCTTTTTCACAGTCGTAATAGCATTTAGGCGGTTTCTCTTTATTCTGAGCACTTTGAGGATGATCTTCATAATTCACTGGATCTTTTAAAAGAGATAAAAGAATTCGACGCGATGGGTTTATGCCTTTATGTTCGTGATATTTTTCAAGTTTTACCAATATCCTTATAGTCTGAGCATTTCCTTCAAAACCACCATGTTCTTTCATTTTAGAGTGAAGAGCCCTTTCTCCCCCATGGCCAAAAGGAGGGTGACCTAGATCATGCCCGTAGCAAGCCGCTGAAATAACAGGGTGCCCATTTTTTAGAAAAGGTTCAAGCAATGCTGGTATTGTTATGTCTCTTCGCTTTTTAATTCCTTCGAAAAGTCCCAATCCAATTTGATTTACTTCTAGCGAGTGAGTCAATCTTGTACGATGAAAATCACCTTCACCAACTCCCATTACTTGTGTTTTGCCTTGAAGTCTTCTAAACCCTGATCCATGAATGATCCGTGCTTTATCTCTGCTATAAGTTGATCGCCAATCATTTTCTCTGGGAGGTTCATCAAAGTACCTATTTTCAAAAACTGTTGGATCGAATTTCACCTCGGCTCCTTTGAGCTGTAATAGCTATAAAACATTTATGTTCTAATTCTATCAGCAGTTGTAAGTTGCGATTATATATTTACACGCCCAACGGCACGGCTCAGGGGCGGCAAACATGCGGAGCAACCAACTGTGAATTACCAATGAGCTTTATGCGGGGCACTGACTTTCAAAA
>DXJV01000016.1 GCA_019056785.1 Candidatus Heimdallarchaeota archaeon
TCCATAAGGTTTCGAGAGCATCACAACTATTGATCATTCGAGCGATGGAACTTGCAGAAGAAGAACTAGGACTTTTACAATTCACAACACCAGAAGAATATTTAGAATTAGATGATTATACAGTTTGGAGCAAACTAATGGCTTGCAAATCATCACAACCACTTATGAAAGCATTAGCCCAGCGTGAGCTCATAAAAGTCGCTTTTGAACGGGAATTTACCACACGAGATGAATTTTTACAATCAACCATCAGCAAGCGAAAATACCGCGAACAGCTCCAGCAGGAGATTGCCGGAGAAGCAGGAATCGCTCCTGAAGCAGTATTCATTGACATTCCAACTTTACCAAGTGTCCCCTATTCCCACTCAGTTGATCTCCCCACCTATCAAATTCCCATGTTCGTCCGAGAAGGGCCCAAACAGAAAAAAAGACCAATCGATTTACAAAAAGTTTCGAAAATATTTGAAGCATTAATGGGAATGATGTACATCTTTAGAGTGTACACATTCACAAAGGAGCGCGAAAAAGTAAAACGCGCAGCTGAAAAGGTTTTTAGTGAAAAAACTTTAGCAACAAAGCTATCTTTTTGAAGACAGGTGAAAAAATGTTGAATGATAATTCCCGAAAAAACGAAGAGGAAGGCATCAAGGCACTTGCAAAGGCATTGCGCAACGGAGGTACCTTACTAAATATTGGCTGCCCGGTTTGTAGCTATCCTCTCATTAGAATAAATGACAAAATCTATTGTAAAGTATGCAATAGTGAAGTGCTAATTTACAAAGACGAGAAGGATTTACCAAAGGAAATAAGAAAAGCACTAAAGAAAGAAACACCTCAAAAAGAAGATACTCATAGCGCAATAAAACAATCATTAGAAAAGAAGATTGAGAACCTTCGAAAAAGATTGGATGAAAGCGACGACCCAGACGAAATAATGAAATTATCGAAAACAATTGACAAATTGTTAGAAACGCTAGAAAAAGTGGACTAGTCACTTGGCTCATAACTGGCGGTAATCAGCGCTTTTATTTCTTCGGCGATCTTCTTACCAATTCCTTTTACTTCTCGGAGCTCATCAATGCTGGCATTAAAGAACGCTTCTAAGGAACCAAATTTTTCAAGAAGGCGCTTTGCTAATGTTGTATTAATATTGGGAAATCCTGCAACAATAAATTCTAAAAGCCGAGAAGTTTGAAGAGGAACTTTCTCACTGCGAATTTGTGGCTTTCTTTCTACTTTAGATTGTTCCTTAAGAGCAATAGATCGGAGATAACGAGCTGTATCCTTCATGCTCCGAGTCCAAATAACTCTAATATCGAGATTTAAGGTAATGGAAATAATTGCTCCGCGAATCGCTTCGGGGTTAAGGGCGCGATGCCCATAGAGTGTTTCCCCTTCTATAATTAAAATTGGAATTGGAAAAGCCCGCTTAAGTTCAAAGAGTTGTGGGAAGAGACGACCATCAATTATGCTTTGACTAAAATCAGCAACATCCTTTCGTTCAACTCCCACTCTCGAACTTAAGATATAATCACCGATGGGGAGTTGCATCAACGACAAATTTAGATCAAATAAAGACAGTTCTTTCGCAATACCCGATTTTGCCTCGCGTGTATCAACGATAACTATAGCTTTTTCTGGTGAACCTTTGGGAGGAGCTTGGAAGACTTCTGCGATTTCTGCCTTTTTCTCACTCGAGAAACTGGGTTGGGTACTGGAAGTTTGTTGTTCCAACTCAGCTTCAAACTTACTAAGCGCTTCATCTGAAAGGATAAATAATTCATCAATTTGCTCTTCTGTTGAGACAGCATCTTCTTCGATGCGCTGTTCATTTGAAGCTGCGGCAAAAAAGTCTTCTATGGAGCGTTGTTGGAGGTCGGGTTGTTGTTTGGAATATTGTGCAAGCTCTCGGAGATTCTGTTTCATACGTCGCTCTTTATAGCGTGCAGCCCAGAAATAACCCTCATCTCGAGTGCCTTTTGTTATTAAGACCACAACTTTCCCTGCACGCTTTCGACCAGTTCGCCCCCGCCTTTGAATGGAACGAATGGCCGAAGGAACACAATCATAAAACACAACAAGGTCACATTCAGAAACATCCAACCCCTCCTCGCCAACACTTGTGGCAACAAGGCAATTATAAACACCGTCCCGGAATTGTTGCATAACCTCGAGTTGTTTCTTCTGACTAAAACCTTTATCACCAGCCTTTGAAGCCTGACCAATAAAACGAGAAGCATGAATGTTCTCGAGGGAATTGAGAATTTCTGCCAGCTTTTTAGCGGAGTTCCGATATTGGGTAAA
>DXJV01000081.1 GCA_019056785.1 Candidatus Heimdallarchaeota archaeon
AGGACCTTATGTTAGGGTGAGAGTGGTTGAAAGCGTTAATGTAGAAGTCACGGGATTGACGAAGCCTTCCCCCACCTACTTAGGCAAAAATATGATCGTGGCAGAATATGTTGCGAGATTCAATCCAACACCTTTCGGCGACATACTTAATGTAAAGACCCAGAAAAAAGGTTCGGCTTCTTTCTTTCAGTACGACGATGGGTGGCGTTTGGAGAACTAGGATTTCGCCAGCAGTTCCTATAATCGGGTAAAGGCGAGCGCGCTGACAAGCCTTCGCCTTCTTGCTTTATTTTATAGCGGGTTTGCAGTTCGTATGTCTGCACTAAACATCTATAGAGGCTTTGGCTGTATGCATAGGAGCACCGAACATTTGGCAAAATGGTGCCTTTGAAAAATCGTCACACTGTTTAGGCAATCAGGTTGACCTTTCTATGACAGGCGATAAATCATATAATTACAACCAAATAAGACAAAAAATATAATAACAATTTGTCTCAAATAAAAAACCACTGGCTTCAATTGCTTCATTATCCCACCGGTGAATAGCTGAAATTGGTGGGTAAAAGAGGAACTATTCTTCGGACGTTCCGGCAATCGGTTTCAGAAACTTTCTATGCATTTTCTTGTACTGTCTTTTTCCAGGCAAATATCATAATGCCTATTGGAGCAATGAACATAATGATTGTTGTAATTGCAAAAAAAGAGCCTCCTCCGGCATTTTCACCAAAAAGAAGCATCCATGTTGCAGGGCTAAGAAACACAAGATTAATCAAATTGGCTACCAATGCGACAATCGGAAACACCTTGTCTCCCATAAAGGCGCCAATTGCCGCAAGGGCCAGAGAGAACCAGATTACATAAATAGTAACAATTGGCACAAAAATACCCAATATTGCTACAACTAACGCAGAAATACCCAATGCCTTTGGATTCATATTATCCTCCTTTATAATGGAATTGTTGAGATGATTGACTGTTGGCGCGCTGTCTTTTATTCACCACCTTTCCTCACCCATCCCTAATATCGTAGTCCTTAGAAGGCTTTTTTCTCTGGAAGACTATATCTTCTTCATCACCCTCGATGACACAACAGTAATCGTGCCAACGAAATATAATTGAAAAACAGATGATTATGTCTTGCAGTCAAATGGCTTTACTAACGACAATCTTAGTAAAACAATTTTATTTGCTCCTGTAAACTGTTTTGTCTTTGTTTTTTCAAGTTCTCTTGACTCACCTTTTCTCGCAACATCCTCTACTGAACTGCTAACAAATTTATTTATTCGCCCGCCAAATCCAGTCATTTTTCCTAAAAAACTTCATGTTGCTCGCTATAGTCCTCCATGACTTCACCTGTTTTTCTTGTCATGGTGCCACTCATTTCTACAAAAGCACAGGAATTGAAAGAGGCTAAAAGCCATAATTGTTAATAAGAGATTACTGGAATTTTTCTGGTTCATTTTAATGATTCTTCGCTATTTGGTGTGGGTAATTACGATTAATTTCTGGGGACTCCGCCCCCATGCCTCAACACTGACTACGTCAGTGGCTTAGACCGGAGTTAAGCCATATGTCGTGGCCGCATAGACTCTACTTATTGTCATTGACCAGTTCGTTTACCAGATCATTGGCCGCTGTTTCCATTATTCCTCTTTCAAGGGCGCCGTCGATCCAGCAGATGGTCAGGGGAAGGCAACCTGAATATCTGCATGCAAAAACCCCCACTCCAGGAGGTTGACATATCATCGGGCGGTGAAAGCATGCAGTTACCGGCACTCCCAAAAAATCATAA
>DXJV01000101.1 GCA_019056785.1 Candidatus Heimdallarchaeota archaeon
TTCCGCTCTTCAGAAGTGAGAATGTGGGGTGGTTTCGAGCAAATAACGCCCTTTACGAGCGTACCATCGCGAATTTTAATGAGCACCCGTTGGCTCAGCAACACCTGGTCCCACCAGCCCCCTAAAGGATTAAAAGTGATAAAACCACTTTTGTTTATCCCGGAAACAATGAAACCAACTTCATCATTGTGACCGGCAAGCATTATCTTTGGTCCTTTATCCCCTTTTTTAAAGATGATAGAACCTATGCGGTCTTGCAACACTTCGTCAGCAAATTGTTGCGTATATTCTTTTACTTGCTTAGTGACGTCGCGTTCAAAACCCGAAGGGCCAAAAGCATTTGTCCATTTTTCGAGTTCCTTAATATTTAAGTTCATTTTTTTACACTCGCCAAGGTCTTATTTTCAATTGTTTTTAAACGTTTAATTTCTTTTTAATTTTTTGCTTTTTTCATATAATTTTTATCTAATAAAAAAGCCTTTTATTTTAGAACTTTCAATAAATTAGTCATGCAATTACTCTTTGATTCCTTTATACAACGCTTCCCGCAAGAACTCCGTAACCGGTTGAAAACTGCAGTTGCCCATCAGACCCATCTAAATCCTGTAGAACGACTTCATGCCGGAACATGCCTTGTGTTAAAGGAGCAGCTGGCAGAGATCCAAGAATTGAGGGAATTACAAACAAAGAAAATTGATATCGCTTCTTCAAAAAACCCTTTTAACATATTTAAAAAAACTCGGATGAAAAAGCGGATTCAGTTACAGATTAAAAACAAGTTAATACTTGCTAAAGAAAACGCCTTCCAGTTAGCTTCTTTAAGTGGTTATCTTATTCCCCTTATGAGGGCTACAAAAGATTATCTTACATTATTAAAACAAATTGAACATCCATACGTTCAACTTCTTTATACTTATTTTGCTAGTGGTGGTACTAACAATCAGGAAACACGAGAGAAAATAGAGGAAAATATCAAACAACTTGAACAGCACCCCAGCTATAATCACGAAATGCGGGGTTTTGTTTGTGCCATACGCTCATGGCTCTATGGAACTATTGGTGACACGATGGTTTTAAAAAGCATTTTCAAATACATCCGAGAGCGTCTCCCAGTAACTGAGAATATAGTTGAAATACGTGGCTTACAAGATGCCGCCACAAATGCTATCTGGTGGTTCCTTCATTCTGGTGTAGAATCCAATATTGATGAAATGATCTCCTTTCTGGAACCTTTCATTTTGAAATATAAGTTGTACATGTCTTATACCGATTTCTTAAATTTGAAGGGTGCAGTTAACAGTTATTTTGGTAATACAGCTGAATCGATAGAGAATTTCACACAACTTATGAATGAGCATGAAAAATATCATAATGATTACCGGCTTTCAATAGCTATTGGCAACCTTGCAGAATCGTTTTCTGCTGAAGGGAAGATCGTTAAAGCAAAGGAAATGATGGAAAGAGCAATCAAACTCTATAAAGAGTCTACTGGACGATGGCCCTATCTTTACTTAACTGAAATTGGGAATATCTATTATCTTATGAACGACCCCCGTGCAGAAGAATCATTTCTTCAAGCCTTTGAAATCAAGAAAAATGAAACCTCCCTTTTCAAAGCCTTCATTCTGTTCGAATTGATTCATTTTTACCTCCGAACTGAACAGTTAGACAAAGTAGATGCCTATTTGAAAGAAATGCGATTTCTTGCTCGTGAGTTGGAAACTCTATCAGTTAATGCATCTTTAGATTATCTTCTTGGCTTTAATGACATGTTACAACAGAATTTCTCCTATGCAATTAAGTACCTCCAATCCTCTTTGGAACAAGCACATTTAAGCAAAAATTCTGACTTGATTCTTTCGAATAACATCTTATTAGCTGCGATTCACTTACAACGGTATCGAATAAATGAGAAAGATGAAGAATTAAATAATGCATTGAACTACTTGGAGACTGCAATCAAGTTAGCAGAAGAGTTTGATCATGTGCAAGTTTTAGCTATCGGATTAGTGATACGAGCATACTTGAACGCAAGTAAAGGTGAATTTTCGAAAGCTTTTGATGACTTGGAACAAATAAAAGAAATCTCGGATCGAATGGATTTTGAGCAATGGAAACAAGAATATCAAACGGTTGTTGATCTTGTTGTGAAAGGAGAAAAAGAAGGGAAACTAAAGGTCCAGGAAGAAACAATTTTCAAATATATTTTACCTCAAATTAAGTCGATGCTTTCTTTCAAATTACCAGAGCGCAAGCATCGAAAATCTATTGTTTTGGGATTGCTAGTAATAAATGATAGCGGTATACCTGTTTTCACGAAACTAAGTAAGAATCTCGAGACAGATAAATTGATACTTTCTGGCCTTATAACTGCCATTAGTCATTTTTCAGAATCTATTATAAGTGGCAAAGATAAAGGACGCTTACGAGAAATTCTTTATGAAGGTATTTGGCTCACAACGCAACCGGTAAAAAATGGTCTTGTGGTTGTTATCGCTGAAGAAGCCACAGCAGAAATTCGAATCTGGGCAAGTAGTATCGCAAATCGCATAAAAGAGGTTCCTGCAATTGTGGAAATGAAAAATGAATTAACAATCGATATTGATGATATTTTGAAACAGATGAATTTCTCGTAAATTGTCTTTACCTTTAAAAAGCTTGGAAGGGCTTATTCTTCTCATGAATATCCGCCAAGCAACTGCTGAAGATTTAAAAGAGGTTATTGCTATCTGGAGAGCAGCAAGTCTACCCAATAAACCAAAAGGTAGGGACCACCCTTTCCAACTTAAAAAACAGCTTTTACAAGAGAATTTTTGGCTTCTGGTAATGGAAGATAAAGGACAAATTGTTGGAACAGTTATGGTTACTCATGACTCGAGGAAAGGCTGGATCAATCGATTAGCAGTACATCCAGACCACCAGCACAAAGGAATTGCTTTGAAATTACTAGAAGAATCAGAAAAAATCCTCTTAGCAGCTGGAATAGAGGTTTACGCTGCGTTAATTGAAAGTGGCAACAACCCTTCGCGAAAACTATTTGAAAAAGCTGGTTATACTTTTCATGAAAAGATTGTTTATTATAGCAAAAGACTTTCGCAGGATTCATGATAAAAAGAAGCTGTGCCTGCCTGTTCAGCAGGCAAATTTAAAAAGAAGGCAATTTTTTCACTTTTTTTGGCTCTTTTGATAGATTTGCTCCTGTTTCAACATCCAATTCCTCAACATAGTGAATTTCGCCGCTAATTCGCGCATCAGTTTCGATATAAATAACTTCGCCATAGACATTTTTTGCCCGGGCCTTTTCTTCTATTGTAATGTCCTTTCCAATGAGATCATCTACGGTAGCTTTTTCAGAAATAATGATTTTATCGGCAATTACAGGGCAAGTGGCAAGTCCTCTCCGGCCAATTTTGAAATAGTTTCCTTGAATTCTCGAGGCGCGAATTTCGTTTCCAATTGTAATCTCGTTTCCATATAAATTCCCATCGATTACGCAGGAACCTCCAACTGCGAGCCGCCCTTCAGTAGTAATGTCGTCATCAATGATGAGAGTGCCACCAACAGAAAGATTTTTCCCAGTTGCTTTCGCTTCGATTTTTATTGTTCCGCCAACGGTTAATGAGCCAAACTCGAATTCTTCTTCTGCTTTAAAAGAGCCTCCAACATTTGCATTTGCAATCTTTGCTGATTCCTCAAGTTTAATTGTGCCACCAACGTCAATTGTATCAATATCCACCTCTCCTTCTGCTTGAAATGTCCCACCAACTTTTACCTCTAAAAATTTCCCACTTTCTACTTTTGCTGTCCCTCCTACACGAAGATTTTCGATATCTGCCTGTCCTTCTAGTTTAACTGTTCCTCCAACTGAGATTGCGCCAATATTGCAATCGCCCTCGATTTTCATTGTTCCTCCGACTTGTACGGTTTCAGCTGCGACATTTCCTTCGACTTTCAAAGTACCTCCAACTTTAATTTCATCGCTTTGAAGATCGCCTTCTACTTCTAAAACGCCTCCAACTGCAATTTCAGGGGATAAAAGAGCCCCCTCAACAGAAAGCCGTTTGTCGATTCGAATGTGTTTCTTCACAGAGAGATCGCCTTCAACTGTAAGGGAGCCACGTTTGCAGCGAATGCTTATAGCAGTAAGATTGCCAACCACAGAAAAACTTCCTTTTGAAGTTATCGTACCGGCGATGTATATTTCTTCATCTTTTGCGACAAGAGTTGCACCATCGCCGACTTCCACATTGTTATCGATGTGGTCTAGCTCGATTCGTTTTCCAGGGGGAATAAATTCTTTATCGTCCATTTTGCTATCACTACCTTGTCTTGCTATTATCTTCCACCTAACAGGTAATAATTTACTTTAGCTTGTCGTTTTTCTTTGGTTATTTTTTGTCTGATTTTCTCTTTTTTATCGTGTTTCATTTTTCTATCAACCTTAATTATTCGGTAAGTATCATACTCGTTATTTATTTAAAAAGCAAATTCACTTTTAAGAGACTCAAATTGAGGTCACAAAATGTGACCTTCAAAAAATAAAAAAAGCCAATTTTTTGGTTAAGAAAGATGCAATTGTTCTTTTAAAGTGCGCTGTTTATTGTTTCTCAAGCCTTTGTTGTGCCAGTTGTAAATACTGTGGATCGATTTCAAAACCAACATAATGGCATCCAAGTTTCTTTGCAGCAAGAGCTGTGGACCCACTCCCCATGAACGGGTCGAGAACGATAAACGGTTCTTTTTTTTGCAATCCATGAAGTTTAATGCACATCTCTGCCAATTTAACCGGGAAAGCAGCCGGGTGTGCTTTTTTTTCTTGAACAGTCTCGTAGGGTATGAACCACTGGTTTCCTCTCCCTCGCAAATCCTGTTTGGCATG
Source organism: Candidatus Heimdallarchaeota archaeon (assembly GCA_019056785.1). Lineage (GTDB taxonomy): Archaea > Asgardarchaeota > Heimdallarchaeia > JABLTI01 > JABLTI01 > JABLTI01. The sequence continues at coordinate 4,880 of DXJV01000101.1, forward strand.
TTTCCAACGGCCGATATTACTTTTATCTGCATACGGAACTCCTATGGCCAATTTGTCTAAAATAACATCTCCCTTTTTAGTGAAATGAAAAATGTATTCATGTGAGTTATTCAGATATCTTTCTGAATTGACTGGTTTATAATGTCCAATGTTTATCTTCTTTTCAGGAATAGCTATAGATTTAACCCAATGAATGGTATTTTGTAATTTAAAAAAACGAGCAAATTCCTGAGCAATTTTGAACGCTCGAAATTCATCTGAGGGCTTATCTCCAAGGTTAAGAAACAAAGAACCCTTGTCATTTAACACACGATAACAAGCTTGAGCAACATCGCCCATCCACTGTAAATAGTCTTTAAAAGGTTGTTTGTCATGGTAGACGCTGTAATCGATACCAATATTATAAGGTGGAGAAGTAACTATTACTTCAATGGATTTTTCCGGCAATACTGCGTTCATACCTTTGATGCAATCCATTTGAAAGATCGTATCGAGCCAGTTATTTTTCATTATTCTCTCAAAACACCTTTATTTTAGAGATTGGCAAATAGTTCTCTGTTATTAAGCTATTCTTTTTAGCTTTAAAAAGTCCTAAGATGTTGGTTCTTTATTAAACATACTCTTTCCTCATTAATAAAATATTTAATTACAAAACTCTTTTCTAATTCTGTCCATTTAAGAGTATTCGACAAAAATTGTATTATTCATTTGAGGGTGACCTTTGAAAGAAATCTATTTAACATGTGACTCCCCTTGTTTCAGTTGTCCCGTAATTGGTAGATTACTTAGGATCACAAATTTCAATCAAAGAAAACTTGAAAATGCTTTCTACTGCAATGAGTGTGATATTTATTATCTTTGTCGAAAGGGATTGGCTTTTACAAGAACAAATGCCGGTGATTTAAAACCCATTTGTACAAAATGTGGGCGTTACCTTCAAACAGTGGAATTAAGTTATGAAGTCGGGCAAGATGAAAGACCTTTTTCCTCTGCAAATATCTTAATTGTTAGAAAAGAAAATGGCTCTGGGTACACCATCCTCCAGGGTATCAAAGGCGCCTATTTCAAAGACTTGGCAGAGGTCTTTCTCTATATTTTGTTTACTTTTGGTGCAGATAAATATAATATTGTCAATTATAACTCAACAACAAAGCAATTCAATGAGATCTTTGATGGTGAACTCTTTGAAGATAAAGTTGTTCTGCGTTTAAATGCCCCTATAATTGATGGTTATCGTATAGTTTTCTAAAGAGCACTAAATGAATTATTGTTGAATTTCGGCCCCACAGTTTTTACAAAATCTGCTCCCAGGTTCAAGTTGTGCGCCACAAAAACTGCAATAGCGTGTTTCAGGTTTTTCGCTAATTGTAGATAAAGTTGCTGAGGGCATTAATGATTTATCCTCAGAAGGAATGTATTCTTGAGAGTTATCTGAAAAGTAGCGCGCTTCGGGTTCAAATGCTACCGTCGGTTGTTTATAAACAAAGAACCTTATTGTTGAAACTATTGCTGATAGAATAAAGAAACCAATTATTAACCAGATCCAGAATTCATTCCCCCACCAGTGAAATACTAAATATCCCAGAACATAAAAAAGTACAAAGAAAAATATGGCAGAAATCCAAGGTTGAATTACTCGCCGATAGAGCCGCCGTTGTGAGTTCATTTTAAGTTCAGCTACCAAGCTTGATTTGTTACATTCATCTATTAAAATCATTTCATTCATTTTTTTAAAATCGTTCCCACGCTTTGTGGACCATTTTTCTTGTTTCTTCAATTACTGGCTGCATCGCCTTGGGTGAAGCAAGTCCAACTTCCTTTGCAATTTTCATAATCGAGACATGAGAAACTATTATTTTATCGTCTAGCTCATAAACTACAAAACTACAGGGAAAAAGCAAACCCACATTGAATGATGCTTCTAACCCCATTTTTGCCAATTTTGGTCCACAAGCAAGAATCGTAGTGTATCGAGGGTGATCCATTATACCCAATTTTTTCTTAAAAATTTCATCAATTGATTTTACAAGAAGAATACTAAAGCCTTCCTCTTCACAAATTGTTTTGACATGTTCTACAGCATTTTCGAAACTCATTGCACGTTCTTTTTAATATATCAACCATTACAAAAGCACCATGTGATTATAGATTCATCATCATTAAAAGGGACATGCTTGAAAAAGTAAAGAGAAAGCCTTTCCTTATTTTCTTTTTTTCTTTCGTGCATGGATTTTATCCCGTTCATTCATTAAATCGGCTAAAAATTCTGAGGGGATGGTGAAATAGTCATCTAGAAAATCGAATTCGAAACTAACTTTGTATTTTCTCCCGAGTCGAGTGACTTCGTATAATTCATATGTTATTTCGGAGACTTGCTCAGGCATGTATTTTTTAATTACTTTTTTGAATGCTCTGGCGAGTTCTGCTGTTGTTAAATCATGGTTGAACTCAGGATAAATGGTATATGTTTTACATCGTTCTTCTGTTCCGAAACGAGTGACCTTTGTAGAGGCAATTTCTTGATTCGAAATTAAAACGGTGGTGTTTTTCCGAGTAATGAGTTTTGTATAATTTGGTGTCATCTCTGCTACAATGCCCTCGACATCACCGATTTGAATATAGTCGCCCAAACTAAAGGGGCGTGTAATTAAAACAGTAAAACCAGACATTAAGTTGCCAACCGTCTTTGTAGATGCGAAACCAATAGCCGCACCAAGGATTGTTGAAAGCGTTATACCAAGCTCTGCCGGGAGGCCACCAAAAGCAGCAATCAAAGAAAAGCCGATGATAACCACTAAGATGCGGCTGATAAATGCTGTGCTATTGATCACTTCATCTGCCCAGTCTTTCTTTTTCCCGAATTTCTTAATCATCCACCGGCTAAATCGAGCAATAATGGCGGTGACAAAGAGTAAGAGCAAAATAATAATCACAGAGATAAGTAGATTTATCCCGTAGTCATTTAGAAACATCAAAATTTCATTCCATTGATCAATGAAGAAATTTTTAAGATCTTCCCAGAAGCTTCCTTTCGTAAAAAATCCCGTCCATTTGATTGGTGCATTCTCAAGAATTTCAAACAATGGCATGAAATTTTCAAACTCCTAATTCTCTTAAGGTTTTATATGTATTCAATAGCAAGGTTTCAAAAGTATTTTTTGATTGCTATCTTATTTTTTTTTAATGTTCTTTTGTAAATATCGGTATTTTGGCTTTAAGATTGTTCGTAAAAGTTTTTTTTTCTTTCTTGATGTAAGTGCGTAATTAACTCCTCGGAGTAATGCTTTAACATGATTGTCCCAATTTCTATTGTCAATTAATTCTTTTCCTTGTCTGCTAATTTCATCTCGCAATTTTGGATTATTAGTAAGTAATAAAATGGCTTCTTTTATCTCCTCGGGATCATTGATGTTTTCAACCAAAATGACATTTTTTTTGTGGATGATATCTTTATCATGTCGAAAGGCAGAGGTAATGACTGCCAATTGGCAAGACATCGCCTCAAAAACAGTGAAGCAAGAGGACTCATTTAGTGAAGGGGAGGTGAAAAAGTCTGCTGCAACATAATGGCTGTGAAGCTCCTCTTCCGGCACGAAGCCTGTGAAAATCATTCTCTCTTTGTTTTTAAAAGGAAAACTCGAGTAATTTTCCCAATCAGGGCCGTCCCCTACAAAAAGAGCATACAGGTTCTTTGCTTCATCCATTGCTTTGTCAGTTCCCTTGAGCAAGTTTTTAATATTCTTCTCTTTTGCAAGTCGTCCAACATAAATTGAGACAATAGCATCTTTTGGAATACCATGCCGCTTTCGTATGTCGAATTTTGGCTTCCCTGGATGAAACTTTTCTTTGTTTATGGCAAATGTCGTTCTAAAAATGCGTTCCTCTGGAACTCCCAGGTCCAACAATTTTGCTTTAAAGCGCTCCGTAGCACAGAAAAAGACATCAATAATTCCTGCGTAAAAAATTTGAGAAAGGGTGATTATCGTCACATTATACCAGAATCGAGGTGTGTGTAAAACGTTTCGTAGAATGACGCGCTCATCTTGATGAATAAAAATCCCAACCTTTTTAGACATCATCTTTGCGAGAATGGCGCCTAATACACCGATTGTCGCAGGAGAATGAGTAATAACGAAATCTGCTTCTTTAATGGCTTTATACATCCGTTGATCCGGCAATGCAAACCAATAGCCTTCTTCATTAAAGCCCGGGTTGAAGCAACGACTAACAGTAAAACCCGGGAAGGGGTGCTCAATATAAGGAGTATTTTCAAATTTTGGGCAAACGAGATTAACTTCATGGCCTGCTTTCACCAGCGCCGGAATAACATAGTCAAAATAGCGTGTTACGCCATCATACACTGGTTTGTAGGAATCACAGAGGAAACAAATCTTCATTGGTTCTGCCGCCCTAATTGTTGTCCTTCAAGAGGAATAACTTTTTTCGAGACAAACGCATACTTAAACTATTCGTTATTATTTAGTTATTAATTAAATCAGTTAATTATCGAAGCATCCTTTACTTTTTTTTATATAGATGGGGGCCAAGTGGTTTTTTTAACATAAAATTTGTTATTAATAATGTAAAAAAGAATTATTGGTGGAAGAAAGCTTGTTCGAAGGAGAAAGTGTACGATTGCGCTCGCTAGAATTGAGCGATGTCCCTTTAATTATGAAACACTGGAATAACATAAACCTCAGAAAAGAACTCGGACCAGTCGTTCCTCACTCGAGTAATGAGCGGGAAATGTGGGTACGACAAACCTGGAAAGAAAGAGAGCAGCGAACCGCTTTTGTGTTTGCCATTGAAACGAGAAAGGACCGGTATTTCTTGGGTCATTGCGCTTTGAAGAATGTCAGGTGGATTAATCGCTCAGCAATAGTCAGTATTGCCATTTATAATAAAAGTGATAGAGGGAAAGGCTACGGGACAGATGCGTTGAAAGTATTGCTGCGTGTGGGATTTGACTTTTTAAATTTGCATCGCATTGCTTTGAATGTTTTTCATACTAATAAACAAGCACTTCATGTGTATGAGAAAATCGGCTTTAAAAAAGTTGGTGAATTACGAGAAACTGATTTTGTGGATGGGAAGTATGTAAATGATGTAATAATGGATATGCTTGAAGAAGACTATAGACAGCTTTATCATACTAAATTGGCGAAAAATTGTTTGAGGGGTTAAAAGCAAAGAGAGCAAAGACTGCTTTCAAGAATAGATCTTCTCCAGTTTAACTAATTTATCAATTAGGCGATTAATTTGTTGAATAAGGCGCTCAATTTCAGCCCGTTCCATTTTTTCCATCGTCTGAGAAGTAATGAATGCTTGAATTTGTTCCTTTAATTTTTTAAAAGCCCGATCTAAATCCAACTGCTTTCTGGCATAATTCATGTGTAATTTATCGTTAATAAATTATAAAACCATTTGGCAAGCAATTGAGGGGAGCTCTTCATTTACCGGGGGTAAAAGCCAAATAATTCCCCCCTTAAAGAAGGTGGGTGGAGATGGACCGAAAAAAGAAAAAGTAGTTTCAGTCCATCTCGTATTCTTTAGCCGGAGAATTATTGCTAAAGCGTAACAGTAGTTTTTTTCCAATAGATTCTTTTTTACCAATGAAAAGGGGTGCGACAACAAATTAACCAGTTGTTGTATCTGAAACACAGGAAGCATTTAATTGAATAATTGTGATGACAGGGCTACTCCATCGTTTGATCCCATGCCTTTTAGGAAGGATTTTAGTAAGCGTCTCTCAAGTCATTTTCCATCAAACTTTCGTTAACAGTAAATTAGAGAAATATTCTGAACCAAGATAATCATTTCCTTAGCGAACAATTCTCCAAGAAGAATATTCGGTTTAAAGTATTAAAGCCTTGTAGAAATTTCTTTCCATATTTGTAGTCGAAGAGCTGGTATTTCTAGCGAATTTTTCCGCAGAAAAAAGAGTGGTGTTAAAAGGTTATTTTCTGATGGCATTTTGTGATGGTCCAATCGATTAAAGGCTGAAGGGCCTTTGCCAACTCTTCTCCCAAAGGAGATAATTGATATTCTACCCTCGGAGGTGCTTCTTGAAAGACTTCTCTGCGAAGCAACCCTGCAGAAAGTAATTCCTGAAGCCGTTTTGAAAGGGTTGTGTCACTTATTCTGTTTTTTGTCCAACCTTTATGCAATGTCCTCTGGAGATCATTATACCGAAAGCTTTCATTTGTACTTAAAAGATAGATGATCTGAATCGACCATTTTTTTCCGAGAAGTTGCAACAATTTTAATGCCGGCGCAAAACAAGGGACGGCTAATTGGGACTCTTCTTGACAAAGGTCTTTTTTTCCTTCTTGATTCATGATGATTACTCCACTCTTTGATAGTTACTCCATCGCAGATTAGCGAACGCTTAAATAAGCTTGCTTTAGTAAATAAAGTAATAATGCTTTATAAAATAAAGTATTGATGAAATTGAAAATGAATTGCACAGAACATGAAAAAACAAGTCATACTGACTGTGGAAAATTTAGTAAAGATGTTCCAAAAGAGGAACAATTAAAACACTTGAAAGACTGTAAAAGTGAATTATTAGCAAAGGTCGCTGAAATTGATGCGGCAATTAAAAAACTTGAGGAGAATTAATTTTTTCCTCAGAAAATTTTATCTTTAACATTTTTTTCATTTTTCTATGAATCGCAAGTCAATTAGTGCTTCTTTTTATGGATAAATATCGGTAATCATTGAAAAATTGTCTAATTAGAGGTTGTTGTGTTTTTTATCTTTATTGAAAAGCTGTAGTGGTATTTTTTCCACCCTTTTAAGCGATATTCTGGATGTGTTCGAGCAACCGATGGCCAATCACCTCCAACTCCTCTTTGCTTATAATCAATGTTCACAGTTACGAAGCTTCGTTTTGGGAGATCGTGGATATGTCTTGCATTTTCTAAATCTGTCTGAGAATATGGCCAAGCACTGAAATTGATTGTTGTCTTTCCTTCTGCACGAACTAAGAGTTCAATGTCTTTATTGTTTGTTATGGCAAACCAGCGAACATCAGTTCTGTTTGCGTTTTCTTGTGGTTTTACATAATTGTGAATGAACTTTTCGAGAGGTAAGTTATATATACCAATTGGTGCTCCTCGTTTGCGATCCCATTGTGTTTCATGAGGACCTCTGCCGTACCAACGTATTTGATTGAAATCTGCAGGTAGAGCTAGTTGTATTCCTAAACGAATCAGCTCGATTCTTGGCGTGAAAGTATAATCAACTTGAATTTTACCATCGCCAAAAATAGTATAATTTATCGAAACTGGTGTCAAAGCAAATGGAATCTTGGATGTCGTTTGAATTTGAATGGTTGACTTGTCGAGTGGGGTAACACGTATTTTTTTAAGAACTTGCTTTTTGTTTGCTTTTTTCCAGCGGTAAAATCGTCGCTTGAGTATCCCTTTCAAAAATTTCGGAGCAAAATTTATTATACCCAAGTCATTGTCAATTGGTGCTCTCCAAAAATTGGGTGTAAGCGGTCTTACCAGTATCTCTCTGCCATTGTGAATGAGTGATTTAATTCTCCCTGATTTCTTACTAAATTGTACCACTAATTGTTTCCCGGTGATTCTTATGACGTCTTCGAGTTCCTCATATCTCAATTCAGGAAGTTTGCTTTCGTGTTCCTCGAGGTTGCTCTTTGTTCTAAATGGAATCTCGAATTGTTCCCAGGCGATAATAAAATCTTTTTCAGCCCATGCCTTCTCTTCTTTGAGTTTGAAGGAAAGTTGGAGTAAAAATTCTGTGAAAATCGCCAATTCAGGTTCTTCAAGAGGGATTGTCAGTATTTTTGATTTTCCAGGTGCAATTACCAGCTGGTCAATCCTATCTGTTTGAAGTAATTCACCATCTGCCAGCAATTCCCATTCAAGATAGAAATCTTCAGTAGTAATAAAGGCATAGTTGTTCGTAATTTTGACTTTTCCTTGCTTTAAGTCGATAGCTTCAATTTTAATTGGTTGATAACCTTTTTTTACTTCGAAAGCAGAGGGGTTAGGCTTTCTATTTGGTAAGAAAATACCATTTATGCAAAAATTGCCATCATTTGGTTCGTCATTGAAATCGCCACCATACAACCAGCTTTCAATCGTCTTATCCGGAGCTTTGATCCCTTGGTCCACAAAATCCCAAATAAAGCCACCAATGATATTATCATATCGTTCGAAAATTTCCATGTATTTGTGAAAATTGCCAAGACTATTGCCCATTGCATGGGCGTATTCACACAAAATTCTGGGTTTGTCACGGTAATGTTTAGGCCCTAGGCGTCTTGCAAACCAATCCGGTCTTGTTGGTTTGTATTTCCCGGCGCGTTCGAGTTCTTTTGGGACCGTATACATTGTGCTAAAAACATCAACAATTTTCAGTCGGTGATCCCCTTCATAATGGAAGGGGCGTGTGAGGTCAATTGCTTTTGCTGCCTCTAACATTTTCTTAAAATTGTTGCCAAACCCTGCTTCATTTCCGAGTGACCAGAAGATTATGCAGGGATGATTCTTATCCCGTTCCACCATGCGGATCATTCTATCCACACATGCCTTGGTCCATTTTGGGTCACTCTTCGGAAGGAAATTCCTTACCCCTTCAGATTCTAAATTGCACTCGTCCATTACATATAGCCCAAGTTCATCACAAAGCTCATAGAAGCGTGGATTGTTTGGATAGTGGCTAGTACGAACTGCATTTATATTGTAGCGTTTCATTAGTTTAATATCTTCAAGAATCTGTTCCTCAGTTATTGCTCTCCCTCGAGTGTCATTGTGTTCATGCCGATTTACTCCTCGGATGAGAACTGCTTTCCCATTCACCAGTAATTGGCTGTTCTTAATTTCAACTTGGCGAAAACCAAATCGAGAATGAATAACTTCAACGATTTTATTATTTTCATCGCGCAAAAAGAGAAGAAGGTGATAAAGGTAAGGCGTTTCAGCAGTCCATTTCTTGGGCTTTTTAACCAAAGAACTCAATTCTATTGTGAATTCATTTAGCGCTCCGAGGTTAAATTCTCGGTGAAGTAAAGTCTCTGTTTTGATTTGCTTTTTTTCATTATCTAAAAGATTAACTTCGAGTTTATGTTTGAGTTTAATGTCCGTTGAATAATTTCGAACTTTAACTTTTAAAAAGAGCTTTGCGTCTTTGTAATACTCATCGAATTGACAATAAGCAAAAAAGTCTCTTAAATGAATTTTTGGCGTGGCAAAAATGAATACATCGCGAAAAATACCACTAAAACGCCACATGTCTTGATCTTCTAGGTAACTCCCATCGGACCAACGGTAAACTTCAATTGCAAGAAGATTCTGTCCTGTCTGAAGAAAATCAGTGATGTCAAATTCTGCTGGTGTCATGCTTCCTTGGCTATAGCCTACAAATTTACCATTAAGCCAAACATAAAAAGCAGATTTCACACCGGCAAAATGGAGAAAAATTTGCCGATCCACCCAATCTTTTGGAAGCACAAATTTTTTGCGGTATGAACCAACGGGATTATCTTCTAAGGTAATTTTTGGTATTTCTCTTTTTTTAGTACTAATGCATGGAGGATATTTATCAATGGTATAAAACGGTTTTCCATACCCTTTTAACTGCCAGTTACTTGGAACCTCGAGGTCATCCCAGTGAGAGTCATCAAATGCTTTTTGAAAAAATTCTTTTGGGCGTTCTAGGGGGTTTCGTGCCCAATAAAATTTCCACGTGCCATTCAAGCTTTTATAATAACGTGACTCATTTCGTTGCTTTTCCAGTGCTTCTTCAAAATCTGAAAAAGGAATTAGAGTTGCATGGGGTAGTTCACGATTTTTCTCAATGACTTGGCAATTTTGCCAATCTAATACTTCATCCGTAATTCTCATATATAATCTCCATTTACTGACTCTCAGGAGAATATTGACTATCGATTTTTCTATTTGGTATAACAGTAATGGATATTAAAGCTTTCTTGTTTGCATCATTTTTAATTAGTACGTGGAAAAAAAGAAAAAAAAGCTTGTTTCTAAAGCTTTTTATCAAATAGAATGCTATTAATCAATTACTAAATACAACTTTAGGAGTAAAATAGATTATGCCAAGATGGAGAATACCCGGAAGAGTTATTAGAGGAGTAATTAGGCGAAATGTTAGACGGCAAGTGAGAAGAACATTCTTTAGACGAAGAGCCAGAAGATGGTTGATTGGCGGAGCAATTTTATTAGCAATAAGTGGAACACATCGAGCAGTGAAACTCCGAGAAGAAGATGCACGACGGTTGGAAAATCATTATGGGCGCCCAGTGGAAGAACTTTCAGAGGACGAAATCAACCGAGGAATACACTATTATAATATACAACCCTTAACAATTGATGAAAGTGATAAGCAAAGAATTTACGAAGAAGATGAACGGGAAGAGGGTTTACAGAGCCAAGGGCACAAATATTGTATGTATTGTGGTGCTTTGTTAGAAAAGGATGCAAAATTCTGTTCGAGTTGTGGCGAAAAAGTTTAGAAGAAGAAAAAATTACTGCTCTTTTTTTCCTTCCTCTCATTTTTTTATTGAAAAAGCTTTCCAATTGCTTCGGCCCAGTTTTCGACATCCTCTTTTTTCCAATTGTCGACAATTTGTTCGCCATTTTTCCTAACCCATCTGCCACCAAAAGCTGTTTTCGCAAGAGGTTGAAGAGAGGGGTTTTTTGCAATAACTCTGTCAATGTATTTTGAAATTACTTTTTGATGTTCTTCTTTGTCGTTTGCTTTTAAGGCATCACCAGCTAAACCCGAGCAAACAAAGAGGGCAACCTTTTTGTTAGTGAAATCCTTCTTTTGCACAATTTTCTTAACTGTGCGAACCCAGAATCCCATGGCAATACCAGAGCCGATTATTAAATTTTCATATTCTTCAAGAATGTCCTTTAACTTTGCTTTTTTAGCATTGAATAGAGCAATATCCAACTTGAACTTCGTCTTGAGAATATCTGCAATGATCTCAGCAGACTTTCTAGTCATGCCTTTTCTGGTTCCGAAAATGATTGCAACTTTTGTCATTAGAACTACCTACGAGGGTTTTTCTTTATCTCCTAATAAAGTCACCCTCACAAATGACAAATAACATTCTCACCTCGGTTCTCTTTAGCTACTCTTCTGTAAGTTCTTCCTCTAGAACTTCCCCTGCAAACCGTGTGTAGGTGCCAAGTTGGAACAATAAAATGATCATAATAGCTAGGATAATTAAACCAATAAAGAGAAAAACGTATCCCCAAAGACTTGTTCTATCACGTATGAGATAGTAAATTCCCAAAACAACCATTGGAATAGAGCTAACAAAGACCAGAATAATTGAGAAAATTAATATTTTCGGTGAAAGTTTAACCATTATTTTTCACTTAAGGTAGTATTAGTGATTTACACCTTTTAAATCATTTTCCATTATAAGAAAGGATTCTTGTTGAAAGCAAAATTATTGCAATACCTTCTTTTGTCAGCTTCCTTAAAATTGTAGTTTTTAGAAGATAAGTTGCTCCCCACATTGTCCTACCAAAGTGGTAGGGCTCTTTTCTCATCAATTACCGGCAGGGTTTGTTCATCAAAAATAATTCTACGCCTGAATTTTATCTCTTCATTTTTCATCGGCTTTTTAAACGCGAGAATTTTGCCTGAGAGAAAAGTAATTGTTTTTGCTTTTTCGAGTTTTTCGAAAATTGAGGTGGGAAGGTCAAGTACCCAGAAAGACTTTAGGCGTTCATTCCATGCATATACCCATAGGCGCTTTCTTTTTTCAATAATTTCTGCAATTTCCCACGGTCCATGATATGGTTTAGCAATTTTGCAGTTGAAATCTTCCTTTATTTTCTCGAGATTTTTTTGATCTGGTTCTTGTAGAGTTCTGTCCTTAATGGTTGTTTTCAGTATTTCAGCCGCGTCAGCGATTAGCGGATTGTCAGGAGAGAGGAGGCGCAAATTTGCCAGATGAAGCAGCTCCTGAGCAGCGCTTTTCTTATGTTGAGCTGAAAGTTTTTCATCTTTTAGCATTTTACTGAGAATTTTCTTTGCCAGTCCAGGGTTGGGAATAGCAAGTGCTTCTTTGGCGAGGAGAAGTAACGTTTCAGCGCTCTGATCTTTGATGAGTCCAACTTTTCTGTTATAAATAACTAATAGGGCTGTAGCGACAGAACGATATTTTTCTAATTCACTTGAAGAGCTGATCTGGCTTTCTAAAAATTGCTCGAGATAGCGCATACTTTCTTCGATGGAGCCTAATTCTAGCAGAAGAAGTGCTTCTATGAAAAGTAATTGACTTGCGTTTCGTTGCAAGTTTTCCTCATAGGAGCGCAAGAAGACAATGGATTGTGCTGCAGCGCGAACATGCGCTAAAGCCCCTACAAGATTTAAATCTAAATGTTCTTGTTCTGCAAGTTCCAAATGATAACTTGCCAGTTCTTTATGAATTAGTTCAATAACGATTGGAGGGATTGTTGTCTCTTTTAAAACAGTCCGGAGTTGTTGCATCAATTCCAGGCATGCATTTTCTGTCAGAAAATCTGGATCGGTTCTTTTTCTTCGCATTATTTCTAACAAGGGGGTAATCTTCTTTATTTCATTACTTCTCGTTCCGTTTTCGATGAAAGCAAATATTTGTTGCTGCAATTTGGCATTACTTTGTTCCGAGGCAATGCTCACCTTGGAAAGAATCTCGATGGATGTGGTTATTACTTTTTCATAGGGGAGTGTTCGTTCTTTTTTCCTCAGGAATTTTTGAAGATAATAATAACTCATAGTAACATTGTCAATAATTTGTTGCCGTCTTTCTGGATCTGAAACGAAAGGAAGCATCTGGAGAAAGAACAAATGAGTGTATTGACACTTTATACTTTCTTCTCCTTTGGCAAGGTCCTTGACAATGTTATGAACACCTTCGTCATCTGTAATAATCATAACATCCTTCCCTTGTTCTTTCAAATGATAGGCAAGACGGACAATATCTATATCAGTTAACTTTTCATCCTGTACATCTTGAAAGGTAATTCTATGTTTATCTAAGGCGAGGGCTTTGATCTGTTCAAAGAACTCATCCCGGGGGCTTTCAAGGAAGGAAAAGAGAATGCGAATTTTATGTATGAATTTTGTGTGCAAAGCTTCTACGAAATCTTTGCTCAGGTCGTTTTTAGCTAAAACATATTCCATTTCAAGTGGTTTTTTTAACTGCAAGAGAAGTGTGTGGGCTGAGCTTTTTCTCGAGTGCATATAGATGTAGACTAACGAACAGGTGTCGAAAATACATGTTTTCCCTTTTACCATTTCTTTTTTTGAACCTCCTTATTGGCTTGACAAGTTGACAATATTGTCCCATTCACTCTCAAGAAAATCTTGGTTGTAAGTGAAAATGATGCTTTGTTTTATTGCTTCACCTTCTATTGCTGTGAGAACATCCCGGAAAAGCTTCCCATTGAAGGAATCGAGATGCTGACAAGGTTCATCGATAATCAAAAGATTGAATTGCTCGAGTGATTTTTGAAAAGCAATACGTATTGCGAGGAGAATAAGAAAGCGTTCGGAACCACTCAGTTCATAGGCTTTTAAAACACGACCGGCCTTTGCCGGCTTGGCTGTGGGAACAAATTTATCGTCCCAATCTATTCTCCAGTGTTCATTTTTATATTTCTCCCAGATTTCTTCTGCAACTGTTTTTACATTACTAGTCATTTCAAGCCGCAATTTCTTTTTTGCTTCAGTAATAGTTTCAAGAATTAAGTCGCAGATTTTCTCCTTGTGTTTGAGCTCTTCTTCTGTTTTTTTCATCCTATTTATTTGATCTTCAGAAACAGCTTTTGCACCTTCTAAAATTCCCTTCTGTTTGGTTAGCTCTCTCTCTTCTTTATTTAATTCCTCCAATTTTTTCTCCAAACCATTAATTGTTTGAGGATAATTTTTCCCTTCAAACAATTTTATCATGCTCTCACAAGTTCGTAAATTTTCGAGTTTTTCACTGATTGCATTTTTCTGAGTTATGTAATATTGGATTCTTCTGTTTACTTGTTCGATAGAATGGTTGAGTTTTTTAAGCTCGTTTTTTTGCTTTTTTAAATTATCAATTAATTCTTCCAGCTTGCCTTGGAGTTTTTCTAATTCTTCTTGCAGATTCTTGAGCACCTTTTCAGTCAACTTCGGGTCCATTTCACGCCCACATGTTGGACAAATACCTTTACCTGCTGTGGCAGATTTTTGCTCCAGGATAACTTCAACGAGATTCTTTTTGAGAGTTAATGTTGCTTTGTATTCCTTCTCTTGGGAGGTTAAATTGTTTAAAATCTCTTTCGCTTTTTGTTGTTTAGTTTCCAATGTTTCTTTGTCTTTTTCTGCAGTTTGCTGTCGTTCTATCAATTTTACTTCTAATTCTTTTGGCTCATCTTCCCCCAGGTCAATCATAATTGTCTTTAACTCTTCCAGTATTCCATCTCTTTTTTCAACATAATCTTTGAGTTTCTTCAAATCCGTTATTTCATTTTCAATCTCATTCAACCTTTTCTCAATCTTGGCTGGCTTTAACCCTTTTATTTCTGGAGGAACACCAAGATTAACTTCTATCCCAGCCTTAGTTCTAGATATTTGTTTTGTGATAAATTTCGTTTGTTTATTTACCTCTCTTTTCAAGTCAAACAATTCATTTTCTATTCTGCTTGCTTTTTCCAAGCCGATGAGACGGTCAATCTCCTTGATGACAGCATCATTTGGGTTTGCTAAAAATTCATACACATCTTCTTCTTTCATATAGATGATCCTTTGGAAGATCTCTTCCGAGAGCTCTAAGCGTTCTCTTAAAAATTGTTCGGCTTCAGGGCCAACATAAAGTGCTTCAGAAAGCTCATCCACGTCATAAATGAAAAGTTGTGTTTTTGGCTTCTTCCCTTTATCCAATTGCCGTCGAAGCAGATAATCGCCTTCTTTTTTCCCAAAATTAACAATAATATCAACAAAAGCCATTTCCTTATCAGTTCGCCGTGGGTCTGTTTTTTTTGGTAGTAACCCCGTTAGAGCAAAAGAGATGGCCTTTGCAATACTACTTTTTCCTGATGCATTTGCCCCGTAGACTAAATTTTTTCCGGGTAAAAATGCGAGGCTTATTTCTTTATGTCCCATCCAATTGTTCAAAGAAATTTGTTTTACAAGCATTTTATTTTTTCACTCTCCCTCGGTTATTTGTAGATATTTCTTTATCTCAGCTATAAAATTGAATGATTTATCGTCGATCTTTTTTAATAATTTTTCAATTTCAGCAACTTCTTCCTCACTAATCTTCGAAAAATCTTTCTTGGCTCTCTTATTGGACTTCTCACAAACTTCTTGAAATGTTCTTGCTAACACTGCTCCAATTTGTTTTTCCATTGTTTTCTAACCTCAAATTTTTCCCGAAAGAAAATATTAGCTATTTTTCTTTAATTTTCCTCCCTTTTTTACCTTTTGTTTGGGTAAAAAGCAGAAGTAACTCCTTTTTGTAATGATTTTTTCCGTTATTTTTCCCTTTTCGTGCAAATCCATTTCCAATCGCATATATCGCAGCTCTTCTTTTTAGCCTTTTTAGGAAATCTTCTCGAGATAATATTCTCTATAGTTTCTTTTACTTCGAATTCCATACTTTTAAGGGCTTCCTCACTAATGTCAACCTCTGAACGGGTTCCTTCATCGAGGTGGTGAACTACAGCTCTTTTTGGTTGGAACCCGAGAGAGCGCATTGCTGCAATTGCATATAAGCGTAACTGTTTCACATAATCAGTTGTCATTTCAGAAAGGTCGCGTTCTTTGAAGTCCACTATTTCAATGGCTTCTAACTCTCCTTTTTCATTGAATTTTTTGATCAGATCGATTTGCCCGGAAATGAGCGCTTGTTCTAAGGCAAATTCAAACTGTTTTTCTGTTTCAAGTATGAGATTAAATTCTCCAGAGAATCGCTCAATATAATTTTTTATTATCCTGATTGCACTCTGCTTAAATCGGTCAATGAATTCTTGGGTGCAATACCGCAGGAAGAAATTTTGTTCAACAATTTTCAAGATTTCTTCATCTGATGGGGGGTTCGTTAGATATTTGGAATGGATAATGTTCAAAATGTTATGAATGGACCGGCCGTAGCCTAATGCAATGGAAATTTCCGGATTGAATCCAAAAATAAAGCGCAATTTATAATCGTAGGGGCAATGGTCGTAATAGCGCAAATCGCTGTAGGATGTGGCAAAACGTTTCAATGGCGCCGCAAGTTTCAAATCTAATTTTTCTCGATGAGTGGGGTCTGGAATTGGTTGGGTTAAAGTTTTTGCCTGGGGAAACTCTCTCAGAAAGCGTGATGGTTCGTTTTGAAGTCCCGGATAATTCTTCTTATATTGATGTGTTGACAAGAAAAGAAATTTTTCGCTTCGTGTTATTGCGACATAAAATAACCGTCGCTCATCCTCAAGATTTCCTTCATACCGTTGTACATTAAATAAATTAGTAGGAATTAGCCATCTGTTCGAGTTTCTTGCTCTAATTGGGAATAACCCCTCGATGAGATGGGGAACAAAGACTACCGGAAATTGCAATCCTTTTGCACGATGAACTGTCATAATTTTTATTGCATTAATCTTTGTTGGGTCATCTGCCCCTCCCTCTTCGTAGTTCCATTTTGCATAGCCTACAATGTAGCCGAGAAAGTATTTGATGTCTTTTAATTTAATTTGCTTATAAATAGCTTCAAAATCTGTTATCGCCTGGCTAAACATGCCGAGATTATACAGTTGTGTTTCTGAGAATTCAAATTCTATTGCCCCCATAAAGCCGAGGATAAGGTGGAAAAAGCCTTGCAAACTGATAGTGTCATTTGGTTTGTAACTGGCTTTTAATTGTTCCACTTCACGAACGAATTTTGTTGCATCGCCTTTGTCTTGAAACGTCAGGCGATATTGTCTGTGCAAATCTTCCGCTGTGATAGTTTTATTATCAACTTTCCAATCACCTAAAAAAGCAAATGCCTTGACGGCAAGTATGACCTCATCTTGTTCGAAAAGTTTTCCACCACCCTTCACAACAAAAGGTATCCCCCGTTCTTTAAAAGCTTGCATGTAGCTATCTGCTGATCTTTTAACTGTTCGGAAGAAAATTGCTATGTCTCGATAGTCAAGAGCATACTCCTCTCCTTTATTATTAACAAATTTTGTTCCTCGTAACTGTTCTATACGATTGATAATGAAGTTGAGTTCTTCTTCAAAGGTGCGAAATTGGACGGCATAAAGGTCGCCCGGCTCAAACTTTATCTTAGCTTCTTTCCAACCCGAGATGCTTTTCGGCAGCCGATTAAAATTATGTTCGATGAATTGCCTGGCAGAGTCAACAAGAACTTTACTACTCCGGAAGTTGATTGTAATGTCTATCACTTCTACATCAGGATAGCGTTTACTAAAAGTAATGAGGTTATCGACATATGACCCCCGCCATTGATAGATACACTGATCATCATCGCCAACAACACAAAGACTTTTCGAATGTTGTGCAAGCTGTTCAATAATCCGTTCTTGGAGGGGGTTTATATCTTGATATTCATCAACAACAATGTGCTTGTACCGTTTGAAAACCTCTTCAGCAAATTCCTTGTCGTTTATTAATAATTGATAAACTTCATACATCATCCCAGAAAAGTCGAGGAAACGCTCCTCATCCAGCAATTGGCAATAGTATTCAAAACACTCGCGGAAAGGTTTTGGAAGCTCCTCGAGTGGAATAAGCTCTTCGCGGACCACGTCAACATTAAAACAGAAATTCATAACGTCGGCATATTTTCGACGAATTATTTCCCCGAGTTTGATTTTATTGAAATTACGTCGAAAATGGGTGAAGAGGATTCGTTTGTGTTCATCAAGCACATCATAATTCTTATACTTTGGTTTAAACTCTTGTAAAAGCTGATAGCAAAATGAATGTATGGTTCCAATATACATCTCGCCTATTTCAGGGTTCTCGGGTCGGAGTTCTTGGAGATGTTTCCGAATCCTGAATTTCATCTCTTCCGCGGCATTTTCAGTGAAAGTAAAAGCAACAATTTCTCTCGTAGGAACACCGGTGCATACGAGATTGGCAATTCGACGGGTGATAACATCGGTCTTCCCAGAACCGGCACAAGCAATGATCTGAAGATTCCCCTCCCAATGGTCAATAGCTCGTTGTTGGTTCTTAGTATATCTCAAAACGATAACCTCTCTTGCTAAAAAGTTCATGGTTTTCTTCCAAATAATTTTATCTGTTAATGCAATGTTTTCTTCTCGAGAGATATTGTCTCCCTATTTCTTTTCTCCGGAGCTTATCAAAACTGAACAGTAAATTAAATTTACAAACGAAAAAACCGACAAAGAAAAAGAGGAAGATCGGAAGAAACAATCCTCCGATTTCTAATTCAAACGGACGATTAATTTTAACATGCTTTTTTCATTTGAGGATGAGAGTAGTTTGCCGTTTTCGTCTAATGATAATAGTTAGAAGTAATGCAACACCCGTACAAACTAGTAATGTTCCATAAGGTACACCGCCTGTTGGTGTTGGTGAGGGTGAGGGTGAAGGTGATGGGCTTGGGCTTGCACCGGGATAATCATTAGGGTCTGTTGGATCTGTCCCGGCTATATACTCATCATAATCCGAGTACGTATCGTTATCAGTATCTGGATTTGTAGGATTGGTTTCATAGCCATCAAATCCATAGCGGGATTCTTCATAATCGTCCAAACCATCAGCATCTGTGTCTGTATTAAGGGGGTTGGTTATGTATCCGTCGTCGCCAAGCGTTACTTCTTCAAAATCGGTTAAAAGGTCGCCATCTGTATCGTTTTTTAGGGGATCGGTTATATAGCCATATGTCCCCGTAACTTCATCATAATCATTGAGTTGGTCATTATCTGAATCGCTATCTTCTGGGTATGTGTGATAGGTGTAAAATTCTTCACCATCCAATAAGCCGTCGCCATCCATATCACCTATTGTGGCGTCAGTCTTACTGCTTAAAACTTCATAGCCATCAAGAATATAGTCTGCATCGGTATCATTTAATTGTGAATTTGTTTTGTAATAGGTTTCAGTTGAATCATCAAGTAAATCGCTATCAGTATCCATGACACCGGTGTGAAACATCGAACCATAAAAACCATACCATGGAGCGTTGTAAACTTCTTTTTGTGAGGTTGTGGTGGCTTGGTAACATCTGAAATAACCACCTGCAGCACCAATCAAAATTTCATATTGAAAGTCATGATTAAGGTCAACAATCAAAGGAGTGGCAGTGAGAAAATGAGAAAAGGTTGAATACCAAATTTGACTGCCTGTTGAGTTGTAACAACAAATGGTATAATTAAAGGGGTCATTAATAACGACCACTATTTCTAAGAGATTGTCTTTATCGAGATCAGCAACCACAGGACAAGTTGACTGAGTCATGCCCGTTGTAGTTGACCATAGAACAGTGCCTGTGCGATTCAAACAATATAGCTTGTAGAGAAAATCACAAACAAGGATCTCTACTTCGCCATCATTATTTATATCTCCAAAAGCTGCTGCGGAACCAAAAACTGTCGTCGAGGTGAGTCTCCACTGCTCTATGCCGGAAGCATTAAGACAATAAAAATTGTTATCTCGAGAAGAAACATATACTTCATAGGAGTTGTCGTTGTCTAGATCAGCGAGAACTGTAGCACTAATTTCGTCGCCTGTAGTGAAATTCCATTGCTGAACTCCGCTACTGTCCAGGCAGTAGACGCGAGAGTCATTAGAACCATAAACAACCTCGAGAGAAGCATCGTTGTTTATATCTGCAATGGCAGCAGAACATGAAGCATTAGCCGGAAAGGTCCACTGTAGCACCCCATCATGACTAAGGCATTGCAGTCCTTTGGTGTTTGTCCCAACAATTATCTCGAGCCAACCATTGTTGTCTAAATCTGCTACTGCAGGAGACAACTCAACTCTTTCTGCAGTTGTATTGTAATGCCACTCTTCGGTTCCAGTGGAGCTGAGACAATATACTAAGCCCGCAAAATCACAAATAATGATCTCTAGTTCAGGGTCAAGATCAAAATTGGCGATTATAGGGGTGGGACCGTAAATAGTGTCTAAAGTGTTAAAATACCATTTAAGGTCACCAGTGGAGTCTAAACAATAAAATTTCCCCTCAAGTCCACCAAAGAACACCTCTAGATTGCCGTCGCCATCAATGTCTGCTGCAGCAGCACTATCGTGAATAGCATGAGCAGTATAGAAATCCCAACTTAAGGAAAAGCTCAGATTATTTGTTGCTTTTGGAATAGAAAAGCTGCTTGGCTCTGAAACGTTCAAAGAACCATTAATAAAAGGTAAAATTACTACCAAAAGAAGTAAAATAGTACTTTTTATCTCGAGTCTAAATTTTACCACCATCCAAAAAATGCTTGTGTATTAATAACATTGAAGTTAAAAATTAAAGTCTTTGTTATAGGGCATTCTTATAATGAGTTTCTCTTTTTCACAGAAGAGATTTGAAAAACCACCCTCCTAATAATAGAAAATCGAAAGTTTACAATCTCATTAATGTAGGAGTGTTGCAAATTGGCTCTTTTTTATAAAGAAAAAAGCTATTGTTTTTAAATTGCTAAACCTTTTTAACCCAAGTCGCAAAGATACTTACTTATTGTTTAAACGTAAAGGAGTGGATTGGTTTTACAAAATTTCTTTTAAAAAAGAGAACTTTTATTTTTTTAATTTGCTTTAATATTGTTTTCTCAGGATTAATGTCGAATGGAGTTAGTAGAAATACTTCTCGTCCTCTAAACATAAGCACCCAATTACAAGTAATTGGAAATCCTGAACAAGGCAACTTCATTTTTGCATTAACAGCCCCGATTTTGATAAGCCCTTCTAATGGTTATCTAACAAATGATCGAACCCCAACCTTAACCTGGGGCTCTGTTTCTGGGGCATATTCTTACGATGTTCAAGTTGATGATAATAGCGATTTTTCAAGTATTGTTTACTCTACTAATATCCAAGCCACAAGTATTACTATTCCTATTAGTTTATCTGATAACACTTATTATTGGCGGGTTCGGGGAAAAGAATTATTCGGTGGCTTAGGCCCCTGGAGTGTTATCTGGCATTTTCAAGTAGATGGTACACCTCCCCCTTCGCCGGCACTTGTTTATCCCACTAATGGTTTAATAACAAATGACAATACGCCCAGTTTTGATTGGAACCCCTCATCGGGTGCCAATTTCTACCATATTGTGATAGATAATTCCCCAAGTTTTTCCTTGCCTTATGTTGCAGAATATTCTACTAGTTTAACTTCTTGGACTTCCGGCCCACTTGGAAATGGGGTTTTTTACTGGCATGTCCAAGCAAGAGATGCTGCTGGTAATTGGGGCTCTTATTCTGGTACAAGAAGTTTCACGATCGATACCATTCCCCCTGCGGCCCCGGCATTGAATTCACCTTCTCATATGAGCGTAATAAATGACGACAGCCCGTTTTTGGATTGGTCCTCCGTATCAACTGCAGTGCAATATCATCTTCAGGTTGCCTCAAGTTCCAGTTTTAGTTACCTGGAGTTTCAAGTGTATACTGGAGCTACTAGTTATACAGTTCCTCATCTCACTGACGGGATGAAATATTGGCGAGTGCGCGCAAGAGATTCTGCAAACAATTGGGGCTCTTGGAGCACTTACCGGATTTTCACAGTTGACACGAATCCGCCTTCTCAACCTGCGCTTTTCTCTCCAGACGAGGGGCTCTTAGACAATAACCCCACCCCCTTATTAAATTGGTCTGATGTAGCAGATAGCTATTTGTATCAAGTCGAAGTAGCAGATAATGATACTTTCAGCACTTTAGTTGTAAATCAAACAGTCGTTAATAGCGACTATACAACTGCTACCCTAGCAGATGGTGTTTATTATTGGCGGGTACGTGCAAGAGATGAAGCTGGCAATTGGGGTTCTTGGAGTGTAATACGAAATTTCACAATCGATACTACGCCACCAACAATTGTAGCAGTGACTACTGACCCTACAGCTCCAACAGATATCCAGCTTGTTACTATCAGTTGTAATGTGAATGACCTTCATGACATTGATGAAGTAATACTCCATTACCGGATTAATAATGGCTCGTGGATTAATGTGACAATGCCCCTAACAATAGGAACACTCTATGAGGTGACAATTGGACCTTTCTCTTACAATGATGTCATCGATTATTTTATTACTGCAGAGGATTCAAGCACACACCCCAATACTGCAACAGCTGACAATTCAGGCGCCTTCTATCAATTTACCATTGTTTCGGGTGATGTAACAGGACCAATTATCTCTTCGATTAGCCATGCTCCAACGCAACCTACTGAATTAGATACAATTACAATAAACTGTGAGGTAACAGATGATAGTGGAATTTTTACCGTCATACTCTTCTATAGAATAGATGATGGCGAGTGGTTAAACCAAACAATGACTCTTGACACTGCTGATTGGTATACTCTGACAATAGGACCATTCGAATATGGCAGCATTATTGACTATTATCTCAAGGCAATTGACAATTCACCTAATCAAAATGTAGTAACTAGTGACAATGGAGGTCTTTATTATAACTTCACAATTAGTTCAAGTGACATTTTGTCCCCGGTAATCTCTACAATCGTTTATACTCCTAATTATCCCACAGAATTAGATGACATAAATATTACCTGTCAAGTAACAGATGCAAGTGGTCTCATCGTCGTCTCTCTTTACTTCAGAGTGAATAATGCTAGCTGGCGAATGGTAAATATGACTTTACTTTCGGTTGACATTTACAGCGTTGTTTTGCCTTCTTTTACAGTAGGAGACACGATTGACTTTTACATAACTGCAATAGACAATTCTGTGGCACAAAATATGGCAAAAGATGATAATGGCGGGCTCTATTATACAATAACTATTTCTCAATCATCAAAAACATTTCCAATTGTCTATTTGCTCCCTTCACTAACGGTTCTTTCGATTATTATTATCTTAAGAAAGAGAAAATAATTTTCTCTCTTTTTACTTTTTTTTTATTTGTTATTGTTCCAAGATACAGTGACCTTTGTTAATCCCTGTCTGAAAACGAAACATTCTGTACAAACGGGGGAAGCTTGTTTAATTTTTTTAAAAAAAGAACGCAAGCGATTAAAAAATCGACTTCCGCTGTTTTTTAATTCGAACAATAATATTCACAGTGGCTGTTATAACTAGCGAACCCATTATCGTTAGAAACGCAATGCTTGTTTCCCCTATTGAAAGGGTCGTGAGAGTATCTTCATAAACAAAGCCTGCGCTTTCCATATGTTGCCTTGCTAATGTGAGATTATATTCATATGGTTTTAATGTATGGTCAAAATCAATGGCAGTCTTTGGAAAACCAGTCACCCCAGGAGTTCCAAGATCATTAAGAACATCTTCAATAATTGCTTCTCTGGGAATGGCGTGATTAATAGCTTTTCGAACATGTTTTGCTGACTCCGGTCCACTAATTGGGCAAAATTCTCCGGTACCTATGTAGGGATGTTTGTTATTAAAAGCCATTTCTTGTAAACCGAGTTTATCAACCATTGTATAAGAAACAGCTGGAGGGAGCTGATCAGGTTGGAATGGGAACGCATGATCAATCATATCAACTATCCCTGAAGAAATCGCATCCAAGGCATCGATATAATTAAAATACTCAAAGTAAACTTCATCGAAGTAGGGTTCAGAACCATACCATTCATCAAAATACTCATTCTTTATTAAATGGATGATTTGATTGGTTTCATTATATGATGCAAGCCGGTAAGGTCCGGCGCCAAAAATCTTACCGGGATCGGTTTTAGCCCAAATTTCAGCTTGGGTACTCAGATTTGCATATGGGATCGTTTCCCAAATGTGCTTTGGAAGAATATCTAATGCTAAATATTTTTTCTGAAATACATCCCGCTTCTCAAAGGTAATACTTAATGTATAATTACTTATTGCAGGATCCCATTGCACAGAGCTTTCGTTAACATACATCCACCAATCCTTATGATAATATGGCACTCCAAAGTCTGCGTTAAATATAACATTGTAAGAAAAATTAACATCATAAGCGTTTAAAGGTGTTCCATCTGCCCAAGTAGCATTGGGATTAAGCTCGATATTGTAAGTATACCCATCTGTTGTGGTAATGGATGTTGCAAGTCGAGAGCTGTAATCATAACCATTTAAGGAGTCACGTTCGATTAAACCAGTATATATTTGATGTAACCATTGTGCATCATTTTCACTCATTAAACCATCATATATATGAAAATGTTTGAATTGATATCGTGTAGCATAATGAAATTTCGTTTGGTGAGAAATACTCCAATTTTCCATTGATTGAAAATCAAGTTCCCAAAGAAGGGGATCCCAGCCAACTAAATTTGGGTCATGGGGATAGATATCAGCCGGATAGAAAATCGTAGCTCGAGGTAAGTCGTCATACAAAATCGCTTGAATCTGCTTAGCCCAGTAAATACGATCGTCAAAGACAAAAGAACTGCTGTAGTTGCTAATAGCCCAGTCCATCTCAGGATTCTCGTACTGATAAAAGTTGTCGCCATTAGGAGTAATAGATGGGCTGTCAAACAAACCGGTTGGATTAAAATCAAGACGCCCAGACCAACCAACAAAGAGAATATCATAACCACCCTCAGCGTAGGAAGGAATGGGATAAGGACCAGGATAACTCCAAGTTCGGGGAGAAATTTCTACCCAACTAGCTAATATCAAAGTTGTTCCAATGCCTATTTGTTGTAATTCTTTAGAAATTCGTGTAACCCACCCCGTCCTGTCTGGTTGGCCTTTTGGGCATAATAAATATATCGTAAAAAAAGGTGTTGGAGCTGTTGCTTTGATTTTTTGTGTATTGATAATCGGCATAAAAGATACACTAATTAAAATTAATAATAGTGCGGAAGCTTTTTTATTCAGCATAGCTCTCCCTCATTGATTATTGAAAATTATCTTTTAAAAAAGCTTTTCTACAAAAGTTTAAAAATTCCTATTTTGTTGAGAATTTCAAATTTTGGATTGTTATACGGAGGAAAAATTTGATTCTCAAAATCTTTTTTATTAGAATTTCACATAAATCGATAATTAATAACTATTTATCTGTAGAATTTTTTTAAAATTCTCTTGATGCTAAAAAGACTTTCCCGTTATAGGGTTCTGAAATTTTGTTTTCTTAATTTAGAATCATTTTAAGATGTTCCTTTTTTCCATCAGCTCTGTTTTCCATTGATGTGTGTGAGTATCAAAAGCCTCTTTCCATAACCCATAAAACTCTGCTTTTTTATAATCGAGAAAATAAAAGTCCACCTTTTTTGAAACCTTCCAAAGAAACTCTGAAAGGTTTGAAAAATGTGGTGCAGGGCAACGAATGTACCAGAGAAAA
>DXJV01000092.1 GCA_019056785.1 Candidatus Heimdallarchaeota archaeon
AAGAATCCGTAGTTTTGATGAAGCAAAAGAAAAAGAACAGGAAACACAAAAGGAAATAACAGGAAAAGATAAGGACCAAAACTCCGAACAAATCGCTGGAGAGGGACGCTCGTAAACTCGCGCCCCTCAGCTTTCCGTTAGCCATAGGAAAAGGAGGCATGTATGAATTTCAAGAAAATAATCTATCTCTTTTTTTTGTTTCTTTCTAGCCGCTTGTGCAACGAGAATCAATCACTCTCCTGCCCCATTACAACAACAATCAACTGTGGAACGATTTCAACTCGATGAAAACGAATCCAGAGTTCATTTTTTCTTGGGTGAACTCTTTATGAAGAATTCCCGTGGCATAAAGATGAACGAAGTCGCCGAACTATACGTCAACAATGTTAAAATCGGTCTAATAGGAAACGACAAGGAATATATGGCAATTGATTTAAATCCAGGTTTTTATAGTTTCAAGTGGATGCCCATAGGAACTGGCTCAGGAAACTGTGAGCCAGAAGCATTACAGCTTTCCTTATCGAACAACGAGTTGATATTTATCAAAGCTAATATGCGTGACGCATCAACAACTGCCCCTGGTGCTATGCTATTTGGCGCAATTGGCGCACTGGCAGGAACAAATGTAAAACTAATAACGTATTTCGAGCCAGATAGTAGTTTTAAAGATAAAATCAAAGATTATAAACTAGTATCATTGAATCAGTCTTTTAAACAGACATCCCCAATCAAGAAATTGAAAATGGACCAATCGTCTACAGAGAATTCCCTGTCACCAGGTATAGAAAAGAAGTTATCTGAATTGAAATCAATATACGATAAAGGTTTAATCACGAAAAAAGAGTATGATGAGAAAAGAAAGAAGTTATTGGAAGGATATTAAATAAATGCTAATAAAGAAAATCGAACCGGCAGAGACTGACATGTGTGAGAGATGCTGGCATGCTCATTAATGCTTTTCATCTCTTGCGGCAAGCTATGCGGTGGTAATATGAAAGACAAGCCTCAAATTATAATTTTAGGAACATCACATCAGATCCAGTGTGGGACTTCAAAGCACTCGCATGAACAAATTCAAGAATTTAGATCATTGATAAAACGAATCTGTCAGAATGAAGGTGTTAAATGCATTATTGAAGAAATGAGTAACGAAGGATTGTCAAATCATGAAGTTCAAAATACTATCCCTTTCGATGTTGCAACCGAATTATCGATAAAGCATTGCTACACAGACTTAACG
The DNA here is from genome assembly GCA_019056785.1 of Candidatus Heimdallarchaeota archaeon. GTDB lineage: Archaea > Asgardarchaeota > Heimdallarchaeia > JABLTI01 > JABLTI01 > JABLTI01. The sequence goes on from DXJV01000092.1 coordinate 1,241, forward strand.
GCAGAGCAGCTCGGGTGCCTAAAGCTTTCTCAGGGACACGTTGCCCAATACTCTCTGGCGCAACCAACAAATGAATTGAAAAACCACGTTCGAGAGCTGTTGACAAGTAAACTAGTAGACCCTATTAGGGAAAGGTATTGGCTTGCAACTATACTTGAAATCAATGCTTGGCCCACACTCTTAATTTGTGGGTCTGAACACGGGCAAAACATGCAAGATTTGGTCAATAGCGTTGGCTATGGCCCATTGTATTCTTGGCTCAAGTTTTGTCCAAGAGAAGTATAAAAGTGAATATGATTTTGATCTCAGGGGCTAACCTCGCCAGTTCAGCCGACCGCAAAAAGCGCGGCGGCTGACCGGCCCGTTCTGCTGAATAAATAAGATGAAGGGGGAGTAGCATGGCAAAAAGAATCTGCCCATTCTGCAAAGAAAAAGTCAAAGAAAATGCTACAATTTGTAAACATTGCAGAAGTGAGTTGCCAGCTTTGCCTCCCAAAAAATGGTATCAGACATGGAAGGGACTTCTTCTAGTTTTGTTTCTTCTTGGCATCATTGTGCAAGCATTTAAAGAACAGCCCACTTCTCCACCTTCTCAGAGTTCTTCTGCACCCCCATCTTCCATAATAAACGAAAAGAAAATGGCTAAAAAAAATGATGTCGATATAGATGAAAGAAAAGCTTTACAAGATTCCTTCTTTGGAGATTTCAGAAATGCCAAGATACAAAAAAAGTCAGGCAAAATAATACTTAAAATGTGGAGACCTTGGGTCCTGTATGTACAAGAAAAACTCCCATCGCCGGCTCAAGAGGCATTTTTGGATGGTTCCCAAAGATTAGTTGTCGAATACGATGAAATTTGGATTGCTGAAGATGATGAGTATTTGACAAAATCACAAAGAAGGAAATGGAAGGACCAGCTTGATATTGTAAAATTGTACTGGAAAGAGGGCAAAGTACAGGCGAGTACAGTGGAAAAGTTTTATTTGGGTAATCCTTTAACAAAAGAAAAATTGTTACCCCCGGCCCACAAACTTACCGGTTTTTATGATAGAAGTTATATCTTAAAAAAACTTCAAGAAAATTAATTTGTTATGGCACAACTAGAGTAACTTCTCAATAAGTCTGGGTGGAGTCATGGTATCTCTATTTTTACCGCTTCTCCATGAAACTTCCATAAG
>DXJV01000086.1 GCA_019056785.1 Candidatus Heimdallarchaeota archaeon
AAGGTAAAAGTACGATGCGGTGAAGGAATGAAGGATTGGATGTCCCAAAGAGAGCCTATAATGGGTTCAATGCTGACAATTCTTTGGAAACTGACTTTCCAAAATAAGCTACGAATAGCACCAAAATATTGGTACAGATTCACTATTGAAAAATCCTTTTAAAAAAACGTAGATAATGATATCCATCAAAAGTTATTGGTACTCCTTCTCTAATAATCCTCCGACTTCCAATTAAAAATACCAATATTAAAATTGGAACTATTAGTCCGATTATTGCAAATTTCCCTTTTGGTAATAACCTCTCTTATTCTCCACTCTTCTCTTTACAGCCCCTTTCAAAGAAATCATTACCATTTGAAGTTGTCTGTACATTCATTTCACAACACCTGTTATGCCAAACGATTCCTTTTTAATGATTTTTCCATCACTTGAAAATTGTTTATTTCTATTCATATTGTAACTTTACTACTCACATTCTTTAAAGATTCCAAATCTTTAAATACTTATTTTTTCACGTTTCCCGCAATTTAGAATGTTTATTGGGGAAACCTATGATATTACTTTATGATTTCACTTGGGTGTTATTTTTAGTTGCAGTTATAGCTTTTCTTTGTGAATATATGGACTCCTCCCTTGGTATGGGGTATGGCACCACTCTTACTCCTATTCTTCTAATTATGGGCTTTGAACCTATCCAAATTGTTCCAGCGGTTCTTCTCTCAGAATTTATCACTGGCATTATTTCCGCTTTGTTCCATGTGCTTTTTAAAAATATGACCCTGGGTTTTAAGAAATCACCAAGAACAGATATTGATCCTATTGTTGACCAAGAATCAGCCCCGCTAGAACCTCCTAAACCAACCAGCTCTTTGCAATCTAAAAAAGGCTCGGCTTTTTTCGCTAAATTCATGAAGCTCACCACCGATTCTAAAGTTGTTATCATTCTCATCGGTTTTGGTGCTCTCGGGACGATTCTTTCCTCTGTCCTCTCTGCTTACTTTAGTTATGGCTCTCTTTTCAAATTTGCCGTCAAACTTTACATCGGTGTAATGGTTCTTTCCATGGGTGTCTTAATCCTTGTGTACATTAGAAGGCAGATGCACTTTTCCCTCAAGAAAATCATTCTCATTGGTGCTCTTGCTGGTTTTAATAAGGGCATTTCTGGTGGTGGCTATGGCCCTCTTGCTGTTTCTGGACAAATTCTTTCCGGTCGTGATGGTAAAAATGCTATTGCTTCCACTTCTCTTTCCGAGGGGGTTATTTGTTTTGTTGGTGTCGTTGCCACTCTTATCACTAACCTTATCTCTTCTCATGCTTCAGGTGGTCCTTTTGATATTGGCGATTGGGGTCTCTCACTTTATCTTATTATAGGAACTGTTCTTTCTACTCCACTTGCTGCCCTTACCACTAAAAAAGTCGAAAGCAAATGGCTGAAAATTGTTGTTGCTATTGTTACTATTCTTCTTGGTTCCTTCACTCTTATTAAAACGATTCTTAATTTCACTGGTTATTGGTAATTTCTTCTGTATATAATTAAAAAAATGTCCCTTTTTTGAACACTTTTTGTTAATTCAACAATCACATTTTTTATTAGTTTCATAATTAATAATAAAAGGAATTATTCTATTGGTTCTTTGCTAGGGTTCATATAATAAAACTCCTAAGCACTGTGATGGGTAGATTATCCAACTTAATAAATCTCCTTGCAAAAGCTGAGGGGATTGAAAGTGAATTCAATTTTATTAGTATAAAAGGAGCAGCATTGCTTAGTAAATGTGTAGGAGAGTCTGAAAAAGCTGTTCAAGAGATATTCAGAAAAGCAAAGATATCTGTTTAAACAATTGTTTTCTTTGATGAAATCTATTCTCTTACGCCAAACAAAGGCAGTGGTTTTGGTGATTCCAGAACAACTGAAAGAGTCATTAATCAGTTGTTGATTGAAATTGATGGTCCAGAAATGCTTAACTTTGTGGTTATTATTACTGGCAACCAATAGGCTTGATATTGTTGATCCAACACTTTTACGATCAGGAAGATTTGACCGATTTCTTCTAATTCCTCCACCCAATCAAAAGTCACGCCTAAAAATCCTGCAGCTATTCACAAAAGAAATGCCATCTTGGAATGGAAGGCAATAATCTTTATTTCATATTTAGCATCCCTAAAGGAGGTGACAGTGCCACCTTTAATAGTTGTCGTATTATAGAGGAAGGAACACTATGGAGCTCGGACTTTAGCTTTCTTCTTACAATGAGCACTTTATCGCTATTGGTAGAAGTAATTCTTGTTTCTCGGAAAAAGAAAAACTGACTTGCGAACTTTCTTGGGGCAAAGATTTTTGAACAAAAGAAACTGATAGAACTTGTGCTGGGAAAACAGCGCTTCGTAGCGAAGAGGAAATAAGTCCCAACCCAAAAGTGCTGTTCAATATCTAACCATTAGTGAGAAGGAACAAACCTCAGAATAAAAAAAATAGTCAGTCGCCTTCTCAAGCAATCATATCCTTTTCGATTATTCAAAAATTTACTTATTTGTTCAACACTTCTTTTTTCCTTTTTCTTACCTGAGAAAAAACGCTCAGAAAAAACAAAGCATTTATTGTTATAAAAAAATTTTTTTAAAATAGACGACTAACGATTCCAGAAAAATACAAAGATTATTCATAGATTATATAAAGTAATAACAGTTAGCTTTGAAGGAAGATTGATGAATAAACGCTGTGAGAATTGTGGAAGGAAGAATGCAACGAAAAATAGGCGTGCAACTGCAAGGGTGGCTTATGATAGTATTTTTGCTTGCAGTCAGTCTGAACAATAATAGAGTATTAATGCACGCTTTGGCCACAACCAATGATGAGAGCACAAAGAATATCCTTGTTGGTGAACACTTCAAACAGACACTCAAAAAAATGGGGCAATATCGCAACCGCTTTGGTGCCCCTGTAGATGTAGAAGTGCAAGACGAGCTGGCTTTTGTCGCAAGCGACCCCGGAACATTATTGATTTTCAACATCTCTGACCCAACCAGCTCGCAACTCCTCAGCACTTTTAGTGAGGAGCGAACAGTATCACAAGAAGACCGAGCGATAAATGATTTTGTCCCTTGGATAGAAATTAGTGGCAATATCGCTGTACTTGCTGATTATGATAAGGGGTTGTTGTTCATTAATGTCTCCAATCCAACAATGCCAATACTGCTTGGAAAATTTCAGGGAAAGATAGAACGATTTACTGTTCAAGGAAATTTTGCTTATGTTATTGATAGGGGTACGGCACACTCTGCAGGTGGCAATGTTTTCCGCATTATCAACTTTTCTGACCCCACTCGCCCCTTTTTAACGGGAGAAATCAATCGCACACAAAGTGGTGGTTATTATAGTGAGCCGGTTTTCAGTAAGGGGTATCTTTTTACCTCGCCAGATGCCAATCTAGTCACTATCGATGTTTCTGATCCCTCTAACCCCGTAGAAGTTGCAAGCGTTGACATTGGCGGGGGAAACGAATTAGCAAAAGTGGGGGACAATTACTTGCTGGTGGGGAGCGACCGGATAGGAGAATCGAGCCTTTTGAAGGTCGTAAATATCACTGACCCCCTGGCACCAGAGTTGCTCACAACATTTGAAACGTCTGCAAAGGACATTGATTGTATTGTTGCTACCAGTAGTACGGCTTTTTTTTCAGACACATATAGACATAGAATTTACATAATAAATATCACCGATATCGAACACCCCACAGAAATAAGCCACTTCAATAATTCCTTAGGAATCAATTTTAACATTTATGCTCTTGCGCTAGGAGAGCCGTTAAACGAAGTGCTTTATTGTGCTGATTATACTTCGGGGTTCTACACCCTTGATGTTTCGAATGTTAGGCAGCTGGCACTCCTGGACTATTTTGACACCAATGGTAAGGCTTGGCGGCTTGCCATTGATGGGGACTATGCCTACCTTGTCAGTAAGCCTGCGGGGTTTTTCTTTTCTCACTCCCGGCTAGAAATCATCAATATTGCCAATACCAGCCATCCAGAGCTTGTTGCAACGTACAAGTACCCACATAATGGCATTATGGATGTGGCTGTTGCTGATGGGTATGCATACCTTTCCATAGCCAAGATAGGGTTGCAGATTCTGGATGTACACAACCCCACCAATATCGTGCTTGTGGGAAACTACACCTATCAGTCGCAAATAGGGAATTTCCATAATTTATGGTTTGATACCAAACTAAAGTTTTGTTATCTCACCCATGATAACTATGGGCTCTTCATTATTAATTGTCGGAAGCCAACGAACCCTACCCTTAATTCCCACATTCAAATTGCCGAGCCAGGGTTCCAACTCACCAACCTCTTTGTCGAAGGAGAGATTGCCTATCTCACCTCAATTGGGTATGATGGCATAATGTTGATAGTCGACACTTCCATTCCAGCAAACCCTGTGGCGCTCTCTTGGGTTTATTTTAGTGCGGGGCTAACAGACATTTTCGTTCAAGGAAAATTTGCCTATGTGACCACCTGGTTTGATACACTCTATGTACTAGACATTACCGACAAAAGGAACCCGGTGAAAACTGCGCAATTTAACAATAATTGGGGTTGGACAGAAGCACTATGTGTTAAGGGACCATATGCTTATATCGCACAAATCTATGGAGGGCTCCGAGTAATTGATATCACCAACCCCCACGACCCTGTCACAATTGCCGCTGTAATCGATGACTATCGGGGCTTTTGTAATGACGTTCTTTACCATGATGGCTTGATTTTCATCGCAGATGGCTGGAACGGCTTGGAAATCTACCAGCTAGTTACGCCTAATAACGTAGCGAAGATACTCTACTCCACAGCCTTTCTCCTCCCCACTAGCGGCTTCGTCCTGGTGCTTATCTTAATAGAAAGAAAAAGCCACATAAAGAAAAGAGACTTGAAGGGAACGTGAGCAACTGCATTGATTTCCCTCGAAACCTTTACTAGAAGTGATAATAAACCCCACCAGAGAACTTGTTCCCAAGTTTTTTAGCTAGGAGCTTATTTAGGAAAAAAGAGAAAAGAAAACTCTCCGGGAAAAAAGGGGGGAAAAAAAGAAGAGAAAGGGGTGAAGTCGTTTGTGAGGGTCGTTGTTGATGACTGCATGAGCAATAGCCAAATGAGCAACATATGCATTGAAGAGAAGAACCTGAGAGCAATATCTAAACCAGTTCAGAGGGAGAAAAAGAATAAAGTGAAGCAAAGAGAAACAGATAAAACTTAAAATTAAGCTGTAAGCACGGTGTTTAGTGATTAATAGATTAGTGAGAACAATGACTGAAATAACCCTCAAATTGAATCTTTCCAAAGAAATACTGGAAAAAATCGATATTTCAAAGATAAAGAAGAAATTGGAAAGAGAAATTATGATTGAATACAGCCTTATCAAACTTCATGGCTCATTAAAAGAAAAAGAGCTTACTAAACTATTACGAGAAGTGGAAGAGGAATGGGGATATAAAAGTCTTCATCGACTCAAACATCATTTTGAGCCACCTAAAAGGAGCAAAGAACTTCACACTACTTTAAACCTAGAAATAAAGACAATTTCGTTCTTACTATTTAGTCGAAATCTAATGGAAAAAACTAAGTATTGATTATTACGCTTTTAATAATTGAAATTAAAGATCGCTTGAATTAATTCATGACTGCTCCTAAGCAAATATTAATGAAACAATCATTGCTAAATCAGAAGAGTTTTTAATCATCAGAATCATTCTTTTATTAGATAACTGGTGAAAAAATCTTTATCTAAAAAATGAATGGAGAAGTTAAGAACACTCGAGATTTTTTGTGAAAGTCAGCAGGGTTTTTAAAATGGAGAAAATTGTCTTACAAAACAAACCTCTTGTAGAAGCAATTTTTGAATTGAAGTGGGATTTGCCACAAACAATAGACCCTCACTACAAGATTTTTATTGGAAGGATATATGATCAAGTTGAAAAAGATTACCCTTATTATGAAGAATTGCCAACAGTAAGAATCCCGGAAGAAATGATCCCCTATATTGTCCAATATCGATTTAGAAAGGCAGAAAAACAATGGCCACTCATCCAAATTGGGCCAAAGATTATGACATTCAACGATACGGAGAATTATCTTTGGGATGACTTTGAGAGGAGAGTTCATAATTTAATCGAGGTCTTCTATAAGACACACCCAAAAATAAATGAGCTAACAATTAAAAGTGTACATCTGCGATACATCGATGCGATCGATTTTGACTATAAAGACAATATTTTTGACTTTTTAAAAGAAAAAATGAAAATCAGCTTAAATATTGAGAAAAGCTTGTTTGATGAAACAAATGTTAAGCAATTGCCAAATGAATTCGAGTTTAAAGTGTCATTTCAGACCGAGAAACCAAAGGGATTGTTAAGGCTAAGATTTGTTCGAGGAAAACGGTTGGAAAAAGATGCACTCATTTGGGAGACAGAACTTCTTGCGCAAGAAGAAGATGCACCTAAAAATGCCAAGGAACTCAAAAACTGGCTTAAAAAAGCTCATGAGGTCGCTCATAATTGGTTCTTCAAAACAATAGAAGGTGAATTATATAGGAGGTTCAAATAATGGCAATACAGACAACTCAGAAGATTTCCTATCAGAATGAAATTGACTTATCCACGAATGAAGTCATAAAGAAGAAGTGGTTCGAGAAAGCAGTTTTACAGGATATTTACAGCATCGAAAATTACCCGATCAACGCACGATTTTTTGAAGAAAAATTTGACTTTTCAATGATGATACAACAGAACCTAAATTTAATCAACGAAACCTTTCTAGAGAAAAGAGAAGAGTTGAGAGATGATTCGAAAGTCGTACAAATGCCTCCAAAGAAAAGATACACCATTGAAGTTGAAATTGTCAAGATAAAAAAAGCCAAACCCCGCATTTTCGAACCCGAAGAATAATACGTGAGAAGCCATGATAACCGAATATCCGTGGTACGAGGAGATTGATAGTAAGGAAGACCTCTTACAAGGGGATTTTATTGATGCTTGTCCAATAATCATCCCTCCAGAACAGCTACAAGAAGGAAAAGTCTCAGTAGAAGTCTGTGAATATGATGTTGTTGTTATGAGCCAATCATGCGATCTTGCCCAGAAAAAAATCGATTTGGTGCTTGTTTGCCCGGTTTGGCTCTTAAACGAGTTTGAAAAACAAAATGACTACTTCAAATCGAAAAAAGGAAAGGAAGAGTTAAGAAGAGGAAACAATCCCAGCTATCACCTGTTAAATAAATGCTCAATTAAAGGGCATGAGAAAAATTATCAAGTGGTAGATTTTCGAAACGTTTTTAGTGTCCCTTATGCTTTTCTCGAAGCCTTTGCCAAAAAGAATAGAAAAACGAGAGTAAGATTATTACCTCCATACCGGGAACATCTGTCACAAGCATTCGCAAGATTTTTCATGAGAGTAGGGCTACCGGCTGACATCCCCCCCTTTAAATAGAGTACAGCAATACCAGTACAATTGAGATTTAGACCACTATCTATAACCGGTTGCTTTTTAACTCACTCAAATCAAGGAAGATCCAAACCTCAAAAACACTTTCTGATTTCCTTTTATTACTAACTCAAGCACACCTTCTAAGAGCATCACAAGGCAATTATAAAACACAAATCCCTCAAGCATTGGTTCTTATTCAAGGATTCCTTCTTAAAGAGCATATCTAAAAACCCTTTTTTCTCGCTTCAAAGGCCAAAACATTCTCCTTTATTTTTTTAAAAAGAGAACTATCGTCTACAAGTTTCATCATGTTTTGTTCTGTGAGGGTTGTAATTTCCAGGAATTGTTCTTTGTCAGAAGAGAGAATATATCCCCGTTTCTTAATAGATGTTGTTCGCGAGCCACGTTCCTCGGTGGAAAATTCTACATCAATGAGTTTGGAATCCTCAAACAAAACTGGGAAAAAGTAACTCGGAAATTTCGAATGGATGTTTAATTTATCAATTGACAATTTGATTAACACATCTTCTCTTGTTTGAAGTTCTTCAATTAGAGAAAGAGAGAGTTTACCACCTGATAACAAATCTGCCTCTGTCTCACCAGGTCTATAGAGAATAACAATTTTTAGATCATTTAAAGGATTAATTAAAGTTAAAGCCACACTTATTTTTGTAAACGCAAAATAGTTTCGAAGAACTTTAAATCTAATATCATCAAAGGAATTTTTTTCAGTAACGCTTGCTTTATAGTCAACTGGATTTAATAAATAAAAATTAACGCCAGATTTGAAAGATGACTTTTGCAGTCCGCGATCCTTTAATTCTGCAACAATTTCTTTATTCAAAAAGTTTTCTTGGGAGCGGTACCAATGCAAAACATACAATTTTTTAGGAGAACCATTTTTTTATACTCGACAACCGTTTTTGGATGCCTTTCTTGAAGATGTATATGAATTCTCTCAATA
>DXJV01000063.1 GCA_019056785.1 Candidatus Heimdallarchaeota archaeon
AGTGTCAAAATGGCTAATCACAGACTCGAGAAGTCGTCTTCCCTCGAGTAATTTTCCAGCAACACCAAAAGCCAAAAGCGTTAAAATGATCACCTGAGAAGTAAAGGCTTTGGTAGACGCCACAGCAATCTCCGGACCAGCATTTAAAGTTAAGAAGGCATCAGACTCACGCAAAATGGTACTCCCCATGACATTAACAAGGGAAAGAATCCTGGCACCTTTCTTCTTGGCAAGACGAATACCTTCTAAAACGTCAGCAGTTTCCCCACTTTGACTGACAGCAAAAACCACTGTATCCGAATCAATCAGATTTTGATAGGTTTTAAACTCAGAACCCATAATCGAATTGAAATGTCTCCCGGCAACTTTGGCAAAAAAGACAGAAGCAACAAGACAGGCACGATAAGATGTTCCAGAACCCAGTAAAAAGACTTTCTTGGCTGTTGCTAATTGTTCAATAATAGTTTGTAATGCAGCATCATCCTGCTGAAGAGCAATTTTGGAAACCTCGATTTCCTCATGAATTTCTTTAAGCATAAAATGAGGGTAGCCACTTTTAGAGGCTTGTTCAGCAGTCCAATCAACGGAGATAATCTCAGGAGAAAGGGGGGTAAGAGAGTGGATATCCAAGATTTCATAATGATTGTTCAAAATTGCAACTTGGTTGTTCTCTAAAACAATAATACGATTAGTATGATCAAGAAAAGAGGTGACATCCGATGAGGCAAAAAATTCCCCTTCACCAAGACCAATAATTAAAGGTGAATCTTTACGAAAAGCGTAAATTTCATTGGTACGACGATTGATGAGAAGAAAAGTAAAGGCACCTTTTGCTTGTTGAGCTAGAAACTGAATACTCTCGAGTATTGCAGAATCGTCTCTCCCGGCCATACTATCTTCAATGAAATGAACCAACACCTCGGTGTCAGTCTCAGAATGGAAGGTGTGCCCTTTTTGAATCAATTGCGATTTCAATTCACGATAATTTTCTAAAATACCATTGTGAATTAAGGCAAATCGACCGTCACAAGAAAGAAAGGGATGTGCATTTTTATCACTAACATCGCCATGGGTAGCCCAACGAGTGTGAGCAATACCAACTGTTCCTTTCATGGCAAGAAAATTCACTCGACGGTCAACTTCTTCAATACGGCCTGCGCCTTTTTTAAGTTCAATTATTGCCTTACTATTTATGGTCGCCATCCCACAAGAATCATACCCGCGATATTCCAATTTTTTAAGAGCTTTTAACAGAATCGGCGCAGCAAGAGCCTTCCCGACATAACCAATAATTCCGCACATATAATGAATCACCTTTCTATAGTCTTTCCATTTGCCTTTGTAATAACGCTACAGTATTCTGGTGTCTACTTTCTTAAAAAGCAATTCTAATAAAAAGCTCGCACCATTAAAAGAAAAGTTATAATAATGGTCGCAGTTTTCATGAGAAAAAGAAGCAACTACTACAAAAAATTTTATAACAGTCAGAAACACCGCATAAATTACCAACAGAAAGAAAGGTAAGAAGAACAATGACTAAAAAATTGCTTGTAAAAAAAGAAAGAAAAAACTACTTCTACAAAGAAATAAGACTGTTTAAAGAACCAGAAGAAATGAAAGCTATTCTACATAAAACGCGATGGGAGATATTGCATTTACTCGAGGCGGGGCCAAGATTTCCGGCGGAAATAGCACGAAAGCTCCAACTACATGAACAAAAGATTTACTACCATATCAGGCAGCTGGTCAAAGAAAGAATCATAGAGGTAGCCTACGAAAAGGAGATTCGAGGGGCAAAAGCAAAGTGTTACAAACTGGTAGATAAAGTATTCGGGATAGAATTGACGCCAAAAGAGAAGGGGGAAAAATTGATTGTTATGAAAGAAAGAGCACCAAATGGGAAGCTACGGAACTTTTTCAAAGAATTCATTAAAGAGGGGCAATTTGATGGTCTTATTGTTGTTGGAGCGCCTGACCCACATGGGCCATTAAAAACACGCGCACGGGACGGGCACTACGCAATTCAATTAGGAATGTTTCTGGGACAGTTTTTACCGCCAGCGGAAGACATGATCGTAAAATTGGATGTCGAGATTCGGGCTGAAAAGAAACTGGACCAAAATCTAATTTTAATTGGTGGGCCGGCGGTAAACCTTGTTACAGCGGAAATGAATAGTAGACTCGAGCAACCAGCATTTGACAAACAAATGAGTGGAATCGCCCCTGCGGCAAGCTTCGGACAAGGGATTATATCGAAAAAAACGGGGACATTTTATTCGCAAAATAATGTGGGAGTAATAATTAAAACAACAAATCCTTTTCAGCAAAATAAAACCATTATTGCCTTTGCTGGACAAGGGCGAAGAGGGACAAAGGCAACAATATTAGCAATGACACGAAATTGGGAAGAGCTACTTAAAGATTATACAGAAGGAGCGTTTCGAGCGATTGTTGAAGGATTCGATTATAATGGAGACGGAGCAGTAGATGCGGCTGAAATAATTGAATAAAAAAAGAGAAAAAAGAAAGAGAACAAGAGAAAAGGAGAGCTAATTGTTTTTGTTCGGACTGGCTTTCTCATCTGCTTCTTGACTTTTCTTGATAAGTTCGTCAAGCTTCTTCTTGTCTTCTTCGGAGAGATTTTCAATTTGCTGCTGTGATTGCTTCATAAAATGACGGATAAAGAGTCCTTGAAGAGGGATCATTGCTAAAGTGGTGTCTGCACGCTCATTGAAATCACGAACAGCAAGATCTCGCATCTCCTGTAATTTCTCTTTAGTCATTTCGCCTTTCCCTAACCCTTCACAAGAGGGGTCAGATACATAGAACTTTTCGCCATTATAAGAAAGGGGGAAGGTCTTGCAAAAGAGAGGAAGAGTAAAATAGATATTGCACATTTTGTTTTCAGCATCATAAAAGGGGCAGGTGCCCTTACCATTCGTATCTTCATCAAGCATTCGAATAAAAGGAACAATCGCAATTTTAGCGAGTTGGTCTTCTGAAGAAACACTGCGAAGCTCTAAATGAGGTAAAATAATGGACATAAAACTACCCTGTTTTGTCCAGCGGATAATGTCACTAAAAGTTACGGGAATCGGTTCACGGTTTTGACAGCAGTTCCCGCAGCGAGTGCATTCGAATTTAAATTTCTTCTTCTCTTTTTTCCCGGATTCATCTGCCTGGGTCTCTTCTTTGGGTTCCTCGGCAGGCGTTTCGGCCTTTACTTCTTTTTTCTTAGAGGCCTTTTGCTTTTTCGAGGTTGTTTTAGAAGTTTTTTTCTGGGTCTCTTTCGTGTCCGTCATAAGCCTTCACCTTTAGTAATACAGCAATTTTTATCAAGAAAAAAATCGTTGATGCTATCAAAAAATTTGCGGTGAAACTGAAAAAGAGCGAAAAAGGTAGCTAAAAAGAACAACAAAATAAAAATGCTTTTAACCAAAAACGAATGGCTAAAAATAAAGATAAGCAAGAAACACTTCTACCCAGGAGGAACCAAAAATTTCGGCAAAAAAAAACAAACCATTATTAGAAAAAATTCAAGATGTAGCCTATAGAAGAGGGATCGCTTTTCCAGCGGCAGATATTTATGGAGGACTTTCGGGTGTCTTTGATTTTGGACCGATAGGCACACTCATGCGACAAAAACTAATCGCATTCTGGCGAGAATATTTCGTGAAAAGTGAAGGGCATTATGAAATAGAGGGAGCAATCATTTTACCGGAGAAAGTTTTCAAGGCTTCAGGTCATTTGAAAAAATTCTGTGACCCCTTGGTACAATGTACAAAATGCAAATCGATGTTTCGCGCAGATAAAATAATCGAGGAGAAATTACAGCAAAATGCAGATGGTTTAACACCTAAAGAGCTGGACAAGATCATCCAGGAAAACAACCTGTGCTGCCCGAAATGTGGAGGAGCATTCATGAATGCCCGAGAGTTTAATTTAATGTTGCGAACAGAAGTAGGGAGCGTCGAAAGTAATGTAGCTTATCTCCGACCTGAAACCGCGCAAAATATTTTCACAAACTTTAAACGAATCGCTCATACCATGCGAGCAAAACTTCCTTTTGGAATTGCACAGGTAGGGAAAGTCTATCGGAATGAGATCTCACCACGACAATTTATTATCCGTGTCCGAGAATTCACCCAGATGGAACTCGAGGTGTTTTTTGCGGAGGAACAGTTAGACGATCCACCAAACTTCATTGAAATTGCAGATGAAGAATTGCCTATTCTGACACGAGAACTACAAAAGAAAGGAATTGAAAAACCAGTAAAACGTACGGCTGAAAAGGCTGTTAAGGAAAAATTGTTGCCAAATGCAGCCATGGCTTATTATCTGGCCAAAGAAAAAATACTCTTCGAAGAGATTGGCATCAAGCCGGAAATGATACGGTTCCGACACATGCTCCCCAAAGAAACACCTCACTATAGCGGGGGGAATTATGACCTCGAGGTAAAACTTTCCATAGGGTGGACAGAAGTAGTGGGAAATGCTTTCAGACAACAACATGATTTGAAAAGCCACGAAAAAGAAAGCAACACCAAAATGGGAATTCAACACACAAACGGGAATGTCATCCCTTACGTGATCGAACCATCAATTGGTGTGGGAAGAACCCTCTACTGTGTGCTCGAAAGCTGCTACCGGGAAACAGATGACCGAGAATGGACGTGGTTCCAGTTTCCACCCACAATTGCACCCTATGATGTTAAAGTCTGTCCTCTCATGAAAAAAGATGGCTTGGAAGAAAAAGCACTCGAGCTTTTTGAAGAGTTAAAAGAAGAAGGGTTAGAAGCAACATTTGATAGCAGCGGAAAAATCGGAAAACGATATGCCCGAGCAGATGAAATTGGCATTCCATATTGTGTCACGATAGATTATCAGACCCTTGAGGATGAAACAATCACGATAAGAGATAGAGACTCAATGGAACAAATAAGAGTGGAACGAGAAGAACTTGTAGATGTACTAATCCTACTA
>DXJV01000064.1 GCA_019056785.1 Candidatus Heimdallarchaeota archaeon
AGAGGAGACGATGTAATAACTCACATCGAAGAATTGCCGCAGTTGATCAATAGCAGCAACTAAACTAATATTTACCGCGCCTAGGAAGAGCTCACGAGCATTAATTTTTAACGAACTTGTCTTTAAATGGTAATCTATCTTTTCGGAAGAGTCTAAATCTTTGCAGGTTAAATTATGAATTTGTTTGTTACTCATTATTTTACTACATGACGCTAGAACGAGTATTTTCATGTTGCAACTCCCTAAATTGGTCAAAGAGGGGATTGTTTTTAGATTTAAAAATCCTTTCCTTTAGAATTACTTTTCTGTGCTGTTTTCATTTTTTGTCGATTCTATGGGCTTGGCATCGTCCCTTTCTTTTTGAAAGAGGAGGTTCAAAAGCTTGAGGATAAAAGCGTTGTCCTCATTTATTTGGAAGAGGTGTTCATTGGCAATTGTTTTTTTCGCCAAAACGATCTCTTGTGAATCCAACTCTTGTAAATGTGCTTGGATAATCATTAGCGGAATTTTCAGGTAGTCAGATATTTCTTGCGGAGAAAGGACTTTCTTTTCATAGAGGAGTTTTAAAATTAATAATACAAGGGGTTTACTGATGATTTTCAGGTGCGAAGGGATGTCAATGGTAATCTTGTCGTCCACTTTCTGTCCTTTTTTCATTCTGTCTGTGGCAAATCTTTTCGCCCGGTCTATTGCTTCATTAACATCGTCAACAAGATAAACTAGCTGCGAAGACCGCATCTTCTGGAATGTTGGTTCAAGAGAGGTAAAGACTTCAGCAGAAATGCCTCCAGCTTTCGAATAAATCACCACATGTATCCCCAGATCAACCGCCAATGAAATTTGAATGCCAGTTTCCAAACCACCGCCAATAGCAATCAAACAATCGCTGGAATAAACCAAAGGCCAACAATAATCATACCCGTCCATTGTTGTAGCAATATTCACATGTGCTTCGGGGTTGCCATCTTCTTTGTAATTGCCCTTTATGAGATTGATTGCAATACCTCCGGCATCGTTCACCCCTTTCGTTACCGCTTCTGCAATCCCACCTTCACTTGAGGTAAGCGTAGCAATATTGATGGTCCTTCCGAGAGCAAAACCTAATCGATAAGCAAAGTCCCAGGCGGCTTTGTCTTGCTCATTGTTCATGTTCAAATTACTGCTGCCAACTATGCCAATTTGAAGCTTTCTCATAGTAAATACTCGACAACACTATGATATTTTTGTCTTTCTATTGAACTAAAGACAGGAAATTTGCTGGACAATTGATTAATATAGAGGAAAGCGTACAAATTGATTAAAAAAGGACAAAAAATTGGAGTGCAAAAAGAATGATCGTGCGAGATCCCGTTCATGGTGACATTCATATAAATGATATTGAAAAAATGATACTCGATTCGCCAGAAATCCAACGGTTGCGAGGAATCAAACAACTCGGAACTGCTTTCTTGATCTATCCTGGAGCAACACACACACGGTTTGAACACAGCTTAGGAACGGCTTTTCTTGCAAAAAAAATGATGAAAATGATCCGAGTAAACGGCTTTGAAATCAATCCTGAAGATTATGAAAAAGTAGTCATTGCTGCTTTAATTCATGATGCCACCCATGTCCCCTATGGTCACACATTTGAAGACGAACGAAAAATCTTCGAACGCCATGATAAAAATGAAATGTTTAAGCAATTATTGGCGAGGGGAATACTAAGCGACCTCCTTAATGAATTAGGCTATAAATCAGCTATCCTTGACCTTCTTCTAAAAAAGGACCCCACAATGAAGTCGAAGGGAGACTTGTGGATGGGACAAGTGATAAATGATACAATCTGTGCAGACTTGCTCGATTATCTAAGACGAGATTGTTATTATACAGGGATAAACAAAAATTATGACGATCGAGCGTTCAGTTATTTCCTCGTTGAAAATGACCGGCTTGTATTGAACTTCACCAAAGGAAGAATGGAACGGTCCGACGCGCGCTCTGAAATCTTGCATCTATTGCGCTTGAGATATTTCCTAACAGAGAGAGTCTATTTACATCATGCCAAACTATCCTCGGGGGCGATGATCTCCAAAGCCGTAGAACTCGCTGTCCGCGAAGGGGGGTTAACTCGAGAAAAACTCTATACACTGAATGATTGGAGCCTGTTGCAGTTCTTGAAAGGATTCCCAACAAAACGCGCTGAAACTTCGCCCATCCGTCAACTGGTCGAACGGTTCGAGCGTCGTGAACTCCTTAAGCGGGCATATGTGCTTTCAAGTGCAAGTTTAAGCTCGAGAAAAAGCCGTGTAGAATTCATTAAAAAGTTCAATTATCCAACTGAAGAACGAGATCAAGTAGAGGAGATGATAATTGACCGGCTACAAAAGAGCACTAAAAACAGCGCCATAAATCAAGCAGATGTTATTATCCATTGCCTAAGCTCGTCAACCTTGAAAGAAGCAGAAGTACTAATAAAAACCAAGGATGGCACAATCACACAATTGAATGCTCGACCTTATCCACCGGTGGACATTAAAGCAGTCGAAGATGCATACGAAGACCTATGGCGAATGTATGTTTTTGCCAACAAAAAATATGCACAAGAAGTAGGAAAAATCTGTGAGGAAACTTTTGGAAGGGAAAATGAATATCAGCCAAAAAAGGAAAGAGAGAGGAAGAAATTCATTTAACCTGGATCTTGTTATATAACTCACGTAAATGAATCTTGTATTTCCCAAGCTTTCCTCCGAAATTCCCGGCAGAGATCTTTAAGACCCCTTTACATTTTGAAGCGGTTAACATGGCAATGCGCATGGCTTTCTTCACATCATCAAGGGTTAAGCCATTAATAACAATCTCAGGTATGCTCCGAACCCCTTCTGGAACTTTACTATCTTCGATCTTATCTCGAAGGGTGGGGCAATACTGGTGATTTGTTGTCGGACCGATTTCAGGGTGGGGCTGTCCCTCATAGACAGTTTTCGAACCGGCAGAGCAAATAGCAAAAGGTGTGATAACATTTTCAAGCGGGTAGAGAGCATCAAGCACTCTTTTGCCGGCATTTAACGCTGCTTTTTCAGATTCACACATCAGCCAGAGATTGCCACCTGAGACGCCTATTTTATAACCAATATGGCGTTCGATATACCAATCACCCATCATCAAGGGAATTTTAATCATATTTCGCCCATAAATAAGAACATCTTCCTGATAAACGTCACCACAATAGCCGACATTCTCCATCAGATCGAGGGTCTTTTCAGCCTTGAGAGCATTGAAAACAGTAGTTGTCGGTATCACTAGAATGCCTTGCCGAATGCGCAAACCCAGTTCTTTATAGAATTTTTTCAAGCTTTTTTCAGGGTTGTTTTCATCCCACGCTCCCCAGATTTGAACAATCAAGCCGATGTTCTTGTCCGGCGTTTCGTCGGGTTTAAGGTGCCAGATTTCCACTCCTGCTTCAGTTCGACCCACAACAATGGAAGGCAAGGCAGTGCATTGAGCAGCTGTGTAATGCTTTAATTGTGCGTCTCGTAAAGTGATAAGAAGCCGAGTAACAATGCCGTCAAAGGCTTCACAATAAGTGTCTTCAACTTCAACTCCATTAAGAACAATCATCTTTTCTTCCTTCTATTGATTTTCTGTTTAAATAAGTAATAGAAAAAGCTTTTGCTTAAATGGCTGCTTAAATAAATCTTCTTTCCTTTTTTTCCTTAGTGTTTTAACTGTCGAGACTGATTTTGCTCGATTTGTTGTTGTTGCTGTTGTTGTTGTTGATATGTGATAACTTGATGAAGCGGTAGGGGTTTTCCATGGAACGTTGTGCCCTGAACTTTGGGTGCTGTCCCGGCTTTTGGTAAACGAAAACCACCAAAACTTTCGCTGATAATTTTGTCATCTAATTCAA
>DXJV01000045.1 GCA_019056785.1 Candidatus Heimdallarchaeota archaeon
ATGGGGCTTTTTTAAATTAACTTTTAATTCCCCATCAAATACAACCCTCCCGCCAACCATAACGAGCTTTACCCTTATTTTCTCGAGGTCTTCAAACATTACTACCATCTTCTCTTTACAATTTCCTTCCATGAAATATTATTATTTCCATTCACAGATTCTCTTTTTAATGGAAACCACTCTTTCTCTTAGAGGATTAAAATAACGAGGATATTTCCCCCAATGGTTAAAACTGTTACTAAGATGATCTTCCAATCGACTTTCTCTTTCAAGAAAAGGATGGATAAGGGTGTTGCAACGAGAGGGCCTGAAGCCGCAATTGCCGATGGTGTTGAAGTACCAATTAAGTCAAGAGCTTTAAGATAAAAAATGTTTGCAACAAATAAACTCAATAGTGCTGCAAGTGCAACAAGTGCAAACGATTTCCAAGTGATTTTCTTCACCTTTTTGTGTTCCTTTGTGGCATAAAAAAGCCCGACAGAAAGGGGAATTAAAAAGATCAATCTTCCGGCATTAATAGGAATAATTCCAACATCTGTGTTATTCAAACCATATTTTATTAATGTCGAACCTGAGGCCCAAGTAATGGAACTTAGGGTTGCAAGTATAACCCCCAGAACTGCAGCTTGTTTTGGGAGATGCTTTACTGTAACTTTCGCGTCTTTTTTTGCGTGACTGTTAGAAGATACATCAGGTAAACTGGCAGCATTTTTACCGGTTGGCGATGTTTCTAACTCTTTTTCAAGCCTTTGTTGCTCTTGTCTGGCGGGCTCTTTTTCGAAAAGCATTTCTTTGTTATTTTCTTTAACATTTATCTGTGAGAAAGAAATTAAGACCACTCCAACAATTATAAGCACAATTCCCGCAGCTTTCTTCCAATTAAAAGTTGCCCCGAGAAAGAGGATTTCAAGGATATATGTTAAAAAAGGGTATGTCATTGTAATTGGGTAAGCTTTTGAAACACCTATCAATTGCATACTAATAAGATAGAAATAATTGCCGGCAATAATGCCCATAATTGCTGCGAAAACAAACGCGAGGAAGGGGAAAAGTGGGATTGTGAAAATCTCTCGGAAATCACCCATGGCACTGACAAGAACAATGAAAGCCAACCAAGAAATAACAGAGTTAATAATCACCATTAATGCTGGTTTGATTTTCTCCCCTTGAGACTTGTAAATTACAGCTGAAATCCCGGAAAGGATCATATTCCCAAAAGCTGCTAATATTCCTAACCAGTTCAACAAGATTCACAACTTTCTCAATACATAGTTCTTTTTGAATTCTTCCGTCAGTAGAGAAAAAATTTCTCTGTTATAGAAAGACACTTTTGAAGAACAATAGCCAATTTTTAAAGCTAAAAGCTGTTTACTTTAGAATGAAAAAAATTTAATAGTAATTAAAAGTATGAGATGGTTAAAATGAGAGACGAAATACTAAAAGACGAGGAAATGAATTGCATTTATCAAATTCTCAAAAAAGAGAACAATATAACTTCACGAAGGATTCTTGAACTAGCAACAACAGAGGAATTTGAGGATATTTGCACCGGCTGCGTTTCAGGCGATTCATTTTTACGTGCAGTAAAAAAGATGGAACAACTGGGAGTCATTAAATCATCTTTAGGTAAAGGAGGGTATCGATGGGAATTAATTGCGAAAGAATAAATTGTGTTTAATATGCGCTATTACGACGACCAAGAAAAGGAAATAAACGGAAGAGACTTTACGACGAAGGAAAGAGTTTTAGCTGAACTTTATAACAAAGGAGCCTCAAAGGAGGCGATTTGTGTCTACAAAATCCTTTTGAAAAGAAAAACGATTTTGAGTAGTGAAATTATTTCAATTGCTTCGTCTGCAGAATTTGCCAAAGATTGTTTGCTCTGTGCGTCTGCAGATGGCCTTTATCGTGGATTGAAAGATCTTCAAGAATGGGGGTATTGTATTTGTTTCTTACAAAAAGGAGGCTATGCTTGGGGGCTTACAAGCAACAAATGAAAAGGAAAAAGAGAGAAAAATTGTTTTTTATTGATATTCCATAATTGTCAATTGTCCTGCAGAAACTGTCATTGCCATTGGTTTCTTACTGTAGGAATATGACCCTCGCAACTTTATAATCTTGATTGTACTGTATGTTTCATCGGTTGCAGAGATGCGTATTACACCATCAACGAGATGTTCTATTGCCTTACGATCTTTATCGTCATGAATGTCTTGATGCAAGGTCATTAATGTAACTGTGTTATCTTCTTTATTGGTGGCAATTCTACTTTGTATGAATGAGAGGGCGGTCCGTAGGTCTTCACTTGATAATAAAATAGTGGAGATGCTATCTATGAGACCCCGGCAAAGAATTTGTTGATTTTGTGTGTGAAGCATTGCCCTTCGAATGGCTTCGTTGACATCTCGTGGTTGCCGCAAGTTTTTCACGACGTTTTTGAATTTAGACTGGATGTCTGAGTAGCCGTAAGGATTGGAAAAAGCGTCGATATAGACCAATCGCTCTGTCTCGAGTAAAATATCAGCATTAATACCTAAAACCCGCATGTTATCATCATAATATTTGAACGGATGTTCTGTTCCAAGAATATAGGATGTTTCTGCTCCTCTCAGCCCTTCAGTTATGAAATGGAGAGCAACTAAATCTGCTTGAACACCGATTTCATCTTCTAGTAAAATTACTGAGCCTCTCGAGACACCTCCACCTAAAGCAGCATCTAAAATTGGGAGCCCAAATCTTGCAGGAGCACTTTCATTCAACGCCAACATGTTTTCCTCCAAAGTTAAACATTTACTTCTTTTACTGTAGTAAACTTCTTTCCTATATTTAAGTAATTTACTTATTACAGTATTAGCTTATTTACTTAAAACTTCTTTGGAAGAAGCTTCACAAACTTTTTTCTGACAGAAGAGTGGCTTTTCATTTGCCCTTAAAAAATCTTAAAAAGAGTGAAGTAAAGTAATTGTATGAAACAGTTGATAGTTGGTGAATTTTTCAGATGAAAGTTTTAATTACCGGCGGAACAGGATTTGTTGGGGGAAAACTCATAGAAGAATTAGTTGCAGAGCAAGAAAAATGGGGCATTAAGAAGGAGGAGATCTATGCACTCGTTCGAGAAACAAGCCACATTGATCATTTAAAGAAACTGGGTATCAATCTCATTCAAGGCGATTTAACTGACAAACCCTCGTTACAAGAAGCAGTAAAAGGGAAAGAACTACTCTTCCATCTCGGTGCCGTTGTTCTGGACCAATCTGATCCGAAAATGCTGCAAAAAGTTAATGTTGAAGGAACAAAGAATTTGGTGGAAGCATTTAAAAGCGAGCCGGAAGCCAGAAAGTTTGTTTTCATTTCCACTTGGGGCGTCTATGGTTACAAAGTCAAATCAAAACCAATGCTGGAGACTCAACCCTTAAACCCTACAAATGACTATCACAAGTCGAAAGTGGCTGCAGAACAAGTTTTGAAAACTGCCTTAAGTGGAACCGCTATTAACCTTGCCATTGTCCGGTTACCCATGATTCTTGGCCCTGGGGATACGCTTACTACCCCCCGAGTTATTCAAGCCTTTTTTGATAAAAAGGTGAAAATGATTGGCAACGGGAAGAACTTATTTTCAGCTGTTCATGTGAAAGATGCTGCACAAGCCATTTTAACTGTCGGCTTTAAGATAAAAGGGCGCTTCAAAATTTACAATGTGAAAAGTTTTGACATTTCCCAGAAAGATTATTGGGCTGCACATATGAAGGAAATAAATTACACAGATAAAATCAATATGTTTCCAAAATGGCTGGCAATGCTTTATGCTTGGACAAAGGAAGTTGGAGCAAAAATTAAGGGGCAAGGAAAGCCCACTTTATCTCGTCACCGAGTCATGCGTTATGGAAACACTCGCATTTTAGACATCACGCAAATACAGAAAGATTTTCAATGGAAACCGGAATTCACAGATGGTATTAAAGTTATACAGGATACCGTTCAATGGCTTATCGAAAACGATTTCGTTGACTTTGAGCACAAGGAAGTGCGGCTACTACGCCGATGGGAAGACGCTCTTAAACGAAAGAAAAACATGAAGAAGAGTTAATCATCCATTAATTTGCTCACTATTTCAACCAAATCAAAAAGCTCGAATGTTAGCTCTGGATTGTTTTTCTGAAAGCCATATAAACAAGTTGGACAACTCGTAATTATCGTTTGTATTCCTTCGTCTTGGAATTCTGCAAGTCGCTTTGTGGCAATTGCATCTGCAAGTTGGTGATTAGCAATATTCACAAGCCCACCGAAACCACAACAATGCGTCTGCTCTTTTGAATAGGTTATCTCTTTGAACTGTTCCTGAAAGATTGTAGCTAAAAGGTTGTATGCTTCATCATATATGTGCAATTTCCGGCTAAGGACACAAGGATCGTGATAGCCTATTGGTCCTGACTCGAGTATTTTCTCTATTTTTTTATTGGAAAAACGGAAACTCAACTTTTCTTTCTCGAAGAGGTCCCAGAGCCATTCAACAACATGAAGAACTGGCAGCTTAACTTTGCTGCCCAATTCTGGATATTTTTCTTTAAGAGTATAGGCACACTCTGGGCATTCACAGAGAATGGCCTTTGCTTTTGACTTTTTGAAAAGTTCTTTATTGTGCTTTGCTAATTCTTTTGCCTTTTCTCGGTCTCCAAGATATAAGGAAGGCGCACCACAACATACATGTTCGTCTGTTAAAGAAACCAGTTTCACACCTGCTTTTTTTGCAATCTGAATAATTCCTTCAATTACTTCAGGATGGTTTCGCATAGTCACACACCCCGGAAAATAATAGAGCTCACCTTCCTTCGGAAGAGCATGTAAAAGTTTTGTGGCTTTCTTTAACTGTTCTTTTTGATAAAGGCCATTATTTGTTTGAATTCGAATTGTAAAGTCTTGAAGCTTTTGGGGGTACTTCTTTAAATTTTGGAAGAGATCAACAGTTACATCCTCTAACAAATCGCCTACTGCAAAATCAAAAGGACACCATGCTTTACAAGCGGAACAATGCAAACACCCCTCAAACAAAGGTTGTAATGTCTCTGCTGATTTATCGAGTAAATTCATCTCGAGATAATAAGCGATGCGACTCTTGATTGCTGGTGAATGTGTTTCTATTTTCGAGGTTTCTACCACAGGACATTCGAAACGGCACATATTTGGGCAGAGCATGCAATAGATCAAATTCGTAATGTCAGCCTGAACTTTTTTGGTGGGATAAAATTGCTTTTTATTAAGAAATCCTTTCGTTAAGCTTGTTTTCTCTGCGAGGCTTGCTTGAGCAAGCGCTTGGATCATCCATTTTTTTCGCTTCACTTTATCGACGATTCTCATTTTTCTTTTTGCTCCTTTTTACCCACTTCATGCAAGAACAATTTTCCAGGGTTAAGTATGTTGTTTGGGTCAAGGCTTTTTTTAATTCTCTTGATAACATCATATGCCGCGCCCCATTCATCTTTCATCCATTGCAAACGGTTTAGTCCGATCGAATGGTGATGCGCAATTGTCCCACCAATTTGTAGTGTTGTTTCTATACACGCTTTCCAAACAGTTCGGTAATATTCCTCCTCTGTTTGTTTAACTGCTGTACCACCAAAGCTAAAATAAAAGCAGACACCTTGTTCATAAAAGTGGGAAGCATGGCCTGTTGCTAAAACTGTTCCTGGTACAGCATTCATACTTGCAATCACAGATTGGTAGAGTTTGTTCGCTTTGTCCCACATAACCGCTACCTCGATGGTATCAACTACCAAATTAAGAGGAATTAGTGTTGACGATTCTTTAACATTGAACCTTGTAGCAAACCAGTGTTCAACAGGAGCACTACCACAAGCAACTCCTTCACAACTGCGACTTTTTTCAGAAACAATGCTTGCTTCAAATTCAGCGATTTGTTGTGACCCTTCACAGACAAAAATTGTCATGCAACGATCTTTGGCATTTGCTTCTGTTAGGAAATGCCGAGCGGTTTCATTGGCATCATAGATACGTATGACTGCAGGATAGACTTGAGATTGCAGGATACTTCTAACAGCCTCGAGTGCTTGTGCCATCGAAGGAAAGGCATAGGAAATAAGAACTCTTTTCTCCGGCAAAGGCCAAATCCGGACAGTTACTTCGGTGATGATTGCTAGTGTTCCTTCCGAGCCGATTAAAAATTTATCCAGTTGTGGTCCTATGGATTTTCTGGGTGCGGGTTTTGACTTGATAATTGTTCCGTCAGGTAAGACAGCTTCTAAACTCAAAATCATGTCTTCAATTTTCCCATACTTTGTTGAAAACTGTCCTGCAGCTTTATGAGCTAAATACCCTCCCAGTGTCGAAGTATAAACGCTTTGAGGGATATGCCCCATTGTGAACCCTTTGGAGTTTAGTGTCCGTTCGAGATTCATACCATTTATGCCTGTTTGAATGGTTGCTGTGAGATTTACTTTGTTAATCTCAACAATTTTATCCATTTTTTTCATATCAACAATAATACCGCCATGAATTGGAAGGGCTCCACCCACAACACCACTTCCTGAGCCGAAAGGGATAACTGGTACTTTCTCTGCTGTTGCCATTTTTAACAGCTTAGAGATTTGCTTGACATTTTCCGGCCAGACAATGAAGTCCGGTTTTGCGGCAATTTTTCCTTTCAAAAGCCAGTGGGAAGCAATTAATGAAAAATCCTTCCCATATGCAAAGAGATCCACTTCTTTATCAGAGACATTTTTCAAGCCAAATATCTCAAGCAATTTTTGTTTTACAACTTTTTTATCATAAACCCAATTAGCATTCTCATAGACAATTTCCGGTGGCACGATTTTTTCCTCTTAAGAATTCACTTCTTACTTTTAATTACAAACCTATTTCTTTAATCTTTTTGCCTACTTCAAAGTTTTTTTTAATCGATTAGTTTTATATTTAGCCATTACAACAGTTTGTAACAGGCATGTGATGATAGAAACACAACAAAATAATAAATAGCCAGAATTATAGAAGAGTTAATCAGATTTCCCAAGGTAGTAACAGTGTCAGAAGTAAAAATTCTTTTGGTAGATGACGAAGAAACTTTATTAGAAATTTCGAAAGTTTACATCGAAAAGCTAGATGAAAGTTTTCGAATTCATACAGTCAAGTCTGCAAAAGAAGCAATTAAATTACTGAAAAAAACTCCTTTTGATGTTATTATCTCTGACTATCAAATGCCAGAAATAGATGGCTTGAAATTCCTTTCAATTTTACGTGAGCAAGACTATGACATTCCTTTCATAATTTTTACCGGGAAAGGTAGAGAAGAAGTGGCAATTCAAGCATTAAACTTGGGTGCTGATTACTATTTACAAAAGGGAGGAGAAACCGACACCCAATTTCATGAATTAGCAAACTTAATTCGGAAATTAGTCGAGCAAAAACAAGCTGAAAAAGCTCGGCTTCATCTTTTAAATCAACAGATCAGCATTAACAAACTTGCCGTAACTTTAGGGGAAAGTCGAGACCTAAACAAGATCTACAAAACCATTTTCAAACACATTTATTCGATTATGGATGCAGATACTTTTGTCGTTTCTTTTTATGATAGTAAATCCAACATCATTTCCCCCGGGTATGCATTAATAAACCGCAAAGTTATAGATATCACCGTTTTTCCTGCCTTGCCACTTGAACACCCGGAAAATGAGATTCGAAAGAAAGTCATCGAAACAAACAATTACGTTTATTTAGAAAACTTGAGAAGGGATAAATCTGGTCAAGAAAAGATGACCATCCGCAACCAGGCTGAATATACAAAATCCGCTGTTTTTGTTCCTATGAAAATTGGTGGCGAAACAATTGGAATAATTGAGGTGCATAGTTACCAGGCAAATGCTTATTCCGAACAAGATATTGAGCTCCTCTCTGCCCTTGCCAATGTTGCAGCTGTTGCCATTCAAAATGCTCGGTTGTTCAACATGCAACAAGATATCAACGAACAACTACAGCAAGAGAAAGAACGAACACAAGCAATGCTTGATCTCATAGAAGCCCTTGTTCTTGTGTTAAACAAGAATGGCATTATTCAACGCATTAATCGTAAAGGGTGTGAAATCTTAGGCTATACAGAAGAGGAAATATTGGGAAAGAATTGGATTGAAACCTTTTTACCTGAAGAATATCGCAAGAAAGTAAGACAACGAATAAAAAAAATTATTAAAACCGGGGAGATTCTTTCGGTCAACATTAATCCGATAATCACTAAGGATGGCTCAGAAGTGATGATTTCTTGGAAGACGAGCATCCTTCCTGAGAAAATTGATGGGATAGAATGTGTTTTAAGCACTGGTGTCGAAATTACTGATGAACTTGTAAAAGAAACGGAACGACTCCAAGAAGAAGAACATTATAAATATTTAACAAAAATGTCTGAAGAAGGGTTAATTATTCTTCAAGACAATAAAATAAAATTTATGAACAAAAACATGCGTAGTATTCTTGGGCTTGGAAAGGAAGAGTTGATTGACCTTGATCCAGAGCCATTTTTACGGGGGAAGGATAAAGAGCGTTTTATTGACTTGCTAGCTACTTACAAAGAAACGGGTCACTTACCGAAAGAATTTCAATGTTGGATTTTTTCTAAAAACAATGTCAAAAAATACATCCATAACTCAATTATTTCAGTTAAAACCCCTGATGGGGCTAACCGGTATTATATTCTTGTAAAAGACATCACTGAAAAGAAACTGGCAGAGATTGCTTTGGAATCTTCCGAAAGAAAATTGCGGACAACTCTAAATGCTTTCCCATACCCGATGCATGTTGTTAATAGAAACTTGCAATTTATTATTTATAACCAAGCCATGAAGGAATGGCTAGAAAATTTAAACCTTGACATTGCCTTAGATGGAAAAACTGTTTACGAAGCATTTCCTTTTCTCCCTCAAGAAGTAATCGATGAATATCAATACGTCTTTGATACAGGAAAAACTGTCTATAAAAAGGATTGCACTGTACTTAACGGGAGAGAAATTTTCACGGAAACGAGAAAATATCCTGTGATCGAAAAGGACAAAGTAATTTCTGTTATAACAATTATTCGTGATGTTTCCAAAGAAATCCAAATTGAACAACAATTACAAAAGAACGAAGAGACTCTACGCTTATTATTTGAAAGTTCGAGCGACGGCATCCTAATTTTGGATCAAGAGGACAATATTCTTAATGCCAATAAAAAAGCAATGGAATTCCTTGATGAAATTAAAGAAAATCTCATTAAAGCCAGCTTTAGAGATTTCCTTGATAAAAAACAGCTGAAGATTTTTACAGAGTTTAAAAAAGAACTCGAAACGAAAAAAGAAAGCAAACTTGAATTGACACTCAAAACAAAAAACAACAAGTTAATGATTACAGAAATTTCAGCCGGCTATACGAAAATTGGCAAAGAAAAGTTACTCCAGCTGATCATTCGTGACATTCAAGAGCGCAAGATTGTTGAAGAAAATCAACAAAAATACGTTAGGGATTTACAATTCCTTTCCAAAACCGCCATGGAATTCATTGGATATTTGACAGAAGATAATCTTTTCAACTATGTCGGGGATAAGATTATATCCATTTTAAAAGATGCTACAGTAATGCTTTTCGCATCAGATGGAGATAACGAAGTAACAATCAAATATTTAGCAGGGTTAGGTTCACAACACAAATTGTTGCAGAATGCACTAAAACGTGAAATTATTGGAATGAAAATTAAACTCACACCTAAGATGATCGTTCTCCTTAAGAAACAAAAACTTTTTGAAATAGAAGATGACTATGCGGAATTAATTAAGAACGCCCTTCCAAAAAAAATTGTTGATGGTATACTCAAAAGATTGAATATCGAACATATTTATTTACGTCATTTCAACTCTAAAGAACACACCTTTGTTGCTGGAATTAACATTTTTATGCATAAGAAAAGGAAGTTGGAGAATTATGAGCTCATCGAGGCATTTTTAAGTCAAGCATCGATAGCTTTTGAAAAGCATTTTACTAGAAAGAAGCTCTTGAAATCAGAGGAACAATTTCAGCAACTAATAGAAACTATGTCTGACGGTTTGGCAATTGATGATCTTAATGGGAGATTTATTTATGTCAATCCTCGCTTCTGCGAGATGTTGGGTTTTAGCTTGAAAGAAATTATCGGAAAGGAAGTTGTAGAGTTTATTACAAAGAAAGATATTTCAAAATACATCAAACTAAGTAGAAAACGTTTAGCAAATGAAGCAAGCAATAAAAGCTATGAAATAACGTGGATTACAAAAAATGGGAAAGAATTGCCGACAATAGTTTCGCCGAAAATGATAAGCAATACTTCCGGCGAAATTATTGGTAGTTTTGCAGTGATAACTGATATTACAAAATTAAAGCGCTATGAAGGAAAGCTAAAAGAACAACAAAAATTGCTGCAACAACAACGGGACGAATTGGAGTCTTTTGCATCTACAATTGCCCATGATTTACGTGGAAAGATGCAAGTCATATCTCTTTACAATTCTCTTGCAAAGCATGAATATTCAGAAAAAATTACCGAAAGCATTGAAGAAATGACTTCTTTCATCGAAGATTTACTTTTCCTTGCCAAGAAGGGACAGATCTTGGGGAAGGTTACTAATGTAAACCTTGAGCAACTAATACAGCAAACAAAAGCAAAGATCGCCAAGTTGGATCCGAAACTCAAAATTGAATGTGAAAAACTCCCGACTGTCCTTGCTGATAAAATTCGATTGAAGCAAGTGTTTGAAAACCTTCTAATGAATGTCATAAAGCATGCTAAAGCCACTCACTTGAAAATATATACAAAAGAGAATAAGAAATTCCACTATATTATCATTGAGGATGATGGAACAGGCATCTCAGAAAAGACTAAAAAAGCGATCATTGAATCCTGGAAAACAAACCGCTACAGTTCCTTCGGGTTATTAATTGTTTACAAAATAATCAAAGCACATGGTGGAGAATTGATTCTTGAGAGTGAAGAAGGAAAAGGAACAAAAATAACCTTTAGTTTGCCAAAGAAAAAATAACTGAAGGTGGAATTTTTTACTTCCACACTTCTTTGAAAATACGCATGAAATTACCATGACAGATTTTGTTTATATCTTCCAGAGAATAGTCTCTTTTTTCTAATTCTTTCACAAGAAGATTAAAACCTGTTACATCTTTTACCGAGTCCGGCACAAGTGTTCCATCAAAGTCACTTCCAAAGCCAACATAATCCGGTCCCACCAAATTCACCACATGATCAATATGATCAATAATTTTTGTGAAAGGTGTTTTGGCATCACGTGAGCAATCTTCTCGTAAGAACATATTTCCAAAATTAATGCCGACCATACCATTAATGTCAGCAATGGCTTTTATCATGTCATCTGTGAGATTTCGGACATGGGGTGAAAGAACCCTGCATGACGAATGAGAAGCAATGAGTGGTTTGTTTGTTACATCAATGGCATCCCAAAAACTTTTATCAGAAAGATGAGACACATCAACAATAACACCAAGTTTATTTGCTTCGTGGATCAATTCTTTTCCTTCAGCAGTCAAGCCTCGGGTATCCTCGGGAGTATTTGGATCGAAAGACGACCCTGTGCCAAAGAGATTTTCGTCTGACCAAGTAATTCCAAAGGAGCGCAAACCTAAGCGATAAAGAACGTGCAGAAGATGGAATTCTGAGTCGAACCCACCAATCCCTTCGATGTGAAAGATCGCTCCGAGTTTTCCGGAAGTGGCTATTTTTTCTAAATCATCAACTTTTTTCACTAAAACAAGATTGTTTTTCTTATTTTCAACCAACTCGAGTAACTGTCGTGTTCCTTTTAGGATGTAGTACTGATTTATTCCTGGCCAAATGGCAAAAAACATTGCCAGGACATTTCCCTCTTTTGCTCTTGGCAAATCTACATGCCCCTTCTCTGAGCGCTCATAAAAAACTCGCCGTTGTTGGGTCAGAGCAAATAAAACATCCGTATGTCCATCTATGATCATTTTATCTTTCAATTTTATCCCAGGAGCTAATAATTGTTTTTCTATCTTCATTTATAAGAGCTGGAAATCAAATTAAAATGTTTTTAAAAGAAAAAAAAGAAGTACCGGCTGGTACCTTTCAATTTAATTTCATCATTTAATAAAAACTACTTGTCCTCTGAGGGCTCTTCGTTTTTATCTTCACTTTTATTCTCTTCGTGTTTGTCCTCTTCGTGGTCTTCGGCTTCTTTCAAAGTAGCGCCTACTTTGCTTGCTTGAAGAACGATTTCTGCTTCTTTCCCGAGTTCTTCTAAAGGTAAAGCTTTAGCGTCGGTTATCAAGCTAAGATAGACCTTTATGATTTCGTCGTCAACATTCCAGCCACCGATTGTGATTACTGTTATTGACTCATCGCTGATCGCTTTTTCTACTCTTGTAGGAACAGTGTAAAGTGTGAGAAGACCATCAATTGGTTCGGAAGTGATAGCAGCAATAATTGTTTGACAGCCGGAAGCAACAAGCTCTTGGACAGCATCTTCAATTTGTGGAGGTCGGTAGTTCAACCAAACTGGTCGTACGTTTTGTTCTTGAAAGCCGGCCTTTTGTAATCCCTGGGTAATGGCTTTTTTGAAGGCCTCTTCTTCCTCAGTCAGTGGATAGAGTGAATCCCACTCTTTGGGTTGTCCTTCTGAAATCAAGAGAACCCCCACCTTCGCCAGATCTGACCCTTCTGGAACGCTTGCTTTTACCTTCTTGATGAGGTAATTCTGGATTTTTTTGCTCTTTCCGAGAAAGTCAGTTTGTTTCACATTTAAACCGATTTTTGAATAATCAATGCGTTTCATTTCATTTATGGCTAACTCATATTCAAAAGATTGCGACGTGAACAAATTCAAGATGGTTATATTGCTTGCTCCACGGGCGATAGCTGTTAACAACACTTGATTAATTGTCGGCCAGTCATTGACATAGGCATTAATGTACATATCATAATCAAGGAAAGTTTCTTCCAACTTTTCGGTAATATCTTTGCTGATGTCTCGATAGGGGTTCTTTACTTCTTTTTCAGTAAACTCTACTGCCTTTTGTGCTTGTAATTTGAAGAGTTTCTTGTATTGGCGTTTCATCTTGTAGAGCTCTATTGGTTGCAAGAACTTGCTTTTCTGTTCGACATTTGTCTCCTCTTTTTTATAAAACCGTCTGATATAAGGTAAAGGATTGTAATCTTCTGATTCGCCTTTTGAAAGGACGATACAAGCAGACAATTGCTCTTCAGTGTCTATAGGCAGATTTTCCGGTAGCGGAGAATCGAATTTTAAGCGCATTAGTCCTCTTGTGGCCCAATAATAGCCAAAAACGATGGTTATAAGGAAAATGCCGACATTCCATAGTATCTGCCATGGTGTTAACCAGAACCAGAAATTCACAAGAACAGCCAACCCCACAACGAATACTGCCATAAATATTGTGTTTGTTTGCTTTGAGCGGATATTTGTTGTGAAATAGTAGACACTAATTTGCCCGAGAGTATAGCCCGCAAACCCACAGACTAATAATGTTCCTGCAACAGAAAGAATGGTACTAAAATTCCAGATGATTCCCGGAGGAGTGGGTGTCTCTCCCTTTAAGTGGGTGTCCATAAAGAGGACATTTTTTCCTTCTATTTCTGTTGTGTACTTTGTGGTGACGTTTACATACATAGGAGAAACATAACTAGTGTATTGATACAAACAAACATCCATTTCCCAGACAAGTTTTTGGTTCTTCACCTGTGTGCTGTTGTAGATTGGTGCCGGTTGACTTGCTAAAGGATGCCCTGTAGCATTCACAAGATAATTTGTCATAACATCAACAAAAGGAGCACCATCCACATTTCCGACCGTAATCTCGGTCTTGTTTTGTATTGTTTGACTTATATTATCCCATACAATGACAATTTCGTAACTGTGAAAACCATCATTTGTTTTCGGGTCAGCCGCAAGATTAAGGGTAAGCTCTGTTCCTATGAGCGTAACACTGACAACGTCAATTTCATTTGCAAAATCACCTTTTGCAATGAGTGTGCCGTCTTCATATCTAAAGACATCATTTGTGCTATCTTCAAAATATGTAACACCATTTGCCAGTCCGATACTGGTTAAAACGAGTGTTAAAGTTAGGGCAAGACTAAACAATACGAGACTTCTTTTTGACAAAATAATTACCTCTTAAAAATGACTTTCTTTACAGTACTTTCTAGCCTTACAGCGATTTAAATAGTAATATTAACATTTTGTTCTACTTGAAATAAAAAGAATTCATTCGCGGATCTTTAAAGTAACCTCTTCTCCACGACCAATGGGTAAGAGCACACTTTGCGTTTTTGGGTTGCTTCGTACGTGTTCCACATAGCTTTTCAATTGTTCTGCATGTGAGACAACATTATCTGCAACGATTAAGCCACCTACTTGTAATTTCGGGAAAATTAAGTCGAAATAAGTCTTATAATCTTCCTTTTCAGCATCTATAAACACAAAATCGAATTTTTTATCGAGAATTTTAATCGTTTCTTTGGCATCTCCCTCTATAATTAAAACAACATCCGATAAGCCTGCTCGTTCTAAATTTGCTCTTGCCATATTTATTTTTCGTGGGTCCACTTCCAACGTGACTACTTGACCATTATTTTCTTTTGCAGCTAAGCCAAGCCAGATGGTGGAATAGCCATTCGATGTACCTATTTCAAGGATATTCTTTGCTTTCGTTGCTTTAATTAAAATATTTAAGAAGAGTCCAACATCAGGAGTTATATTGCGCATTCGGAGTTCTATTGGGATCCCCTTTTTTCTCTCTTCCGCATCTAATTCCTCGAGTTCTTTAAGTAATTTAATTACTTCTTCTTTCATTTCTTATCACTGGTAATCGTTTGTTCTACAAAAACCCATTTATAAATTAATTTAATATCCTCGAAAATATCTTTTTTAGCCCGAGAAGAGCAATATACTATTAACGTCTTCTTTTTAGTTGGTTTTTTCTTGCTCGAGCTAAACGTTCTTCTCGGACTTTTTTATTATATTGGATCACGCGTTGCCTTTGAATGTAAATTGACACGGCTATGATAGTAAATACGAGAAGAATACCAAACCAATACCAATTCTTCGCCCAAAAACCATTTGTTGGTTCATGATTATTCGAGGGTTGGATTGTACTATCATCATCTAAAAATAGATTGATAACCTGTATCAATGTTGAAGCATCTTTTACCCCGGAATCTGCATAGCCAACTTTTTGGTCGAGATCAAAGATATAGATTGTTGGGATACTAACCACCTCATAGTAGTCCGAAAGAGAGATAGTATCGATTACCAGCTTCCAAGTAATTCCGTTTGTTGCAGCATAACTTTCTAAAGTACTTTCTGGCTCGACGTCAGTACTAATGCTTATGATCACTAATTCACTACTACTAAAATGGCTCTTTACTTCGGCAAATTCTGCCATTGCCATTTTACAGGGTTGGCACCACGTAGCGAAAAAGTCCAACAAAACAACTCGTCCCTTATAACTTGAAAAGGTAATTTGCATATCAGAGAGAACATCTTTGAGAGTCCATTCTTTTCCGGGAGTGCCAATTGGCTTTAACATTGGAGTAAAATCTTGAGTTTGTTGGTTTCCTAAAGAACTTTGTGTAAAAAGTACTGTTTGAGTGAGGATAAGTATCGGAATAATTGTCGCAAAGATAATTCTATTTTTAGTCATAGAAATATAACCCTTTCAATCTCTCTTTTAAATTCTTTTAAAACAAATGCTTTAGTTTCTTTTGAAAACCTCTTAAAAAAAGATTAATTTTTGAAAGAAAAACTAAAAAAGGCTTAATCTGCCGCTTGCTCCGTTTGAAAGAATGATTCATTGAGTTCCGAGATTCCGATATTAATAACAAGATAATCCTCACCGGCATTAGGAAGTTCTGAAAGAAGTTCAACTAGACTCGAGACAACTAATAAGCTATCAAAAGCTCGGATTTGCTTTATAGTTAAAGCTTCTTTTTCTCCAATGCAAGTGATTTTCATTTCATTAGTTGGCAGCTGTTGTAGGAGATATTTAAGAACAAACGCCTTCTTAACCCCTTTTTTCTTAAATCTTATAGTAATGAAAAAACTCTTTTGTAAGAGCTGGTTCTTTACTTCTTCTTCTAAATAAAATGCTTTCAAATTTTTAGGAACAATGATTTTAGATAATTTTCGTACTATAAGTTTTGGGTGCTTTTTTTCCTTGAGAAAAATCTGGAAGGACTCAAACCATTCTTGACGGAATTTTAACTCTAAATGGTCTTGAACAATAAATGGGATTGCATAGAGGTCATGATATTCAGGTGTTTCATTTTCTTTTTTCTCTATAACACATTGCCATAATGCTTCTTCTTTTTGAAAGAGGGCTTTTTTCTCATTTGTTCCCCCTATTTCAGTTTGTTCCTTCTCTACAAGAGCAGCATTTTTTGGGTGTTTTTTTTCTTCGGGCACAAGCAATAAAAGTCTCTTTTTATAAAGAGACCGAGTTAAATAATTCCAAACGTCACCCCAATCGACAAAGAGAATGATACTAATAATTACAATTGTAGCAATCCAAACAAGAGCGGAAAGCCAAGAGGATGGTTCTGAAGCACCAACTGAGCCATCTTCAATTGTTAATCCAAATAACCAAAGAATTTTACTCCCAAAAGTTGTGAAAGCAAAATATTTCGCAACATAGCCGGTGACTGCTGTAAGAACGATTTTTCCTAACAGGCACCAAATAAGTGTTTTCCAGAGGGCATATCCTAATAAACCAATAAAAAGGAGAATTGCATCATCTGGTAACGGTGTTGCTGCAAAAATAAAAATAATCAATGGTGCAAGCCCTCTATCTATCCAACTCTTTGCTCGCGCTACTTGTTTTTCCATGCTATCTTCCATAACATTTTTCGATGCCTTTCCGAGAAGCCACGCAGAAGTCTCACCAAATGCCGCACCTGCGCCAGCAAAGAGTCCAAGAATAAAAATGTCAAGAGCATCAATAGTTGGTCTAACAGCAACAGTGATTAAAGCAAGCGTATAAGGAATTGGAAAAATTACTGTGAAATTTCCGAAAATGGAGATTAGGAAAACCCCAAAATAGATCCCTATTAAACCAATTTTCTCCTCAAACCAATCAACTATTGACTGCATTAAGGAACCGAAGTTTAGATTTAATGAGGCTAAGACGATAATAAGAATTAAGAACAAAAGAAGGAAAATCAAAGAACCTAAACGATTTTTGTCTGCAAGTAACCATTGCTTTGCTCTTCGAAAGAAGCCAGTTTTCTTCTGGGTTTCCGGTGTGAGGGATTTTTCTGGCAGCGAGAGAGAAGGATCCTCAATACGTGAAATGATGATCATCGTAGTTTTTGTAGGCTCTTCTTTTACTGATGAATTCATGTCCATCCTGACCACCAATTTATTCTTGCTCTTGATTGCTTCTTTAAGTAATTTTTCTTGTTTCTCTGATATTCTTTGTTAATTTTCTTATTGATTAAGATTTTCAAATACTGATATGTTAGAGCATAATGCAGTAGAATGTTGGAACTAAAAGATTAATATTTAAAGAAGAGAGTACACTACTGATAAATATATAAAGCAATGGCTCATTTGATAATGGAGAGAAATATAGGAGACTAATAAAACATGACTCATGATTCTGAAAAGGTTGGCATCGCACTGGGTGAAAACTTTGTAGATTTTCTCACACGAATAGACAAGATTTCCTTAGAAAAAATAGTGGAAGTAGCTGCCAGATGTGATTGCCCAGAGGAATTTGCAGGGGTAGTTTATTTACTCGAGACAGACCTAAATATTGATATCAAACTAACTCTCTCAGATTTAAAGGCAGAACTCGAGCGGTTGAAAAAAGTCGATAGTCTCCCCCCAGAGATTGAAACATATCGCTATTCTTTTGCAGTTAATGAGGGAAAATGGATTGCTTTCCTTCGGGGGACATTTTTTGACAACCTTCGAGAAGAGATTGTCTCCCTCTATCGATTGTTTAATAAAATCGGGAAAACAAAGGGCTCTGATCTCATAACACTTGCAACTCAAATCATGATGGAACGGCAATTCGTTGCTGCCAATAAGATCATTCCTGTTCTCGAACGATGGGTAGAAGAACATCCGAAAGCCACCGAATTAGATGCTACATTACAAGTCTATGCTAGCCTTATCAACAAACCACTTCAAGAAGGTTTACGCGAAGAGTTGGATAAAGCACGAAAAGAACTCGTGAAACAAATTGAAGTGTTGGGTGAAATTCTTTCAAATGCAGAACAGAGTAATTGGATTTTACGTTCACTTATCGAAGCCGAGATTCTTTATGAAGATCTGAATCAACCACTTGAAGAGGTCTCATCCAAAGGGCTTGCTGATATAATTATCTGGTTGATGGCTGAAAATTATGAAAAGAAAATTGGCGATTATTCTACAAAAGAAGATATCTCTAAACTAATTATGAGATTTCAGCTGGAATCTGCCCTCGGGTTAGCAACTGCTTCTCCCCAAGCAAAATTGGAATATAACCTACTTTCTCTTAATTATAAAGATAAAATGGCCAAACCAAAATTGGCTGAGAAGATCATTTTAGAGGCTTGGAAAGAAGCGCGTATTTCCCGGCAACCACAAGAAGTGGGCAGAGAACTTTTGGCATTATTAATAGATTATAGTAACCTACCATCATCATTTCTAAATAAAATACCAAAACATTACGAGTACATTACAAGTTATTATCAAGGAGACAAGATCAGATTAGAACGGGCTTTGAAACGGATTAAAATAAAAGGAACCGCTCCAACTGAAACGGAAATGCAAGAAGCAGTTATTCTTGACTATTTGATTCAGTTTGTGCAAAACTACATTGTAAACAAAATGAAAGCAAATCCAAAGGATCTTGTAGTGCCAGAAGAAAAAACTGACCTGGATATCAGCCTTGCAGAAAGAGACATTATCGATATGATCGATGCCGCCATAAGAAGAGGTATTCGCTCACAAGATAAACGACGAGCATATCATATTCTTGAAGAACAAATCAGCTCTCTTTATCAAAGAATGCTCAACCTCACACAAAACGAACTTTCCGTCGGCGAGGTAATCATTTACGGCATTTTTAACATGCATGGTATTAAAATCAGCCGGCAAAAAGCACAAGAATTTATCCTTAAACACTTTAAACGTATGAATGTCTCTCTTGAAACTTCTACTAAAAAACGGATAGATTCGGTTGTTCAGAAAGCACTTTGCATTGAAATTGAAGAAAAAATTTTGGATCGAAACATAAAGTAAATGATTTACTTGTTAATTTTCTCGAGTAAATCATCAATGCGTTTCAATCCTTCGAGAATATCTTCGAGTTTGCTTGCTAATGAAAGCCGGAAGTAATTCTCTTGAACACCAAAAACTGTCCCTGCTGTGACCGCCACACTCTTTTCTTCAAGCACGCGACTCACAAACTCATCTGAACAGATGTCGCCTTTATATTGAATAAAGAGATAAAATGCGCCTTCAGGTTTTCTGCAGGAGAGATAGGCACTTTTTTCAATGAATTCGAAAGCTTTGTCTCGTCTTTTCTTATACTCTGCCACCATCATTTTTGTTGGCTCGGTGAGATCAAGAGCCGTTAAAGCAGCATATTGTGTTGGAGTATTTACGCAGCTTGAAACATTTTGTTGAAGTCTGTTCATTGAAGAAATTAATTCTTTATCACCGATACTATAACCGATTCGCCAACCGGTCATTGCATGTGATTTGCTTAATCCATCGATGATTAGTGTTCTATCTAGTGTTTCAGTAACGGTAAGATAAGAGACGTACTGACTTTCGAAAGTAATTTTCTTGTAAATCTCATCAGAAATAATGTAGATGTCATAATCCTCAGAGATATCTTTTATGAACCGGAGTGCATCTTCTTCGAAAATTGCCCCTGTCGGATTGCAAGGCGAATTTACAAGAAGTAATTTAGTTTGCTCATCTATTGCACTCTTAATCGACTCGAAAGGAAATTCAAAGTCACCATAATGTGCGGGCACGGGTTTTGTTTTTGCACCGATGAAAGTCGCAATTCCTTGATAACTTGGCCAGTAGGGAGAAATGAGGATCATATTATCGCCAGGATTGATTAGGGAAAATAATGCTGAAAAAAGCGATGCTTTTGCCCCTGGCGTAACGATAACATTTGCGTGTGGGTTAATCTCAACATTCGTTTCTTTGGAATATATTGTTGCGATTTTCTCACGAAGCGGTAAAATGCCACGTGAAGAAGTGTACCCCGTCTTTCCCTCATTCATTGCTTTATATGCTGCGTCAATGATTGGTTGAGGTGTTTTAAAATTGGGTTCACCAATACCGAGTTTGATAATCGTTCTCCCCTGAGCTTCCAATTCACGAGCTCGTGTTGCAGCTTTCATTGTCCCGCTCGAAGGAACTCGCATACCACAATCCGAAATGTAACTGTCTCTTTTTGTCATTCTTTCACACATCAAATATCTACTGGCTATTTTATAGTGCCAATTTTTATTGGCAATTTTAAATT
The DNA here is from genome assembly GCA_019056785.1 of Candidatus Heimdallarchaeota archaeon. Lineage (GTDB taxonomy): Archaea > Asgardarchaeota > Heimdallarchaeia > JABLTI01 > JABLTI01 > JABLTI01. The sequence goes on from DXJV01000045.1 coordinate 20,554, forward strand.
TAATTTATTCCTCGTTTTTAATCATTCCTATTCCTATTAGATACTTTGACTGGAAGAGGTAAAATTCTAAAATGAAGAGCATCTTCTATTAAAAAGGATTGAGTGAACACAATTGAACAGAAGAACAATCAAAGTGTTTTTGAGAGACCATTGGCTCCTGCTTGCTATCTGGTCTCTTGCACTCATTCTTCGAATCATTGTTGCAATCATTAGTAAAGGATATATCCATGCGGATGAGCAATTTCAATCTATTGAAATTGTTTTTCGTAAAATTTTTGGCTACGGATATGTCCCTTGGGAATTCCAGCGAGGTATTCGTTCGTGGTTATATCCGGGCATTGTTTGGCTCATCTTTAAAACAATGCTTTTTCTGGGTTGCACCCGGATTGAAACTATTCTTATTGCTGTTCGACTTTTCTCTGCAGCTTGTTCAATGATCACTGTTATTACCAGTTATTTTCTTGGGAAACTCTTTTTCTCAAAACGAGTGGGATTGATTGCCACCTTCTTTGTAGCTATTTGGTTTGACTTTTTATTTTGGTCCGCTCGCACCATTACGGACAGCATTGCGATGAACTTTGCAATTTTGGGTGTGTATTTCTTTGCGAGATTACTTAAGAAACGCCAAAAGAAGGGCTCAGCCCAAATTATTCCCCGCAAACCATTAGTTTTTGAAGCAATACACGGTTTATTGGCAGGTTTTGCCTTTGGTCTTTCATTCATGTTTAAATTTTCAACTGTCATCCTTGCAATTCCGTTTCTTGTCTTTCTTTTCATCGAACGCCGGTGGAAGGGTGCACTCTTTTCTCTGTTAGCTTTGTGTTGTATGGTTTTGGTGCAAGGATTATTGGATTTTTATACCTGGGGGGGCTTTTTGCAGTCGCCCATAGAATTTTTCATGTATAACATTTGGACCGGCGGAAGTTCAGCTCACGGTGTTTCGCCCTTTCTTGCGTACCTCCCCTTAATGCTAGATGCTTACGGTGAATATTTCATGTTATTCTTGTTATTCATCTGTCTTGGTATAAAAAAGGATCGACTTTCACTTTACCTCTTACTAGCTGTTCTGTTTTACTTTCTTGTCTTTAATCTCATTGGTCATAAAGAATATCGATTCATCCTCCCAATAATGGCCCTTTTAGTTCTTTTCGCAGCAAAAGGGGTTCTTAAATATCCTTCTTTTATCCATAAAAAACACTTTCAAAAACAAATCTATGGTTTTCTAGCGATAGTAACAGTTGGGTTTTCGGCATCCTATGCATTTTATTTCTACTCCTTCCAACCTGCAAGACAATATTGTGATGCATTTCAATTTGTTGGGGAACAAGAAGAGTCTGAAGTCCTCCTCGTAGCTTCATTAGGAGCTTTTTTTTCGCCGGGGTATACCTATCTCCACAAAAATATCCCGGTAGGCTATTTCCGGAAAAGTACTTTTAACTACTTTATGACAGAATTTCAAACAAACAACACTTATATCATTATCCCAGAATCAGAATACATCCCAAATTTCCAATTCTATCAGGATAGTTTTCTACACTTCAACATTACCTTAGTGAAAATTTTCCATGGAACACATCCCAGGTTCGATGAAGGGATGTATGTCTTCAAAAATAATTTATAATACACAAGAAAAATGGCTCATAAAAAAGCGATAAAAAAAATTAACAGAAAAAAAGATGGGAAAAAGAGTTTTAACCGAAGAGCGAGCTTAAGCCGGATTCTTCTTCCTCTTCTTCTTCCTCAGGCTCTGGAGTAGCAGCTGCAGCGGGGGCAGCAGTGGCGGGAGCGCCAGCAGCTGGAGCAGCGGCAACAGCTTGCATTGTAGTTGCGTTTTTCAAGGCCTCATCAATGTCAACATCTGCAAGTGCAGCAATTAATCCTTTTATTCGATTCTTGTCCGGTTCAATTCCTGCAGCGGTGAGGATGTCTCCAATAGCTTTTTCTGTGATTTTTTTACCACTACTGTGTAAAATTAAAGAAGCGTGAAGGTATTCCATTTTTAGTCATTTCTCCATTTTTTGATACAATTTTATTGAACGATTTATTCTTTTCTTCTATTAAAGTTAATAGCTGTTTCTTCAAGGTTAAACATTCTTTTAAAAATCTTATGTCTCACTATGAAATTCGAAAAAACATCCTTCTTACAGTTTTTTAAGCTCGAACAAAGCTTTCAAATAAATTTAAATTTCTTCAACAAAAGAAATAGACAAGTAAATGCTTCCCGGCATTTGAGAAAAACCGTTTTAGGTTGTTGAGGATAATGGTCTTTAAAAAGAAAGAGAAAAAGCAAAAGAAAAAGACAATCCCAAAAAAAGAGATTTTGAAAGCAATCAAGGACAAAGAATATCTGGACCTGGGCGAACCGTTTGGTGAAAGCGCCAGGCGCTATTTAGCCTATCAATTAATGAAGATGATTGACAATCAAGAGATCACTGGAACAGTCATCACTCCGGAGGGCGTTTTTCTTGCCCTAACCTCGTCTGAAGTGAGGAATATTGTCAAATTTATCAATGCAAAGGGTATTTGCAATTTAGACGAAGTCGCCACCGAAAACAAATGGGACCCAAAAACAGTTAAACTCATCGCTAACAACCGGATAAATTTACTCCATCGAAAAGACAACAAAATAATCACAAGAAAAACTGCGCTTGATTTACTTGCAGAGAAACTGAATCAAAATGTTACTGTAGATCTGAATAAAGTTGCAGAAGAAATGCAATTAAAAAAGAACATTATCCTTGAATTATTCGATACATTACTCGAGGAAAAACGAATCGAAGGCTATCTTATCAAGTCGAGCAACAAATTCCTCCCCTTAGACCTGCTCGAAGAATCTATTAAAGAGCAAATTGAAAATTATGAAATGAACAATGTTGTTGAAGTTAAATTCTCTGAAATCGCTGAAGAATTTGGCATTACTGAGGAACATGTTTACAATATTCTCTTAAGTTTATACAACAAGGGCGATATCGATGTTCAACTCAATTTAGGGCTGCGAACATGTGTAATAAAAGAAAACATTAAACCAGAAACATGGAAGGAAAGAATCCCTGAAGAAGAGAAGAAACTCGATATCGAAGACCTCACCCAGAAAAAGTGAGCTTTTCTGTTAAACCAATGACTTTAAAAGAACATTTTTATTTAGATATTAGCAATGTGTCATAAAAACTAAGAAAATTGGAGATAAAGTTATGAGCGCAACTCCCAGCAAACCAAGAAAATTGCCAGATGAATATGATGCTTTAGTTATGAAATTGACTATGAAGTTAAAAAAGGAAGTTGGTAGCGAAATTGCTGCTTTTCTCTTAGTAGGAAGCGTTGCCCAGAAGAATTATATTCGAGGCGATTCTGATTGTGACTTCTACCTTGTAATAAAGAAGGATCGCAAAAATCAGGTAGAGATTCTCCAGAAGATAGCAAAAATAAAAGCAGAATTTGAGAATGATCCTCAATATTCCAGCATCCTCGACTTAATGGTCTTTTTCGAAGAAGATTTAACAGAAGCAAATGTCAATGTTTCAAGTATTGTTAATTGGGTTCATATCTGGACAGGACAACAAGGGGAATTGAAAATTGGCTCTGAAAATCCCTTCATGAAGTTAAAAGTCACAGAAGCCAATTTGAAAAAAGGCGCAACGCAAATGTGCTTGGATAATGTATTCTTGATGCGGGATGGCTTTCTCAACACACACCCTGGAAATGAGGATGAATTAGCCTTCTATGGAAGCGATGCAGCTATTGCTTGTGCTCAAGCGCTACTAATCTTTATGGGAGAAAAAGGCTTTAACCGCTACAATGTCCCGGAGCTTTTTGCAGAAAAAGTAAAGATTAAAGCCGACCCCAAAGTAGTTATTGATGCCCGAGACTATCGCTTGGGAGCAAAGCTTGATAATCCCATAGAATTTGCAGAAAAATGCTATGATTTTGGATGGGCAATCTTAGAATATATGTTGAAAAACATTAAATGAAGGATTGACTAGTAGAAGGAGAAATTGAAATTTGAGTGTTCCAGGAAATATTGTGCACCTTCGAGATCTTGTCGGACGTGCTGAGTCAGAAATTTTCTTGATAGTTGGCCCGCCGGGTGCTGGGAAAGAATCCTTTGCAATCCAATATATGCTCGATGGCTTTGCTAATAAAATGAATGGTGTGTATGTCACAACAGATGATTTCCCTGAAGATATCACACGGAAGATGAAACTCCTTGGTAGCGACCCAGCCTCTTTAATTAAATCAAAACAATTGGAATTTATTGATGCCTTTTCTTATCGTACCGGAGAATCAATTGATACTAATGAGATGGTGGTCGATGACATTCGCGACTTGACAGGGTTAAGTGTAATGATTAAGAAGATGATCGATACCAAAAGCAATTTGCGCTTTGTGTTCAATACCATTTCAACTATCTCTATTTACAACAGCGGAGTTGCTCTTTTAGACTTCATTCAAATGCAAGTTGCCAGATTGAAACGGAAGAACCACAGCGGGTTAATCATCGCCCATGAAGGAATCATCGATGAAAAAGTGATTCAAGGGATAAAAGCATTTGTTGATGGAGTCATTGAATTTCAGCTTTCAGAAGATGAAACTGGTAATTTGAAACGACGAGTCCGCGTTGTTTTTGCCCCGAAAATTCGAAAATCCGGTTGGGTGGACCTTTATCAATAATTATAAAAAATCTGAATCTTTTTTCTTCTATTTTTTTTAAGAACTCTTTGATAAATTTAAAAGGTAGAAGAATAATTTTCTACCGTGTGTGGCAAAAATGGCTGATGTTGCATGGTACTCTTACTTATTGGCACTTACTCCTGCAATAATCATTGCAGCTTTATATCTTGTTAGTTACTTGATTGGCCGAAAGCAGAACAAAAAATTTGCTTTAGAAATGCTTTCGAAAATTGCTGTCCCTTTAAACGAGTATGTTAGTTCGTTCGAAAAAGTCACGCAAGAAAAAGAACGCTATCAGCTTGTTTGTCGTCCATTAAAAGATGCGCCAATGAAATCGCTTGTTGTGTTAGGCATACCACTTGGACGACCATTTATTTTCGCTTATATCTGGGACAAAATTAAGAAAAATAAGGATAAATACACGATATCTGCCAATCTCCGACGCAGACCACCTTTTGCCATAGAAATTCTTTCGAAAAAACGGAAAAAAGTCCTAAAAGGCGACCAAGAATATTTTATGGAACTTAAAGAGCTCCCCACCACTGGATTCTTGAATGAATATTTTATCATTAAAACCGACAATCTGAAATTGGCTACAAAGTTGCTCACAAATGAAGAGCTGTTACGACTTTTAGCTAAAACAAGAAATCAAACGCTCTGGCTCTCGCTTCGCCCAGCTGTTAAGGATGTTGGCATGCAGTTCGAGTCCATTTTTGAGTACGAAGAAGAACAAATTGAAAACACTGTTCAACTCTTCATGGAAATGATCTTTAGTATTCCTTATCCCAAGAAGTGGAATTAAGCATACTTTTTCCACTAGCTTTAAACTACTGTCTTAAGAACTGCCGAGATATGTTCAATCACGTCTGTTGCTAAAAGGCTATTACCCAGTGTTTGTGCAGCAAGTTCTCCTGCTCTACCGTTAAGATAGGCCGCGGCGCATGTTGCACGGAAATCGTTTTTTGCTACTGCAAGAAGTGCACCCAAAACGCCCGCAAGAACATCGCCTGTTCCACCCACAGTCATTCCAGGATGACCTGTCCGGTTGACTTTTGTTTGCAAGCCATCGCTAATAACATCCTTTTGTCCTTTTAAGAGAAGGGTGATAGCATGGGCCTTTGCAGCATCTTGAACGATTGCCATTTGTTCTTTCCAATCTTCGGGGAGCTGGTTATTGAATAACAATTTAAATTCGCCATGATGTGGTGTGAGAAAGAACTTTTTACCTTGAAGAAGCTCAAAGTTTGATTTAACTGCCTTAAAAGCATCCGCATCAATTATAATTGGCTTTTCTGCTGGCAATTGCTCTAAAAGTTTCCGAACAAAAGATAATGCCACACTCGAGTCACCAATTCCTGGACCGAGAACAAGACTATCACATTTTTTAAACAAGTCCAGAATTTCAGGGACATGAGACTCGCTGAAAAAATCACCTTGAAAAGAACGAATGATTAAATTCGGAGAAACAGCACGCATCGTTTCTGCCACGGCTGTTGGTACACAAGTATAAACCAGGTCAGCTCCTGTTCGCAAGGCAGCAAGGGATGCCAGTAAAGGGGCACCGGAATAGAAGACGCTCCCCCCAACAACTAGTACAGCGCCATTTTGTCCTTTATGGGAATTCTCTTTTCTCTTCGGAAATGCAATGGCCAAATCGCCTTTCCCCACAAACAACTCTGCCTCAGGAGGAACACCGATTCCTCGAACAATTGTTTTTTCCTTTAATTCTTCTATTAGCAAACAAGGTTTGGTAGCATGAAAAGTAACAACTAAAGAAGCATTCACCATTAATTTTTGCATTTCCCTTCTATCTGAAAATATTCCAGAAGGGACATCTAAACTAACAATTGGAACCTTTAGAGAATTTAATAATTTAATAGCACTTTTAATTGGCTCGTAAGGTTCTTTTCGTAAGCCCACACCAAGAAGAGCATCCACAAACAAATCTTGAGAAGAAAGAAGGCCTTTAACTTTCGCTAATTGTGTCGAATCCCGGATAACCTCGAGTCTAACAGAATGCACCATAGTGGTGAGGATTTTGTAATTCTTTTTGGCAATTTCTGAGCGAATTTTTTGTTCTGTACCAAAAAGAAGGACGGTGACAGACTTTTTTGCAGCTGCAAGATGCCGTGCTGTTACAAACCCATCGCCACCATTGTTCCCCGTGCCACACCAGATGGCAATTTTTTCTGCTTTGGGGAACCGGTCAAGTATCGCCTGGGCAGCGCTTGCACCTGCATTTTCCATTAACTGCAAAACGGAGACACCCAATTCCTCGGCATTTAAATCAATCATTTTCACTTCTTCAGCTGTTAGAACCATTTTTACCCATCCATGAAGTTTGAAGCAATTTCTTGATCAGGATACTCGATTATATTTTAAATTGCAAGTACCTATCCCCTCAGTCATTTTTAATCCTTTTTACTTTCTTGCCCCACCGCAGCTTTTTCTTCCTTTGCCTGCTTTATTGCATCTTCGATTTCAATGGCAAGCTTATCGATGAATATTTCATATTGTTCACGCAAAGCGCTCAAATCTTTGGTGAGATTTCGTATAGTTCGATTGACATCACGGGCAATCCCTTCAAAGACATCCTCTCTTCTTTTCGACGCTTTTGAATTAGGGATAAAGATCACTTCAGCTGATTTTATTATATCTCTGAATTTCACTCGAAGTTTTGTCAGAAAACTAATGTCTCTCTCGCAAACAGATAAGAGGTCAGCAATGGTAGTAAATTGAAAGTCAATTGGAAACTCTTTCGTTAAAAGTTCTTTGAATTTATTGTAAGATTCTATTAGAATAGTTAATGTGACATCTTCCTCTGCGATTATTTCTTTGCATTCCTTATATTGTTCAATGCTATTTTTGGTTTTTACTTTTCCCATTGTCTTTAGTAACTCGAGAAAGTGAGGGAGAAGGTTTGATTCAATCCGAATGATTAGACTTTCAAAGTCATTCTTCAGTTCTTTTTGCTTTTTTGTGATTGTTTGATGCCAGGTTGTTAATTGATAATCGATAGGAATTACTCGCCCTTGTGTACTTTGCGTCATGTAATTACCTCAATTATTGAGTTATCCAATGGCTCTTTAGAAGTTTTTGCTTTCATGAAATTATTAGTGAGCAGCTGTTAAGTGATGCATTTCTCGCCATTGTCTGTTTCACAGTATTCATGAGACATTTTCTTACCTCGAGCACGCAAGAGGGCATTAAAAATCACCAAAAGTGAGACTCCCATATCACCAATTAGTACTGCCATCCATAAATTAATGAAGCCAAAGTAGGTGAGAACAAAGAGAACGAGTTTCACTAAGATTGCAAAAATAATGTTCTCTTTAATTATTCGCATGGCTTTTCTACCGATGGATATGAGATAGTGAAGCGAATCAAAACTATCAGTCATAAGTGCTACATCAGCAGATTCGAGTGCAATATCAGAACCTTGAGCACCAAGGGCAATGCCAACCTCAGCATGGGCGAGTGCAGGTGCGTCGTTAATTCCATCACCAAGCATGACAACATTTTCATTTTCATCTTGAAGTTTGTTAATGATATTGAGCTTTTCGTCCGGAAGTAGTTCGGCATACACTTCATCAATATTAAGTTGTTGTGCCATGATATGAGCAGTTTTAGAATTATCGCCTGTAAGCATAATAGTCTTTTGGATTCCCAGATCACGCAACTCTTGAACCAAACCAATAGCATGATCTTTTAATTGGTCTCGAACAGAAATAATGCCAACAACTTTTTCTTTATTCCCTATAAGAACGACTGTTTGGTTTTCAGCCTGTAAAAGAGCAATTTCTGATGCCAGGGCATCGTCAATAGGGATATGTTCTTCTTGGAATAACCGCATATTTCCGACAAGCCAATCTTTCCCGTTTATTAGTCCTTTAATGCCTTTTCCTGTGACTGTTTTAAAATCAACAATTTCTAATGGTTTAATCTTCTGTTTTTCCATTTCTTCAACTATTGCTTTTGCAATTGGATGACTGGAATTCAGTTCTAAACTACCGCAAATTTGAAGAATTTCTTTTTCGGAAAGGTCTTCACTTCCAATGATTTTCTCTACCATTGGATGTCCCACTGTTAAAGTGCCAGTCTTATCGAAGGCAACAACCTTGGTTTTACTCAAACTTTCAATAAAACTTCCACCTTTAATTAATACGCCATTTTTTGCTGAGCGGCTGATTGCTGCAACAATGGTAATAGGTGTTGACAAGACAACTGCACAAGGGCAAGAAATAACGAGTATGACCAGCCCTCGTTTCACCCAAATGGGCAATAAATCGAGATAAGCACCACTCATAATTGCCGGTGGGAGAAAGATTGTAATAAGTGCTACAATAAACATTATCGGTGTATAGTACTTTGCAAAGGTATCAACAAAACGTTCGATAGGTGCTCTTTGATCACTATTTTCCACTAGTTCAACAATTTTACGTAAGAAGATATTATTGTAATCTTTAGTCACTTCAATAGTTAAGATGCCATCTTCCACAAGTGTTCCAGCGAAAACTTCTTCGCCAACCTTTTTTTCAACAGGCATAGATTCGCCCGTAATTGAAGCTTGATTAACCGAACTCGTTCCGGCGGAAACAACACCATCCAATGGTATTCTATCTCCCGCTTTAACGAGAATTTTTGCACCAATTGGGACTTCTTCAGCAGGGACTATTTGCTCACTCTCACCAACTAACATGGTTGCAATTTCCGGAGCATAATTTATCAAGTCCTCGATTGAGCGACGCGAACGGTCTATACTCACCTCTTCTGCAAGTTCGGCAACAGAAAACAGAAAGACAATACTTGCTCCTTCAATTTCCTCTCTAATAATGATGGAGGCTATAGCAGCCACTATCATAAGTAAATTAATATCTAGTCTTAAATTCAAAATTGAAAAGAAAGCCTTTTTCGCAATAAAAATCCCACCTATTAGCGCGCTACAAATAATTAATGCCCTCGCAGCGGGTTCAAGATTATAAGCATAACGCAAAATAACACCTATGAGCAGCAGAATCCCTGAAAGGACTGTCGTATAAAATACTTTTTGCTGGGCAATTAAATGGAGAAGACTACCTGACTTTGCCACTCCCTTCTTTGCACTTTCTTCTACCTTCTCTTCAAAAATGCTATAACCAGATTTTTGAATGCGTTTTTTTAGCTTTTCCTCTGAGACGAGGTTAGGAGAATAAGTAATATATATTTTCTTGTTTGAAATATTTACCCTCGTATCTTCTACCCCGGAAAGGCTTTTCAGATCATTTTCAAGTGTTTTTGCACAACTTACACAATCTATCCCAACAATTTTGTAGACTTTTTCCGAAGAAGACATGGACTTCACAGTGACTGGCTTTTGTTATTAGGATAGTTTTAGAATTAAAAGTCTTTATCATTTAAATTCTTAGAAAAATTGGCCAGTATATCAAATAAATTTCATATATTCTAATTGAGATTGAGTATTAGTTTTTTAAGGAAAAAAGTATAATCTATCAATAGACGCTAAAAGTGATCGCAATGAGCTTTGACTTCTATTTGAAATCCGCCTTCAGAAGTATAAAGAATAAAAAAAGACAGTCAACGCTCTATATTAGTGGCATTTTCATCTCTCTTACACTTTTAGTCTCCCTTCGACTCTGGTCCGCAACAGCAGAAGAGTTGGCAGCAACAGATTTCCTAGAGAGTCAAGACTTTGAAATGAAAGTAACATCCTATCTGCCTGAAGAGCTTCCAGAAATTTCTTCTTGGCTTGAAATGGACCCACTTGTTGAGAGCACATATAAGCTTTATAATAATCTCGCTTGCTTTAATGCTGAGAATAAACCCGGGACATATGTCTGGTCGCCTGAGGACCAGCAAGAAGACCCTTCTGACCCTATTTCTATCACTGCTTTGGGCCTTTTCCCACAGAAAGCCCTTCAGAGGATTAAAAACCAATTTTTCATTCGCGGATCATTTGATATAGGCTTAAATGAATGTCTAATCAGTGAATATGAAGCCGCAGAATTAGAACGCATTTTTCATACCCCAATTGTTCCGGGCATGAATTTGACTTTAAGTGTTGCTCGCAATAGCCCTGAACGGTCGGAAATATACTTGCATCAACTTGAGCTGCTTCATTTCCCAAATGTGACCATCAAAGGAATTTACCGCACCTGGCCCATGATTTCCATGCTTCAAAAGACCTATTCCTCGAGCTTCCTTAAAGACTCGGTTATCTTCTTGAGTGAAAATCTAGATGAAACCTCCATTCTTGAGATGGAAGTTAATGGTATCGAACCCAATATTTTTGTAAAAATGAATACGGAAAAAATGAAGGAAGAAGGAATTAATCAGATTCTGAATAAACTCATCGACCTCGCTAACAGACTAAAAATAGCCTTTCAATCCTCTCAGTATATTCTTCTTGATTCGCCTATAGAAGATTTGTTGCAATCTTATACTCTCTCGCAGTATGCGATAACGTTTCTTGTTCCGGTAATTGTTTTCAGTCTTTTGTTGACCTTTTATACTATAAATATCATTATCGAATCTCGCAAGGAGCAAATACTCACTTTAAAAGATCGTGGGGCCCAGAATTCACAGATAATTATCATGCTTTTGGTTGAATTTTTACTGTTAACCCTTTTGGGGATTGTTTTTGCTATTGCCTTTTCTTTTATTCTTGCACCAATTATTCCCTCTCTTGCATCAGGAACATTTTCAAAGACAGTTTTCGTTAAATTTCTTATCAATATCAAGTTTCCATTTTCATTAACTTTTTATAGCATTTTAGGCGCATTTTTTCTTCCGACCATTTTTGTTATTTTTAAACTTGAAAGTATTTTCACCATGCAACTAGAAGAACGCATAGTAAAGAAGAGTCAACAGTTCCAAAAGAAAGTTTTCATTGGAATTCTTAGTGCATTAACGCTAATTTTCACATCTCTCCTCATTTTTAATGCCATACAATTATCTCGAGAGTTAGAAGATGTCTTTACCTTCTCACTCACTCAAGCACAAAAAAGTATGAGAGGATTCCTCCTAGTGTTGACTTTACTATTTCTGGTCACAATTATTATTACTTTAATAGTTGAAAAATTATTAGGGAAAACAAAAGGTATAATGAAACGCTTATTCAAGCACAATTACTTCATTATTTCTAATAATTTAAAATCCTCAAAACATCGTTTTTCAAAGCTGTTGGGCATTTTCATATTACTATCAAGTTTGAATGTCTTCTCCTTGAACATTTATTACAGCCTGAATAAGAATGACCAATTGATTGCCAATTATAATAATGGCTCCGATTTACGAATACAAACTTCTTATACGGATATATCTTATGAGAATAATCTGTCAGCAATAGAAGGGGTTAATGAAACGATGGGTGTCCTTAGTGCCGAAGGAAAACTCATTTACAATAGCGCAACAGTTTACGGCATCGACCCTTTAGTTTATGCGCGAATCGGTCGGTGGGAGTATCAAACAATAAAGCAGAAAGAAATAACTGCCATGTTTCTCAAACTTAATGAAACCGCTAATGGTGCCATTGTGAGTGATTTTGTTGCACGACGATTGAATTTGATGGAAGGTTCGCAAATTACTATCACCGGTTTACCAAACAGTAGTTATGTTGAAAGTTTTATTATCAAAGGAGTGATTCATTCAGCCCCTGGCCTTGGGCTTGCTTATGGAAGAAATGTCGGTTTAAATCAACCAAATGATGAATTTCTTTTGATTAATGCCAGAACTATGATAGAGAAATACAATGTTCGTGACACGAACCTCTTTTTTGCCAGCTTAAAAAACGATGCGTCCCTAGCTACAGTGATCGCAACTATTGCAGAAGAACCCGAAGTTATTGCTATTAATCCAGTTGTTATTAACCAACAATTTGTCGGAAATTTCATTGTAAAGTATGTTCCACCGGTCAAAGCTTTTCTCCTCTTTCAGATTTTCTTCATGAATCTTCTCGGGATAAGTATAATTGCTACTACAACCAATTTTTTGGTTAAACAACGAGAAATTATTAATGCCACATTGAAAACTTTAGGGAACGCTAATAGAAAACTAGTGCAACAAATTTTGGGTGAAATGTTTACTGTCGAACTAACCGCCTTTTTCTTAGGACTAATTTTAGGTGCGCCCCTCTCGTTCTTAAGTATCCTTATCAACAAAGCGAGTTTTCTGATGCATGAAATTCTTCCTCTCCGTTTTACCTTCAATTTTTTAGGCATCTTTGGGTTCTTAATTGTCCTTCTCGTGGCGACCATTCTTGCGCCATTACCCGCCTGTCTGAAATTCTCGCGGAAAAATGTTGCAACTATTCTAAAAGGGAGTTAGAAAACGAGTATCAATTCTAAGAAAGTACCAACCATTAACCCAAGTATTAATATCAGAAGCACATAGTAAACTGCAGGACGCCAATCGAAGATTCGCCGGCCGAGTGTTAAACGGAAGGGGAGAATGGCAACAATTAAAATTTGGGAGATCAAATAAGAACTACTGAGAAATAAAAGCGAAATGTCATTTATTGATACTTTTAAGAAAATACCAAGAAACAAGAAAGTGATGCCAAGTGCCAAGTTGATAAGCACACCAACAATACTAATAAGTCCTCGATGTTTGCGATGGATATAATAAATTTCTGGGATGACTAATGCTCCCGGAGTGTAAAACCGGATAGGAGAAACATGAGAAATCAAAGTAATAATAAGGCCAATCTTTGAAAGCACAAACCTTGAATGGACACCGAAACGATTGCCAATCCATTTTTGGGGGAGGATATGAATTGAATAAATAATCGCAGCAAGAGCAATAAGAACAGGAACATAATACCAGCGATTAAAATGATAAATCAATTTTGCCATTAAGCCCCAAGGGACTGAAATGGCTAGAAGACCCAAAAGAAAATCAAATACCTCGTGCCCAACGGTAAAATGATCGCCAATAGCAGAAAAAAACATTCTATCCTTGAAAATACGCTCCTCAGGTTTCGCAGTAAAAACATTACCGGTCTTATCTGCTGCGTAAATAAAATCTGAGTTTTCCCAGCTAAGAGGTCTTTTTTTATGATAAGCTTTACGTGAATTGCGCTTAAGTCGTTCTTCAGCACGTCTTTGTCGTCGCTCTATACGCTTTTCTTTCCAGCTTTTTTTCGGAGCTTCTTCAAAATGAGTTTGTTCCTCTTCAGATAAGGATGCCTCTTCTACTATTTCATACTCAGCATCGACAATCTTAGGCTTACTGGAGAGAGGGGAAACACTAAGATGAAGCTTTTCACAATTGTGATTTTCTGGCAAGCGGTGTATGCGACAAAATGATTTATGACAATATTTGCACTTGAATAGCAAAACTTCTGTCCTGTCACAACCTTCGAAGTCGCATTTTCCCATTACTTATTCACAAGAAATTCTGGTGAATACTCCTATTTAAAGGAATTCCTTTTATTTTGAAGTATTTCAGCCATTGTTAGAAAACAGTAGAAATTTTTCCTTGCAACTTTGAATTAGCTGTCTCTTCTCGTACAATAGAAATTAACTCGAAAAATGTCCTGATATTAAACCAAAAAATTGTAAGAAAAATTATTCCGACAAAAATCTGGGAAGGGAAATTTGCCAGAAAAACAACTGGCTTGACAATTAAAAAGAAAAAAAAACTGTTACTACCAACAGCTTTTGTGGCCTTCATGAGAAAATCATCGATTTGTGGTGCTTCAAAAATTAAGAGGGCAAATCCATGAATAATTGTGAGAAACGAATATTCGATTAAAAGTCCTTTCTTTCGGTGTAAAGCTATATAAGGAAGAAACCATGCAAGAACTTGAATGTTAATGGCTTTGAAAGTAAGAGCAAAAATGAAAAAAGGTAGAAAAACCAAATTCACTTGATAAAGGATAGGCATTTGGGATACTTTTTTTGTTCGGATATTTTCCCAATTTTTTTTCAAATAAAAAATAAAGATCACACTAAACAGGAAGATAAAGAAAGGTAAATAGAAATTTCTGATAAAGAAGGGCTCATCTGCAATATTATAAGTATCACCTATACTTTCAACATGTTTCATCATAAAGCCATTCCAAAGAATATAAATGCCATGCCAAAGTGAAAAACCATAAGCGATATGATCGGTACGCATAAAAACTACGTTAATAAATTCATGAGGGATAAATAAAAGAAAAGGATAAATGGGAATAAGCCCAACTAAAAATCCCACAAGAAATGGCAAAATGTCCTTCTTTTTTAACCAAACGATAACAAAGGGTAAGAAAAGAACACCGATATATTTTACAGATGTTCCAAGAGAAGCAAAAAGTCCTACAGCAAAAAATTGTCCTTTTTGGAGGGAAAACACCGCTATAACAAGGCAAAAAATGAAAAGGCTGTCATACCTACCACCTCCCGTTTGAAGCAACAATGGTAGACCAAATGCAATAAATAACCCGGCTGAAAATTTCGCTTGACGAACCCTCTTTGAAAGAGTAACATCTAAAAATACTCGCTCTGTACTTTCATTTTGAAATGCTTGTTCAATAATTTTCATAACAACAATGGCAATCCCAACATCTGAAAGAAGGAAAGGGAGTTTGAGAAAAAAACGAAGAGCGAAAACATTTGATTTCCATGGATTGAGAAAATACATTGCTACATATAAAAAGTCAGTCAAAGGCATATGAGTAGTTTCTACATCAACATATAACCGCCCTCCTGCAAGAATACTCCTGACTTTTTCAACATACCACTCAAAATCCAAACCCCAATCTGTAAAGAAAATAAATAACAAACGAGTAACAATTATCAGCAAGACTATATATAACGCAGGATTTTGCATTTGCTGTTGTCGGAAAGAAGAGAATCTCATAAAAAGGTCAAAAAAGCGTTTTTGAAATGGAACTTGTCGAGAGCGAGGAATTGTTCTAAGGTCAGAAGGGTTGTTTTCTAACATTAACCTTTTTTCTTGTAATTTTAAATCACCAAGAGTAAGTTTTCGCATGGAACCATCACATGAGCACACCTTTATCCTGAAGGAAAGTTTTTTATCGAGATAATAAGAGTCGCTCACAAATAAGAAAGAGGATTTTCTTTAAAAAGAGCTAAAAGACGGTTTGTTTTTAAAAAAAGGAAAAAAAAGAAAAGTGCAAAAGCACTTGTCTAATCTATTTTCTTCGGTGAAGAATGACACTTGTTGTTGCAATTGCAAAGATTGCCGGGATGGCGATAAACCAAGTGAATCCAGGAATAATTCCGCCGCCCATTGGATCGGGAGGATTGTAGTTGGGATTGACTAACTTGAAATCAAAGTTAATTACAACCTGTCCTGTGGAAATGCCTGAAAAAGTAGACATATCAGTGTTTACCGAGAGGTCAATGGAAGTTTGCATCCGCATTCCGGCAAGTATTCCTGTGTCGGAATAAGCCATCCAACCTTCTTGTGTTGCAGAAACATCTACTATAATGCTTGGGTCAGTTGCTTTCACAAGACTTATCGCAATATCGACATCAACGTCCAATGTCAGTGATTCTTTCAAGAAGAAATAGCCACGTTTCTCGAGGACGGAGAATGTTCCATCAATATTGTTCACAGCAATACCTGAGGAGCTAAGTTCTGGGATAAATGACAAGAAGTCATCCAAATAGACACCAACGAGAGTGTTTGCAAGAACCATATAGCCAGTATAAATATCATAGTCCGTTGTGATTGCTGGAGCAAAGAATGGCATCGTTTCATATGTTCCATCAATTGGCACATCACTAATTTGAATGGCACCTAAGAATCCTATGAAAAGTGTTTCTTTGGGTTGTTCAAGAAGAGAGTTAGTTTCCATGTCATAGAGATAAGTTTGAGCAGTGTAATATAAACCTTCGATGTCTGTTATTACAAACTTCATAATTGTCTGATCTTGCATATCAGCAATTTCATCTTCCATTGATGAAATATCAGTCAAATTATCAGTGGGAATGAGATCACCTGTGACATCTACATTGAGATAAGCTATTTCAGCATTGAGTTCGATTACTTGCCCTACTGTCAGAGCAAGACCCTTTATTTCGACACTATTCAATGATAATTCGATTTCAGTGTCCACGAATGCTTGGTTACTAAAGTTTGCGTTTTTAATGTGAAGGTAGGTCAAGATTCCATCAGACTTTCGCCAAGCGAATGAAACTAAACCAGTAGCATTTGACCATTCTGCCGTCAAAGTATCTGCAGTGTTAGATACAGTGAAACCCATGTATTCCAAGATCGACTCATGCTCTGTCCAACCATTATCTAAGAAGAACAAAGCTGGGGAGTAATATGAGCTGACATTAAAGTGAGGAACACCATCAACAACCATTGCAGGTGTTGCTGAACCGGCAGGAACAATGACGTCCAAAGCCGTGAATCCTTCACCAACTGTGACTGTTGTATCTTTCGTGAAGATAATCCCAATGCCAAAATAAACCAATGGACCAATAACAATTGGTTCGTATTCATGTTCTAATTCGACATCAGTCACTTTCACATATAATTGATTGTCGGCCATATTTCCAATTGTCAGATTATCCATTGGTGGCAATGTTAAAGTGTCTATATCATATTTTATTGTTGTTCCTGCTTGAACGTTAACAGTGTCATTATAGTCCATTAATTGGACTGGCACGCCTTGCTGAGTAGAACCTACTACAGCGAGGATCGGACTTAGTGTTAACACTAAAGCTAGAACTATTAGTATTTTTTTCAACCTCAAAATCTTTCACCTTGAAAGGTTTTTTCTTTGGCAAGCAATAAATTATGCTTGCTAATATACATTAATATCCATTTGATATTTAAAAGATAGCTATTATAGCATAAAGAACCTGCTAAACTCTACTATTCGTTTATAACATTTTTACTCGAGACGTTTTCATCTATCTGCTTAACATTTATTCCAACAAGCATCAAAATTGGCCCTAGAATCCAAAATAATTCTGCTACAAAGAAAATTGTTAGCTCTGTTTCAGTTGACAACGGGATGAACAGCTGTTCGATGATTCCCGAGCCACTAAAAACCATTGCACCTAGAATGATAAACGAAAAACCAATTATGAAATAATTCATGCGACTACGAATAAGAGGGTCACGTGTTTCTTTTTTCGTCAAAATTAGATAGATGATTGCTTTTATAATTAACAAAAGTGGGATAACATAAAGAAAAATCATCACCCATACCGGTTGAGTGGTTTTAATGCCATTCCCGATATCTACGGTTTCATCGGGGCTATCGTAAACCACCTTGTCAAAATAACTTGTTACAAATGAATTGATAAACAAGAAGATGGTTAAAGGCACAATTAAAAACCATTTCTTAAGGATATATTCTCCTTTGTAAATTACAATTGCACTTAGAAAAAGTAGAAAAGCGGCAATTGTAGATGAAATAACTACGAAATCACGAACCGTCTGGGCACCTCTTGTCGGATGTTGGAAAAGAAATGTCAAACCATTAAAGATTAGCGAGATCCCCCAGAAAAACAGCGAGGCTGAGAACAGAATATTGATTTTTGATCGGAAGTCTTTCAAAAAGATAATTAAGGTTACAATTATCGAAATAGTTCCGGCAATGATGTTTGTATAATTGAAGACACTATTGAAGAGCATTCTTTTTACCTTTTTTTAAGGGGTGTAACAAGAACATTCCTTTGAGCTATTTTAAATTGTTTGTTAGAGGACAATTTTTTATCAAATTCGATTCCTTTTTATGTGTGTTTGCTGTTTTTAGATATAACAAATATCAATTAATAAAAATGTCTTAGAAGGAATTATTCATGAGCAAAAAACCTGATTTGCGTTCCATTTCGTCTGTTACGTTAGAAGGGGATGGGGATTTTGATGAAGTTCATATTTTAGGTGGGCTACAGTCCAGTGGAAGTTTGAATGCAAACTATGTTAGTGTCCAGGGTTCAATGAATCTTCTCGGCAGTCTCTGGGCAACAAATGTTAATGTCGCCGGAGGTGTTGAGCTTGGTGCTGACCTGATCTCTGAATTGGATATTGTTATTAAGGGGGGCATCAAGACCGGCGGGAAACTCGAGGGACGTATCATCGATATTTCTGGTGGTGCAAGAGTTAAGGAAACGATCAAAGCATCGCAACTCCAAGTTAAAGGAGGAGTAAAAGTGAACGGGAATATTGAGGTTAGCGGTCCCATTGATGTCAAAGGTGGCTTAGTTTCGCTTCGTAGCATCATTGCCGAGGAGATTGATTCTGTTGGTGGTATCTCTGCAAATGGCGATGTGAAAACTCGAGACTCTATTTACGTCCGTGGTCGAGTGGAAGTAGGCGGCGATATAATTTGTGATGAATTTATTTTTGAAATTGGAGGACCATCAGTTATCGAAGGGAAACTTCAAGCAAATAAAATTAAAATAATGAAAGATGAGCTTGCAAAATCCGAATCGTTTCTCCGAGTTAAAGAAATCGTTTCGCCGAACAAGATAGAAATCGATTATGTTATCGCTGAAAGTGTCGTCTGCCCCAAAATGAAGACGGGAGAAAATTGCCGTATTGGCGAACCGATTGATAAAAATTATGAACCTGATTATTAACCCCTTTCTCAGAAAAAGCCTTTCTACAGGCTTTTTGGTACTTTTTAAAGAAAATTACATGGAGAATCATTAGATTCAATGATATGTGAGCTATAAAAATGACAACAGTTCTGGTGACAGGTGGAGCAGGCTTTATTGGCTATCATCTAACGAAATATCTTTTGGCTCGAGGATTAAAAGTTGTTATTTTTGACAATTTTTCAAGTTACTATTCCCCGCAACTGAAGAAGATTAATGCACTCGAATGTCAGAAATTAGGAGCAAAGATCATCGAAGGAGACATTTTAAATCGACAAATGCTTTTTCAAACCATAGAAAACGAGCAATGCTCGAAAATTGTCCATCTTGCAGCTCAGCCCGGTGTTCGTTACTCGAGTATCCATCCAGAGAAAACTTTGCGGGTGAATGTAGAAGGAACTGCTAATATTCTGGAAGCAGTTCAAAAACTAGACATTCAAAGAGTTATTCTTACCAGCAGTTCTTCTGTTTTTGGTTCTGCATTTTACTTACCCATCAATGAGAACCACCCAAAAAAACCCGTTTCGATCTACGGAACAAGCAAACTCATGGTGGAGCAGATGGCAGAAGTATATAGATACCTCTACCCAAATTTGGATATTGTTATCATACGTCCCTTCACTGTTGTTGGTGCCAAACAGCGACCTGACATGGCAATTAACAAATTCGTTAGTTGTGCGCTCGAAGAAAAAAAAATAACTGTTTTCGGTGATGGTTGGCAAACACGTGACTGGACCCATGTTGAAAATATTGCCCAAGGATTTTATCTGGCACTAACAAAAGAGAAAGCTCGAAACCAGACATTCAATATTGGTAATGGTTCTAGAATTTCTGTAAATGAAGTCCTGAAATTAATCGCTAAAATCACTAATCATGAGTTGCAGCTTATTTTCTCCCCGAGAAATAAAGCCGATATAAAAGATACCTTTGCAGATATCTCAAAAGCCAAACAACTCATAGGCTATCACCCTCAAAAGACGATTTTCGACGCTATAGAAGATTTCACTGAATTTTATCTTGCAGAGAAATTTGGCAAAGGATTTGAAAATATCTCAAGAAAAGTACTCTTTGAATCAAAAATTATTGCAACGAAAAGTTAAAAGGAGGAAATATTTTGGCTACCAAATCCAAAAGGCAATTCGAGATAAAAGTCCTGTTTGAACATGGTTATACTCCACAAAAAAGGGCTTTTTGGGTTGAAAAATATTGGAAGACCATTCTAGGTATTGTTATTACCAGCGTTTTTTTGCTATTTCTCATACGGAGTGCTGACCCGGCAAGACTTTGGGCGACACTTTGTGGGGCAAAATATTCACTAATTATTACCTCGAGTGGTTTGACTATAATTCTTTTCCTTCTGAAAACAATTCGCTGGAATGTAATTCTCAAACGACAAAATGTTGCCCTTTCATTTACTACTACACTAAAATTAATTTTAATTGGCACTTTTGGTTCTGCAATTACCCCTGCTAAAGTAGGAGATGTGCTTCGTGCGTTCTATCTGAGAGAAGAAAAGAAGGAGGTAAAGATTGGTAGCGCAGTTTTTTCTGTTGTTTTTGATAGGCTTTTCGATCTTGCGGGGATATTTATGATAATTCTACTCACTCTCCCCTTTTGCTTACTAGCAATTCCAACAATTGACTGGCGAATTCCGGTAGGAATTTCAAGCAGTTTTGTTCTATTCACATCTCTAGTAATTTTAACTTTCAGTGAAAAAGTTTTAAGACCACTTCTGAACTTCTTGTTGAAAATCATTTCAAAAGTTTTTTTGAAGGAAACAGTAAAAGAAAAATTCTCAATCTCTTCAGCTGAAATTCTTGCAGACTTTTTCAAATATCAAAAAAATTTCAAGGTAAAAAACTACTTTTTCCTTGGTGGACTTTCTGTTCTTTTTTGGGTTATTTTGGGTTTCCAAGGAACCCTCTTGCTTTATGCTTTTCATATCAATAATGTGAATCCTTTCTTCATCCTTGCAACACTAGCCATAGCGGCTGTTGTAGCAATGACTGTACCGTTGAGTGTAAGTGGTGTTGGTATTCGAGAGTATGTTATTCAAACTTTTTTAGTTTTCTTAATTCCAGGACTGGTTAAAGCTCAAGCAATAAATCTCTCTTTGCTACAAACATTAGAAAATGTTTTTCTCCCGGCTTTCCTTGGTGGGATTATCATCATTTTTCTCTCGAGAAAAAAAGTAATGCTTAAATAAATGTAATTTGAAAAGCATGAAAGAAAGAAAAAAAAAAGAGTTAAAGCATGAAGAAAGCCTTCATGCAATTTTTAAATTTTTTTACAGTCCTAAAGCAGTTGCAGCTTGTTTTGCGAGGTTCTGGAAAGTATTGGGAATCACTCCTATGACGATCATGAGTATAACTATGACCATCAATGGGATTATGATTTCTATTGGTGTTTCTTTGACGTCCTTGAGGTGTTCACCAGCAGGTTTGAACCAGAGTCGTTGTAAAACAATCAAGTAATAGACGACACTCGTCACGCTAGAGAGAAGGAACAATGCAACACCAACATAATATTGCACATTGCCACTACTTACTGCTGCCACTACAATATTGAGTTTACTCCAGAAGCCTGGCAATGGTGGAACACCAGCCAAACTAAGGAGAGCAATTGTGAAGGCAAAAGTTGTGACAGGCATTTTATGGCCAATACCTTCGAGTTTGTCTAATTCGCGGTCGTGGAACCTGTAGAGAATTGCTCCTGCGCACAAGAATGCCAGTCCTTTCCCAAGAGCATGAGTAAGAACATGGAAATAGCTACCTTGAACTCCCAGGGTAACGACATCACTATTAATGTTTGTTAATGTCATTGATAAGCCGAAGAGAATGAAGCCAACATTAAGGACGGTGGAGAATGCAAGTAGTCGTTTAATGTCTGTTTGTCGTAGCGCCATAAGATTGCCGATAACCATTGTTAGAATAGAGACCCAAAGAAGGACGTACCCCACGGCACAGAGGTTTGGTAGAAGGAGAAGACTTGGTCTGAAGAAGGTGGTAAGAGTATTAATCATTGCAAACATTCCTGTCATGATAACAACACCGGATAGCATTGCACTAATACCACTTGGCGCAGCGGGGTGTGCATCCGGCAGCCAGGTATGTAGTGGAACGATTGCTGCTTTTACACCGAAGCCAATGATTAGGGAGATGATGATTATTACATGTACACCAGAGATGCCATTCGTTGCAAGTTTTGTGAAGAGGGTTGTGCCAATTTCGGCGATGTTTAGAGTACCAGTAACACCATAGAGCAAGCTCATGCCGAAGAGGAGCATCACGCTACCAAAAGCACTCATGAATAAGTACTTCACTCCGGCTTCCACAGGCTCAGGCTCGTCCTTTCGGAAGGAGACGAGGATATAACTCGCGATAGACATTCCTTCCCAGAAGATGAAGAGGGTCAAGAGGTCACCTGCCATGACAACACCGATCATTCCTGCAACTAACAAGAGAAGCAAGAGATAATAGCGGTCAAGGCGATCATCATGGTCCATATAACGGATGGAATAGATAGCAGTAACTGAACCCAAGATTGTGAAGATGAGGATGAACCACCAGGTCAATTGATCAAGGCGAAAGATTGTGTAAATACCTTTTTCGTAGGTCTTTGTTCCCAGCACAAGGATCAAATCTTCCGACTTGACGGGGAGAGCATTACCAAAAGCAATGATCAATCCCAACATTGCCAGGAAGCAGATATTGGCGATGATAGCATAAGTCAGGTTCCAGCCTTGAGACTCTCTTCGAGCAAAACGCCCGAGTAAGCCTATGAGGAGTGCCCCTGCGACTGCAATAATTATTGGGAGTAGCCAGAATACATTCATTGTCGTTTCTTTCCTCCTAAGTTATTCCAAAGATTTTCGCAACTGCGTCAGTTACGAAGGTTAGGACACTGTTTGGTAAGATACCAATAATGAAAGTCAAAAGTGCGAGGACCACAAGTGGTGCCCACATGTAGGGACTTGGGTCTTTGACATCTTTGAATTCTTCTTTTTCTGGTCCGAGAAATACATTCTTCATGAAGAGAAGAGTGTAAGTCGCTGTCAAGGCTGTTGAAAGGACTGCCATAAAGATTGCAATAATACCTAATGGATTTCCGGAGGCTAAGCCACCTTCGAAGATAATCCATTCACTCATGAATCCAGCAAGGGGTGGAAGACCGCTTAAACTCAATGCTGCAATCAATGCAACAATTGCGGTTATTGGCATTTTATAGGCCAACCCGCCGAGTTGTTTTATATCACGCCCTTTGTGATGCCCTATCTGGGTCATGAGAATGCCGGCAACCATAAAGAGGGTGCCTTTCGCAAGCGCATGGCTAACAATGTGGAACATCGACCCTGTTGCACCAAATGCGGTGAAAGTTCCAAGTCCGAAGAAGATGTAGCCCATTTGTGAGATGGATGAATATGCAAACAGCCGTTTCGTGTCTTTCTGTGCTAATGCCATGATTCCGCCGTAGACCATAGTAAAGACTGCCAGTCCGACGAGTACCCATGTGAAAGTAACATTGCTTCCCATATCCAATATATCTGTGCAGATCCTGAGGATTGCATAAGCAGCTGTTTCGATCATCACACCACTAAGAATAGCACTGATTGGTGTTGGTGCTTCTCCGTGGGTGTCTGGAAGCCAGCTATGAAGTGGGAAGATTGCCATTTTCACTGCAAAGCCAAGCAAGAAGAGAATTGTTAGAACAAGTGTGACTGTCTTTGATACAGCAGTCATGTTGATGTTCGCAATAAGGAAGCTTCCACTTGCAGAGCCATAAGCCCAGAGGCCACCAATACCGATAAGGATAGCCATTGCACCTACATGGGTAAACATGAAGTACTTGAATGCTATCTTCACAGAGTTTGGTTTTGAACCCCATTTTGCAATGATGAAGTAGGAGGGTATAAGCATTAGTTCCCAGAAGACGTAGAATTGAACAAGATCGCCTGCAAGGATAACGCCAACCATCCCAGCAATATAGAGAACTAAAAGAGCATAATATGCCCCTTGATTCTCTTCCTTCTTCATATAACCAAAGCTATACATTACTGCAGCTAAGGAAAGAATGAAGATAATTGCGGCAATGGGGAAGCTTAGGCTGTCAGCTATCAGTTTGAAGCCAATTGTTACATTCTTCGATCCAAGATTGAAATTAATCCATTTATTCCAACCTTCAGAGTGAATGTTGCCTAAACCATCATTAAGGACATCCCCAAGAGACAGGGCAAAGAATACAGCGCTGATAAGCACAAAGATGAAGGCCGACCATTTCGCTGCGTGGTCATTCCACTTCCCAAGGAAGAAGACAATGATAGGCGCAAGTAAGAGAATTGCAATGGAAATGATAAGTGTAAAATTGAACATTGTTTTCCTTTGCCTCCTAAATCGTGAATAATAATACTGCCAATAGGATTATTGCTCCTAGCAGCATATAGATGAAGTTTACCGATAGAATCCCTGTCTGGGTTTTTCTGACAACTTCACCCGTCTTCATTGTTCCTGAAGCGATGACATAATTTGTGCGGTCAATCACTTTCAAGTCGAAGTATTCGTAAGTTAGTTCTGCGAAGCGCTTGAATTTCCGAAGACACCAATAAATGGCGGTATTCATGTACCATCGTTTGTACAGGAAGGTGTTAATTCCTTTGAGGAATTTGCTCTTCTCGATCATTGCTCTGGAATCCCACTTTCTTGTCATGAAGAAGAATATTGCAGGGATACCTCCAGCAGCAAGAATTCCAAGAGTAATCCAAAATGTCGGAGGTTCGAAGCCAAATGTATGGCTCAAGAAGTGCCCATAAGGAACGATTGTTTCTTCCACAGTGACAGACATTGCAGCAAACCAATTGTTCTTCGTGACAAAGTTTTCCACGAGTGGCGAAAGGAAGCCAAGAACAACGGTCCCGGCCATTAAAATCCACAACGGAAGCCATAAAGTGACACCCGGTTTGTGAAGATGGCCATGATTCTCTTTTTCCACCTCTTTCACATGCTCGGTTTTTTCTCCGAAGAAGCTCCAACCGAGGAAGCGAATGGTGTAAAAGATGGTCATAATTGCTGCTACAGCTGCAAATGTAAAGAAGACCCAACCCATTGGATTGTGCTCATGAGTTGCAAGTTCCCAACTGACGCCGAAAACGCTTTCTTTGCTGAAGAACCCACCTAACGGGGGAACACCGGCAAGAGAAAGACCACCAATGAGCATCGGCCAGAAGACTTTTGGCATATCTTTTCGAAGCCCACCCATTTCATCGACATATTTCGTATGCACAGTATGAATAATTGCTCCAGCAGATAAGAACAACAGTGCCTTAAAGACTGCGTGGGAAAGCATATGGAAGGAACCGGCAAAATAGCCTACGACTTCAAATGCCCCATGGCCATTGTCTATTGGTGCGATTAACCCACCAGCACCAAGACCGAGGAACATATAGCCTAATTGTGAGATTGTGCTGAAAGCGAGGATCTTTTTGAGTTCCGTTGCTGACATTCCCATTGTTGCCGCCATGAAAGCAGTAAAGGCACCGATCATTCCGACAACAATGAAATAATACTGCAAGATATCATAGTGCAATTCGTGTAATCCCATGTACCACATCGGGAAGGTTCGGACAACCATATACACACCAGCTTTCACCATTGCAGCAGCATGAATGAGGGCTGAAACGGTTGTTGGACCGGCCATTGCTTCTGGGAGCCAGAACTGGAGTGGGAATTGTGCTGATTTGCCAATTGATCCTCCGAAGATCAGGAGAGCAGTTAGCAAGAGGACATTGTTGTTCTTCAAAGTGGTAATCCAGGTAAGATCACTCATCAATTCTTTGTAGTTTACAGTCTTTGCAAACCAGAAGAGGATGAGAATTCCTGTTAGCATCATTACATCACCAATTCTGGTTGTAATGAATGCTTTCAAGCCTGCATGAGAATTATAGTCGCCTTCTGTTTCTTCCTTAATGGTGAATTCTCGTGGGTCTTGTTTGTTCTTCTTTGTAAAGAAGTAGCCAATTAGTGCATAGGAACAGAATCCCACAATCTCCCAGCCAACAAATGATTGGAAGAAGTTATTGGCCATAACAAGAAAGACCATTCCACCAATGAATAGCTGCATCAAAAACCAATAACGGTTTAGATGCTTGTCGCCTTTCATGTAGCCAACGCCAAAAATCATAATCAGCATTCCTACACCACTGGCGAAAGAGGCAATCATCACAGTTAGTGGGTCGATTAGCACACCAAACTGGATTGCCCATTGTCCTTGTATCGGCATAAACCAGTAGTTTGCAATAATCCATTCGTAGCCGGAATCGCCTGTATAAACATCGACAACTAGGAGAATGCTGAAGATGAAAGCAAGAAACGCTGTTGCAGTTGCCGTCCAATCGCGGATACCGAGAAGAACATTCTTTGCTTTTCCGTCTTTTAATTTGTTGGCAAGAAAGCCAATGAGCGGAGCAATGAGTGCCCCTGCAAACGGTATCGCCCAGTTAAGAATCGCTGCTTCTTTTAAGAGTACCATTTCTCATTCACTCTCCTAATATTTCAGGCTGTTCAATCTTTGAACGTTCAGGGAGCCATACATTCGATAGGCTTGAATTATCAAAGCCAAGGCAACACCTGCTACACATCCTCCGACACAGATGCTGAGAATCACAACTGCGTGTGGGAGAGGATCAACTACTGCGCTCGTACTAAAGATATTAGAGAAGGTTATGAAATTCAAATGCGCTGCGTCAAGCAATAACTCTATAGCAATTAGGAACTTGATCATGTTTTGCTTTGAAGCAAAGGCATAAGCTCCAATCACTAAGAGCAGTGCAGAGAACGCCAGTACGATATAGATGTTAGTAAAGGGTAAGGAAATTGTAATAGCCATTACGTTTCTTCCTCCTTGAGGTCTTCGGCATCCTTTCGTTCCAGGATAACGAATTTATCTGTTTCACACATTTCTGTTCTGAATTCAGTACATTGTTCTTCCATTCCTTTGACGATAGTAGCTGCGCCTTCAGATGCAATGAATAACAAAATACCAACAATAATTATGTCGATACCTTTCGCATCCCAAAGGACATACCCCACTGCTCGTCCGACATCCCGAAGGGTTCCATTAACAATGTATGGATGATCAACACGTGTATCATCTCCTGAATCATCGACTCGCAAGCCATTTGTGTTTCCCAGATCGTTGAAATCCCAGAGACCGTAGAGCAGGAAGCCATACAAGCCCAGCGCAAGGACAATAGCGCCACTTGCAATGAGAATTTGTTTTGTCATTCGTTTCATGACGAAGCCTCCTCAGTTGGTTCTGGAATGATTTTATCGAGCTCCTCAACGGGTTCGCCACTTTCGAACCGCTCAGTTAAAGCCACTGTGGAGATAAGTAAAACTGTCACAGCGCCGCCGTAAACCATGAGCTGGAAAAGAGCAACCCACGGAGCATTGAGGATCCAGAAAACACCCGCTAATGCAATGCTCAAAATAGCCAGGCTAATTGAAGCATAAATCAGGTCTCGTAATTCTACGGCAAACACCGCAGCAATGACCACGATTATTAGCAAGATTATCAACAAAATTTGATTTGCGTCCATATTTTCACATCCTTATTTTCACTCTCGTGTCGCTCTTAGCCTTCCTCCTGTTGTTCCTTCGATTCTGAAGGTTTTGTTTCTTTGGAATAGATGATCATTTCGTCGCGACCAAATGCAGAAAGCTCGATGTAATCTGTGAGGAACAAGGCATCATAGCGGCATGCTTCCTCGCACAGTCCACAGAAAATGCATTCCCCAAGGTTGATAACCGGTCGTTTCCCGGTTTTCGTCACTTCCGAGGGAACCATTTCTATGCACATCGGCGGGCAAGCACGTTCACAAGCTCGGCATCCAGTGCATTTTTCAAGAATAAAATAGTGAGCTCCTCGAAGCCCTTTCTTTGGCTTGACTCCTTCTTGGAAAGGATAGTCTATTGTTGCTTTCTTCTTTTTGAAAGCATTCCTAAGGGCTTCGCAAATAATTACTCCTGGTCGTGGCATTATTAGGTACCTCCTCCTGTCGGAAATAGCCCTTCGAATTTTACCCAAAGGGTGTTGTCCAGCCAGGGAACCCAGAAGATTGAGAAAATCATCAATCCCAGACTCACGGGAATCAACCATTTCCAAGAGAATTCGAGGAATTGATCGATCCGAATTCGAGCCATCAATGCTCGAAATGTTGACAAGGCAAGCACTAAGAGTGTCGTTTTTATTGCGAATATTAATACGTAGTATGCCATTCTAATAACGGCAATCCACAAGATCCCATTTGGATTGCTCAGAGAAGCACTTGATGCTAACCAATCTGCAAAACTTGGGATCCACATTTCCACTCCAATTGGTCCACCAAGGAATAGACTCGTTGCAATTCCTACACTATAAATCATTTGTAGGTCTGCGCCCAATCGGAAGAAAGCTAATTTCTTGCCGGAGTATTCAACTTCCCATCCGCCGACGATTTCTGTTTCAGCAACAGGAATGTCAAAAGGTGTTCGTTCCAATTCTGCTTGTGTAGCCAACAGATAGATTATGAGGAACATGAACATTGGAAGGCTGAACATCACAGGACGGTGGTGCACCATTTGCCAATTTACTATCCCAGCAACGGACAATTCTCCAGTTCGCATTGCAACTGAAAACATTGCAAGAAGAATTGGTATTTCAAAGCTGAGTAGTTGTGAGGCTGCACGCATTGTTCCGGGCATTGCAAGTCGGTTTGCTGAGAACCAGCCTGCAAGGAAGATAACCAGTGCAAGTAAAGTAGTCAAGAAGGAAAGAAGCAAGAGGTCGCCTTCGAAAGAAATGATACCAGTGGTATTAATGATTGGTACAAAGAGAAGCAAAACCAATGGAACAGCCAGTCCAAAAATGGCCATAATGCGCATTCCCCATTTGTCCGCGGCAGAAGGTTCAATGTCTTCATTTGAGAGTAATTTGATGAAATCCGCCAGCGGTTGAGCAATGCCTTTAAAGCCAGTATGTAATGGACCAATGCGGTCTTGGAGTGCAGCATAGAACTTTCTGTCCACCCATTCATCAAAAAGTGCAAGTGAAATACAGAAAGCTATTCCGGGGAAAAATAATATCCCCAATACTAATAACAACCATTGTGCCCATAAAGCTAACATTATTTCTTCCACCTTTTATTTTTCGCATGCCATTCTCGGCTATACTTTCTGAGTTGGTCCATTGTTAAATTGTCCACTTTCGCTTTTCGTCGGTCTTTGTTAATTATGGTGATTATTCTATCTTCGCAGCTGAAGCAGGGATCAATCGATGCGAGGGTAATTGTGGAATCTGCAATATAATCGCCTTTCAGCATTTCTGCAACAGAAAGGATGTTTGCCAATGTAGGCGTGGTAATTTTTAATCGATAGGGTTTGTTAGTATTATTGGACCACAGGTAGTGAATCAATTCTCCACGAGGTGCTTCTGTACGGGAAAGTACATGAGCCTCAGGAACCTTTCGTGGCGGCTTAATAAAGACCGGTCCGTCAGGGAGATTTGCCAGCAGCCATTTAACATATTTACACGCTTCAATGATTTCAAGCAACCGAACTACCACTCGAGAAAAGACATCGTTGGTATCATAAGTGATGACATTAAAGATATCTCGCAATGGGCCAGCATAAGCGTTATATGGATCGTCATATCGGATATCAATTTTCAATCCCGATGCACGAGCAGTTGGACCAACAGCACAGAGTTTTTTCGCGGTACTGGGGAGGAGAACACCAATTCCTTGTGTTCGTAAACGAATAGTGTCCTCTTTGAGGCAAATTTCCGTGTATCGTTTTAATCGCTTAATAGTTATGTCCATGTACTTGTTCATGCGGGCGATTTGCTTTTCTGAGAGATCCCGTCGTGTTCCGCCAACTTCATTAATAGCATAATTCACTCTATTGCCAGAAATGTCCTCTAGGATATCCATTGTCAATTCACGGTCACGCCAGGAAAGCATGAAGAGAGTGTCAAAACCAATTTCATGAGCTGCCACGCCAAACCATAGGATGTGGCTGTGAATTCTTTCAAGCTCAGAAACAATTGTTCGAATGTATTCTGCTCGTTCCGGTGGTTTAAAGCCTTCAAGACCAAGCGCTGTTTCTGTGGCGTTGACAAGTGAAATCGAGTGAATATGACTGCAAATGCCGCAAACACGTTCGACGAGGGTGAGATTTTGCGAATAAGTCTTCGTTTCAGCAAGTTTTTCAATCCCACGATGTACATAACCAATCCGGGGAGTAGCATTAACAATTACTTCTCCTTCAACTTCTAACAAGAAATGCTCTGGTTCCTTCAAGGCAGGATGCTGAGGTCCGAGAGGGATTTCCATAGTTCGAGGCATACAAGCGACACAACCAGTTTTCGGCGCGTCTACTTTAACAATCTTCTTTTCTGCCAAACTCTATCACCTCATTTCTTCGCCCTAGCAGCTCTTGCTGCTTTTTTGGCGGCCTCTTCCTTCTGTATTTCCAGGAGGAAGTCTTTACGCAAGGGGTGAACGTTGTCAGGAAAGTCATCAGGCAAGATCAAGCGATCCAATTGAGGATGTCCTTTGAAATAAATCCCCATAAGATCGTGAGTTTCGCGTTCGAAGAATTGTGCACCTGGAATCACTGAAACGGCAGAAGTAATTTCTGCTTTTTCCCTGTTAGGGGCATCCACCCGTAAATTGAGTGTGATAGCAGTTTCAGTGCCATGCGGGGGGACAATATCAAAATGGTATACAGCAGCAATCACGCCATCCGGAGTGTCGACACTAGAGATAGCAATGAGATGCCAAGCCTTCCATTTTTCTTTTGCAAATTTGAAGACCTCGAGATGGTCGGGGTCCTTAACGGTACAGTCGATTCTTCGTGGAAAAGTTGTCTCTATAGAAAGCAGCTTCTCGCCGAAATGACTTTTTAATGCGTCAACCACTTGTTGTTCTCTTTTTAGATCGCTCATTCTGTTGTAGCAACCTCCTTCTTTTTATCAAGGGCCTCTAATTGATTCCGCTTCAAATCAATGTTTGAAGGGTCAATTACAGGTGTTTCAAGTCCTTGTAATTTCGCTAGCAACTGAGCAATCCCGAAAATTATCGCCTCAGGTTTGGGCGGACAACCCGGAATATATACGTCGACGGGGATGACAGTATCAATTCCGAGGTTCGGAATATAACTGTGCCTAAAAATTCCTCCTGAGCAAGCGCATGCGCCTACTGCGACGACGAATTTTGGTTCCGGTGTTTGCTCGTAGAGCAACTTGAGACGACTTTTCATTTGTTGAGTTGCTGGTCCCGTCACCACTAACACATCTGCATGACGTGGACTTCCTTGAATCACAATTCCAAAGCGTTCGACATCGTATCGCGGTGTTAAAACGTCTACGACTTCGATATCACATCCATTGCACCCGCCGGTGTTAATGTGGAGGATCCAAGGTGATTTTACGCGAGACCAAGTAACAATCTTATTGACTATCTTCTTGAGCACCATATTCTATATCACCTTCGTAATGTAACCACTCCTAATAACCCGATTCCAGCAAATATTGCTGCAATGGCACTAAATTCGAATCCTTGATTTAGTGTGACCATAGCGGTTGCAAGGACGAATGCTAAAATGTCGAAAATTGTGAAATAAATGGCGAAGATAAACGTGTTGGGGTAGAATTGTGCTTGCCCACTGCTCATCTCTTCCCCACAAGCGTATGATAAACGCTTTTCTTTCGTGGGGTTTCGAGGGGCAATGGCACGACCAAGGAAGTAAAGTAGTAAAACAGCGACGAGTACCAAACCTATTGCAATCCAAAGTATGTACGTTGATTGTATCTCCATTTTAGATGCATCGCCTAAAATTTGTTGAATTGACTAGTCGTTTCCTTGACTTGAGTAATGGTAAATAAAAAGCTTTTTGCTTATTTTATTTTCGACTTTAGAAATTAAAGTCGTCTCTAAACGTTTTTCTTGTTTTAGCTTTTACTTTAACGGTAAAAAACGGTAAATACATAAATCTCCATTAAATATTAAAAAACAAAAAAATACTTTAGAGTAAAAAAGAGTGGTTTTTGAAGGAAAAACTAATGCCAAACAAAAGTCAACAACAAAAAAAACAGAAATTCTCGGTGTCTCCTGACTTTACTTTGAATGAAGAGTTTGAACCTTTCAATGAACATTATAATGTTTTTGGGCGGATCATGTGGGATAAAGAATATATGAACTATCATAAATTCATGTATGACAAGGTTCCTTTAATCATTTCTGACGGGATCCCAGGCTACCGAGAAATTGACCATGCGCTGGCAATTGCCTCTTGGACGGTTCATGATTATTTTCGAAGTGCGTTTTCTTGGGAGAAGCTTAACAAACCGGCCAATGTAATGAAGATTCCTGAACCAAAACAATATCCAATTGATGAATCGAATATCCAAGAAGTCACACAATATGTAAAAGCAATTGCCAAACTTTTTGGCGCATCACTTGTTGGAATTACTGCTTTTGATCCACGATGGGTCTATACAGAGGATCGTGTTGGCACGCCGATTGAACTTCCTGAAGGGTTGACCAACGTTATTGCCATAGCAATTGAAATGGACGCCGACGCAATCAGTACCAGCCCCTCTATGACCCAAGGTTTCGCGAATGGGTTGGGGTATTCAAATATGGCGGCGCTTGTTGCGTCCTTAGCAGAATTCATCCGAAAATTGGGTTATCAAGCAATTCCGAGTGGAAATGATACTGCCCTTTCTATTCCAATTGCCATTCAAGCAGGGTTGGGACAATTAGGGCGAAATGGTTTATTAGTCACTCGCCAATTTGGTTCACGCGTCCGTCTCTGTAAAGTCTTCACAGATATGCCTTTACTTCATGATGAACCCGTGGATTTCGGCTTGACTGATTATTGCCGCCGTTGCAAACGTTGCGCTGAAGCTTGTGAAGTAGACGCAATTTCCTTTGATGAAGAACCATCTTTCAAAAGTTATCCCCCTTCTCAGAACAAAGGAATATTACGATGGACGATCAAAGCGGACCTTTGTTACCAATTCTGGGTAGACAATGGCGGGGAATGTTCCACGTGTATTACCTCGTGCCCATTTAATATGCGCACTGCTCAGAGGTATCTCGAACCAGAAAAATTCTGGGAGAAAAAACTCGAGGACAAGGAGTGAATTTCCATGGATCAAACTTTAGAGAATGACCTTCAGAACCTTAAGACAGTTATTGCAGACGAAAAAGAGGCTCATAAGTTTCTTGTGGAAGAGTTTATACTTACTCGACGAGCTAGTTCAGGGCAACTTGCATGGAAGCTTGTTTCTGATCCGGAGCTCGATGCTCAATCACTAGCGATTCTCAATGCCCAAATACTCCCATTTGTTCCTGATAAAGACTATCTCCCGTTGTTGTTAAAATTATATGAGCATCCAAATGCATCTTTTCGCCTTCGACATTTTATCATTCAAAAAATTGGCTGGCGAGGGCAATATGCAAAAAGCGCTATTCCTAAGTTGCTTGAAATTTTCGAAGGGCCCTTCTTTCGAACTGATGCGGCGATAAGTCTTTTAGAGATAGGGTATAACGAAGTTGACAAAATCATCCCTGTCTTGATCGAAAGTTTGGAACGTGAGAAAAACTACTTGATTCGAATGAACGTTGCACGACAATTGGTGAAACATGTAGATAAAATTGACACCATTGTCCCTGCGTTTATTAAAGCAATGAAAAAAGACCCGGATTTTCGTGTTCGGCAAAAAATCATTCATTATTGCGGTGAGTACAATATTCAAGAAGCTCTTAAAACCATTGAACAATTGCAAACTTCAGATCAACATCCTCTTGTTCGCTCGGTTGCACTTCGTGTTTGTGAAAAGTTAAAACAAACTAAATAACTGTCCTTTTTCTTCTTTTTTCCTGAAAGCTCGAATATTTGGCACTTTATAAAGAAAATTCTCTGAGAAAAAAATAGGCAAAAAAAACTCTCCTTAAAAAAAACAGAGATTTTCACTTGCCGGTGAAAAATAATGATTTCCATTGTTGTGCCTGTGTATAATGAAGAATCAAATGTTGAACCTCTTTTCAATGAAATTGTTAATGTAATAGCGAATGGCGATTCGGAAGTTGAAGTCATTTTTGTTGACGATGGCTCACAAGACAACACTTTAAAAAAGTTGAAGGCGTTGCAAGCCAACCAATCTACCTCACAAGTAAAATTACGAGTACTTGAGTTACAAAGAAATTACGGCCAAACGCCAGCATTATTAGCAGGGTTAAATAACAGCAAAGGGGAAATCATTGTAACGCTCGATGGAGACTTGCAAAATGACCCCCATGACATTCCCAAACTTCTTGGCGAGCTTTCTAATGGTTATGATGTTATTTGTGGGTGGCGAAAAAATCGACATGATTCTCTTCTTAAAAAATTCTTTTCAAAAATAAACAATCTTTTGAACCGGCGATTAAACAAAGTAGCCATTCATGATTCTGGTTGCACTCTTCGAGCATATAAAAGAGAAGCAATTACCAACCTCCAACTTTTCGCCGAAGAGCATCGATACATCCCCTCAATTATTGCCAGTAAGGGGTTCAAAATTGGCGAAATGGAAACCACTCACCATCCACGGGTTAATGGTAAGACAAAATATGGTTTTAAACGGCTCTTCAGAGGATTTAATGATCTTCTAACTTTAAGAATGCTAAAAAAATGGGGGCAAACTCCAAGCAGGCTTTTTAATTTCTACTCGTTTGTAAGTTTTGCTGCCGGAAGTATTTGTGCTCTTTGGGCGCTATTTGAAAGAGTGTTATTCTTTCGAATTTGGACTGCTGCTTACCCGGAACCTCTCCCCTTAAGGACAAATAGTCTGCTCTTAATTGGATTTAGTCTTGCCTTGTTTGGATTGTTTTTGTTTCTTCTGGGATTCTTTGCAGAGCTTCTCTACCGGCAAATAACCGATCCCAATAAAAGTTATCAGATTAAAAGAGAATGGAGCTAAAAAAGTAATTTAATATAAGAAAAAAAAGGAAATTGATGGCAAAATGTTTGTCAGTTTAGCCAACAAAAACTTCTTCTATAATTTTTAAAGCCCAATCAATTTCTTCTTTTGTAATGACTAGTGGCGGAGCAAAGCGTATTGTTGTTGCATGAGTTTCTTTTGCTAAGATGCCTTTCTCTTTCAAAGCTTCAGTGTATGGTCGTGCTTCACCATCAAGTTCAATGGCAATTAGCAAGCCTTTTCCGCGGACATCTACGAAGGGGATTTTTGTTTTCTTGGCTGCGATTTTCTTTA
>DXJV01000021.1 GCA_019056785.1 Candidatus Heimdallarchaeota archaeon
GCCCTGATGGTTCTTTTCTCGCTTTACAATACAAACTCACCGTGTTCCCACCTTCAAACGAGTCGCCTTCCTTGACTTTTCAGATTCAAAGAAATATGTCGATATTTATTCCCCTCGGTGGTCGCCTAATGGTCAATTTCTTGCTGTGAGTTGTGGGGATGGCCGGGTGCGTATTTGGTGGATCGCTGATTAGTCGGTTATCCACATGTTAAAACTGCATGGTTATTGGTTGGAAGCAGAATATCAAGTGGCCTTTAGTCCTGATAGCTGATACTTGATCAGTGGTGGTTTTGGTTCGGCAAAATTGCTCTCGACAGCTAATTGGGAAGAAATTTATCAAAATCGCTTTTATTTATATAAGTAAGTCAAATGATTCTATGAAGAAAATGGAAGAGAAGAAGCTTTCAACTCTTCCTAGAAGCATTCAGTAAGTCTATCGTCAAATTTCTTATGTTTAAGTCTGTTTTCTTCTTCGGGTTATTACTGTCGTTGCCCACCAGATCCCTATGTTGGCTCCAAGTAGACTGCAAATGACTGTCAAGATTGGAAGTGCTGCATTGGTTGTGTAGTTTCCGTAGCCGGCTTTGCTTAAATATTCTTTGGCAAGAGAATAGTCGTGAGAGTAGCGAATGATGTTGGGATTCAACCAGATACCCATTGTTGCATAGATTGGATAGTGGGAGATTTCTTCTTCTCCAAAAAAGACCATTCGATTAATCTCTTCTTTGTTAATGGCATAAGCGATTGCTTTTCGAACAGCAAGTCCTTTAGTGAGAGATGGATCTTCGTCACATGGTTCTCGGTTCCCAATGATGGTTCTTTCTTCACGTAAATTGAAAGCCAAGAATTCCATCTGTTGGACTAATTTTGACTGGACGTTAAAATTGTTATTATTTGAGTATTCAACTCTCTTTTCTCGATAATTGCTCACATCGGCGATATCTATATGTCCAGATTCAAATTTCATCAATTCTTCATAGGGATTCATTATTATATAAATTTTCAACTTCTCTAGAGCCCAAGTAGTTCCAAATCGTCTTTCAAAGTCCATACCTGTTTTGTCTACTGAAGGGTCAAGAAGCCAGCAATCATTGAATCGTGTTAAGGTTGTGCAATAGCCTTCTTGAAAGTCATTAAATTCGAATAATCCTGTACCAAAGGGATGTTTTGAAAAAGTAGTCCATGAAGGATGGGAAGTATCAGGGTGACCAAAATGTTGCGTTTGGTTCAGATAGTGTTCGGGTAGAATTCTTTCTGTTAAGGCATTTAAGAACAGCGCGCTTGGCTCATTTTCTGGTGTGCTAGGATCGCCATCGATAAAAAAGTCAATCGTATATTTATCGATAATTTTCATGTCATCTATCCAAGCTATTTCTGGAAGGATACTACTGTAAAAATAGGTTAGCATATAATAGGTGAAGTAAACATCATATGCATCAAATTCTTCATTAGGAAAGAGCCCATCTGGATCGAGCTGCCATTTAATTCCCTTTCGAAGGTGTATGCGCAAATGTGTTTCATTTAATAATTCCCAGCTTGAAGCAAGATGCGGCCATGCTTTTAGATTAGCATCATATGAAACCAATGGCTCTAAAATAGCATTTGTGATAAATTCGGAGGCACTACCTTCTTGGGTTAGCGGATTTAAGTCTGCCCAAGAAATATCTGCAATTGCAAGTTCTTTATCTGAAAGTTGGCCAGAATGAAGCCCATCAAAAGACATTTTCCCCCAAGATTGAATGATTCCTTCTGTAGAATTATACCCTTGTAAGTTGCTCCAAGAGGCATAGTATGATCTTGGCGTGAAAAATGGTATGCACGGAAGAATCTTATCCATTAGGTAGTTCTCCCATTCCCAGTAGTGTTGGATGCGTTCTTCTCTGGGCATAATTAAAGTACCTTGTTTTATGTACCATTCGTTCCTTCCTGTTCCCAAATCGTCGTCCCAGTCCATGCTTGTATCATAACCGAAGAGGTTTAGCGGACCGTTTTGATTATAAACACCAGTGAAATCTGGGTCTGTACCGCTACCAACAATGTCGATAAAGCAAAGGTCAAACCTATGTAAAAAGAGTATCTCGCGAATAAGAACAACCCAGTCAATGATGTGTATCTTAAGGTTAATCCCTATCGGTGCTAATTGTTGTGCAACAAGATTCAGGATGTCCGCTTTTTCTCCTGAGATGGTTATAGCCTTTAAAGTGAAAAAGGGTTCGATGGCTTTAGTAGGTCTTGAAAAGCTCGGAGAAAGACTACTGCAGATAATAATGATCAGGAAAAAGGTTAATTTGAAATGTCTTGAATTTTTATCCCGTTTCATAATATCCCACTCCTATTATCATAAAAAATCTTAATACTAAAAAATATTCCGCTTAACTGCTTAATAAGTGCCTTTAACCAAAGAACACTTTAATTGCTCAAAGAGATTAATATACTGGCATTTTTTCCGTTTAAGAGAACTAGATTCTAAATACGCAATGTTGAAAATCGAATAGTCTAACTTTTTTTCACTAAAATACTAAATCATCTTTTTAAATTATTTATTGAAAAAAACAGATGAAATTCTCTGCCTTTGAGAGGAAGTGTGAGGTATGAGTTTTGAAGCAGAAATTACTGGTAGCTTCGTCATATATCCATCTCAATTTGACTTGTGAATTTGAGTTTGGTATTAAATGCAGGGAAATAATCATCAAGGATCCCAAGTGCTTTGATGATCATTTGTGATTCATTATTAAGGAGCGAAAATTCTCTTGGGTTAGAAATTCCTGCCTTAATACTTGCTGGCTCTATACTTAGCAAACAAATTAAGACGCAAAAAAGAAGCACAAAATGTTTGCTAAAATTTTTTTTAATCTTCATTATTAAAATTACCACCTAATAAATTACTTTTTTTTGATAGCACTTCATAAAAATAAACATGAATAATCTTTCACTTTAGCCAATATTTTATATATTTTGGTTGTGCTAAATAACGGCTTTTTTTCGGAGGATATTTATTCTCTTGGTGCTTACTCCCTTAGTTGCTTATTACTTAAAGGTCTCCCTTATTTTTGGTAAAGGTTGGTTTGCGCTATTTCGGTTTTTTTATCTTAGGATGTTTATGACAAAGCTATTGCTATTAAAATTTAACAAACCTAGAAAAAAAAGTTTAAGAAACGGTTATTGTATTGAACCGTCTTTAATATCTTTAATAAAGTTTATAATTTTTTTTCATGTGGCGCACTTTTTCTTTCGCACTTTCACAACAATAACTATTGTAAGGATGCCGATAATTAATCCTCCAGCACCAGCAGTAAGGTATGGCCACCATTGTTTGAAGAAGTTTGCAACTTGTTTTGTCCATGGTACAGGGTTGGAAACAGTATAAGTGTAGGTTTGGATAGCTTCATTGCCGGCATTGTCTCTTAAAATGAAGGTTATACTATATTTGCCATTCTCAAGTTGCTCGGTATTCCAAGTGACATTTTCGATAGTTGCTCCAGAATAGAGAAGCGTTCCATTTACATCCACTTCAAACGATCCGATGCCACTGCCAATATCGCTGCCGGTAACATTAAACTGCACCGTGCCATTAATTGTAGTTAATACAGGGGCTTGGATGTTGAGCTCAGGGTTTACAGAATCACGGATAATTATTTGGTAAGGATTGACATCGCTTCCCAAAAAGCTACTGAAACCATGGCTATCAACAGCAAAGAAGTAGTACTCAACTTCGGTGTTCCAATCAAGAGGGGGAAGTGTTACTTGATAGGCTGTCCCTTGGAATGTCATTGATTCTTCTTGCCAAGAGAGACCGTTAAGCCGGTAATAGAAGATAACCTCTTGAACTGCAAAATTATCTATTGCCTCTATGGAGAATACGATTGAATCATAATATTCGGGTTCTGAAGGCGAAACTGTGGGGTTGTTGATTTCAGGCGGTTGAATGTCTCTGACGAATTGTATATCATCATAAATTGTTTCAACGACAGAATTTCCTGTGGCATAACTTCCAAGTTCAATACCTATTATGTACCAGTTGTTCTCTCCAAAAGCATCGAAAACATCGTTAGAAACATTTCGGAAGAGGTTGTTCCAATTACCAGTCATATTGAAATTCTCAACAAAATAGAAAACATTAGTGGAAGTGTTTACAAAAGAACTTGAAGCTGCAGAGCCTAAAATGTAATTAACGATATTTGTTTCATTAATTATAAACTTAATAGAGCTATATGCATTGCCATCAATAATTAACTTGTTAATCTTCCACCAGAAATCGGTATAAAGATTGTGTTCTACGTGAAGAAATGTTCTTCTGTAGCAGTATTGATAGTATTTATTATTATATGATGAAATGTTTGCTGCATAGAAACCACTATGTGCATCTTCGGTTCGATTAGTGTACTCAGCGCTTGTGCTATACCAAGTAATCAGTCCATTGTTGGAAAGCCAATCAAAACAGTTCTCAAAGCCTGGATCAGCTGCTGGATAGGTGATGAATTGGAGGTCATCAACTAATAGGTTAGCATATGTATAAGACTCAGAATACAAATACAGATAATATTCTAATTGATAGAAACAAAGGTTCTTCAAGTTTAAACTGTCTAGTAGGGTGAAGATATCTATACTGAAATGATGCCATGTATTGGTTAACTCATATCCTGGTGCTCCCAGAACAATTAGTTGATAAGTGCTCGAAGAGTAATTTGAATAATGGAGGTCACCAGTATTAGTTCCCAAACAGAAGTAAATGTCAATACTTTTAGTCATATTACCAAAATGGAGCAAAGCAAAAGCATATTGTGGATTGCTGCCTGAAATAGTGTGATTACTAAATTTCCAATCGAAATTCAAAACAAGGTCATCGGGTTTGTTCACATACAAGCCATCATAATAGCCACTCCAAGAGGTAAAAGTATATTTAATGAGAGAAGTGTAGCTATAAGAAGAGGGTCGTTTTGTGCTTACAGTCAAATTCGCAGCCCGATTCCCCTCTCTGTAATCTAAAGAAGTTAATCGTATCGAAGAAGGTGAGCGATTCGTATTAGTCCAATATTGACCGGTACCATACTCAAAATCTCCGTTTAGGTGGAGAAAATCATAGGAAGAGCTGTTAACTAGACTCGTATCATCTATGAGAAGTTCAGTTGCGCCGGTGGGGTTAATTGGAGAGGTTATATAAAAGTAAAGATAAAAAGCACACGTGTTGCTGTCAATAGGAATGCCAAAAGCATCTATAAAGTCTTGTGTGAGATTTCGATGAAGATTCACCCAACTACCAATGGGCACACGCGCATCAAAATAGGCAAAAAAGGTGTTGTTACCAGGAAGACTATTTGCTGAGAAATAATAATTGAGATAATAACTATATGAAGATGTTTGAACAGTAATTCGGCAATAAGCGCTACCTCCGTTAAGAATATCAGGGTTTGCTTTCATTTTATACCAGAGGTTCAGAATAATGCCTTGTTCAAGGTAAGGGATGTTACCATCTCGTCCTAAAAACCGATAAGCATTTTCAGTTTTTGCAGTTTGATCTGTGGCTTTAACACTTAAATAATAGCCGTAGGAACCGGAATGGGCATCATCTTGATAGGAAGCATTTAGTATCACATCGGCCGTAATGATAAAGGGATAATACTTTGGTACTCCACCAGCTAAAGGATCGGCAATCTCAAAACCGCCATTTTCCACAATATTTGCTTTGATAACTTCCGTTCCACCAGGAGCTTTCATCCGTGGAAAGTTTTCTCTAATTATTGGCATATCTTTTTGAACCTCATGAGAAGACAAACTTCTAGTTCTATAGTTAGTGAAGGAGACAAGAAAGAATGAAGAGATAAAAAGACATAATGTTATAAGAGTAATGATTTTTTGTTTTTTCAAAATTTTTCACCAAATTTTGTTTATAAGTTAGTATTTGTTAACAACTTTAAAAAGTGTTTTCTGAATGTGCTGGCATTTAAGAAAACAAGACATAAACATGAATTTTTAAAAAGTGAAAGAGTAAAGAAATAAAAAAAAGAAAAAAGGCGACGAGGAATTCTTTAAACTCCTCAGTAAGTGTTAAAACTAGTGCTCCTTTTTCTTCTTAGAAAGTAGAAATACAATCGGTAACAATATGAACAATGGTAAAATAAGAGCATTGTTTTCTGTAACAGTATTTCGTATTGAGAAGGGTTGATCACAGACGTCAGAACTATTTGTCGTACCATCGCTTACAATTATCCTTAAAAGATAATCGTCTCCATCGGGGACTTCTGTAGTGTCCCAATAATATTCGTTACCTTGGACATTAAATGCTATTGTTAACCAATTTTCTCCGTCCCAGAGTTCAATAGTGAAATCCAGTGGGTCATCTTCCCAGTCGAAAGCAGACCATCGTATATCCACCATTCCATACAGTTCGCCCCCATTGTTGGGTTCGAGCAAAGTGACTTCGGGAGGATCATTTCTGTATTGAACCCATTCGACAGCATTAATGATCATTCTATGGAGGAATTCGTTATTCCAGTGCTCTCCATCATAAAAATGAACGGCCCTTCCGGCGTTTGTTGTACTATATGCCCCTACAAGATAAATGGTTTGCGAAAGATAAGTTGCTTTGACTATGGGAACGTAATTACTCCAAGCACTCGAGGAACTGACTGTTGAGCGATAGGCACAAAAGTCGTTGACTGTGAATGACAACCTCATATAACCTCGTTTCAGGTAGTGTTGGGTGTTAAGAATCATTGCTGTTATTGAAGAGCTCTCAGCAATAAGATAGTCAAAAAAGCCAGACGTGCCCTCTGCTTCTGGAACAAAAATTCCTGCCCAGTTAAGAAAAGTAGCGCTCTGGCCAAAAGTAATCACATTCCCAAACGCTCTTGCCCAAGCTTTTACTTCCAGTGAGGCATCATTATTTGGAAAATTGTTAATTAAAATGAGCACTGAAATATCTAACAATGCAGTACCCGAAAGATCAGCATTTGTGACAATTCTGGTGGTAAATCCTTCGTTTTCAAGACCAGTTTGAATTGTTTGGTAATCATTTTTCCATGAAGAGAGAGGATTAAAGTAAGCTGGTTGGTCAGCCCCGTCAGTATTTAATATTGCTACAATCCCCGTTGCCACATTGCAAGCCTTTACGAGTGTGATTATCCGATTATTCATGATTGCTATCTCTTCTCCAGAAGCTTGCACGAAAACAGTAATGTTATATGTTCCTATGGTTGATGGAAGCCATTGGTAGTTAAATGTTCGCTGACTCGAGGGAGCTAGAATAGTAGCAGTCTCTGTCTTCACTTTGAGATCATTGATTAAGAGTGAAAGTTCCACATTGGTTTCTTCATTTAATCCAATGTTCTCCACAGAATATGCGATTGTTTGTGCTTTGTTAATTTCCACATACCTATCGCTAATCTCGAGAGTGACAGAAAGGTCGTGTTGTTTGTTCTCCATGTTAAATAATAAGGCAAAATCCTTAGCTGTTTTAAGTGGAAAAGTATAGCTGTTGTAAAAAGTACTCATCAAGCCATAATTTAAGCCTACTGTTGGAGAACGAACTTCCATGATTTGATCATATTGGAAAAGGATTTCTCCCGACTCGTAAAGGATGACCTCAAAAGTTCCAGCAAGAACCCCTGTAGAATATTCCATGTTTACATAACCAATTACCAATCGGTTTGGATTAGTAAGTGAAAGAACATAAAAATCGCCGGTGGCAACCATTTGATCCCAGAAGGGAGCTATAAGATAATAAAAACGACTGTCGTCAGAGGGGAAAGGAACATTACTACCCCACCATGGATAGCTATAAGAGAAAGAGAGCAAACCATTTGAACCCACATAGACAGCATCAAACTTCCGGTCATAAAATTGGAATTGGAATGGTAAAGTGACCTTAATTGCAGAATTATAGGTGAGAGGCAAAAGCGTTCCAATAGTCGGGTCCACCCAATCAAAAGTATACTCTGTTATCATATGATAATTGCTTACTACTGAACCATATTTTGTCTCAATGTTATTTACGAGTATCTGCTCTCCTGGCACGGCAGCAGCTTTTGCCGTAAAGTTATAGAAGCCATGTGAAACAGGTCTCCATGTGTAAGAGAGAGTTAATAACTCTTGGGGGGCAATAGTAGAAATGGAAAAATTGGTGGCTAATTCCCCTTCAATGAAAAGTTCTACCTGAACATTTGTTTCTATAGCTGCTCCACCATTATATAGGGTGATATTTACTTCGGTGTCTTCATTGATAGTAGCATAGATTTCTTTAACATGGAGAATTATGTCATGAGTTGGTCGATCCCAAGAGAGGAGGTTTTTAAGTAAGATGTCATTATCTCTTGTATAGGGCATGAGGTTAATGTTACTAGCAATCACACAAAAATGTCCTCCACCGACTTCTGCAGAGGCACCAATAATGTGTTCCGAGGAATTATCCCATAAAAAGGGAGTGGCCATTTTGGAAACCACCAACTCTTTATTGGTAAACGAGGGGAAGTAAAGACTTGAGACACCTTGGAGTAGAGGATGATGTGGGTCAAACTGTATTGTTTCACCAGAAAGGCTCGGGATGGAGTTACTGCTGATGCCAAATTTCAATCCAAGGTTTTCGACAACATTTGGAAAAGATGCTGGACCATTAAGCGATACAAAGGTACCCCCAGCAATAATGAAATTCTCTACCGCATCAATTTCACTCGAAAGCCATGGGTCACCACCAAAACTCACGAAGACTACTGAGAAACAGCTTAAAAGGTCAACAGTTATACGTGAATAGAGGTCATATGTTTCATTTCCGTTATTTTGGTAGAAACTTTCGAGGGAGAATTCTGTTTCGCCGTGGGAATAAATAAATGCTATAGAGTTGCTGGGGTCAGGCACGCTACAAATAGTAGTATAATTATTGTCTATGAGCAGAGTCTCACCGGCTACTGGAGAAACAGCCACCCTAATGGAATATTTATAGTACGCATGAGGAGTCCATAAATAACTATCCTGTGCCTCCGTTCCAGATAGAAGAGAAGGCAATGTTTTGGCGAGAACAAGGGTTTCATTAATGTAAAGTTCATAAAAGACTGAAGTTTCATTTGATATGCCGGTATTGATGATAGAGATATTTAGTGACACACTCGAGTCTTTTGGAAGAATTTCGGGTGCCGTTACTGAAATCCGTAAGTTGTGTTCTGGCAAACTCCAATTCAAGAAATTTTTGAAGAGTTGTTCAACATTCCCTTCAGCTTTATGAAGCTCAATATAAATAGCACTACTGATAACAGCG
Source organism: Candidatus Heimdallarchaeota archaeon (assembly GCA_019056785.1). Lineage (GTDB taxonomy): Archaea > Asgardarchaeota > Heimdallarchaeia > JABLTI01 > JABLTI01 > JABLTI01. The sequence goes on from DXJV01000021.1 coordinate 9,248, forward strand.
AAATGACCAGCACCAATCGCAACAGAAGCCCCTACAGGTGAAAGATCGAGAGGATCAAAGAGAAATGCTTTAGCATCCCCACTCACGGTTAAGATGAAATCATGGTCCGGGAGAGGTAGTTCTGAAATGCCTTGCACTAAAGGATGATAAGGATCGAAAATCGTTGTGTCGAATTTTTCTCGAGGATTCAAAGTCAATGAAATGCCATAGTCAGTGCCTAATTTAAGGACACCATATCTATTTAGCTTCCCTCCTATAGCAAGTACTTTTCCACCGGCAGCAACAAACGTTTCAATGAGGTTTTTATCGCTTGTTGACCAATCCCATCCACCAGAGTTAACGAGAAGATAACCAAAGGCACTTAAAGGTAACTCATCTAGTGGCTCAAAAATCTCGTAAAAATTATAGCTCAAATTCTCGTAGAAGTCTTTTAGAGCAGAAAAGTAATACTCATTATGAGAATAAATAGCACCTATACTTTTTTCAGGCGCGACAACTTTAACCCACTTTGTTTCATTGTTATTTGCTATTGCAACTTCTGAAACCACTGGAAGGAGATAAGCAGTTAAATTAAAAGCCCCCAAATTTTCCGGGGTAAATGAAAAACTAAACACTTGTTCCCCATTAACTGGTACATTGGCGAAGGTCTTCTGGGCGATAAGAGAACTATTAGCCCAAATTTGTAGAACAGCATTGGTGATATTTGTCTGTCCAATGTTTTTCACAGTTGCAGTTAATTGTACTGTTCTGTTCACACCAAGAATTGAGTGTGGAGTGAAATCAACTTTAATATCAACTGGTTCTGGATCTAAAACAGCCTGATAAGCATTCACAAGCCCATAACCATAATATTCGTCCCAGCCTTGTGCTCCAAGATCCTCAGCAGAATTTCGCAACCGTTCTCTAATGCACTCAGCGCTCCAAGTGGGGAACTTCGACTTTATTAATGCTGCCACACCAGCCACATGCGGGCAAGCCATGGATGTGCCTGACATAGTCCCATAACTGCCAGCTGCGACTCGAAAGGTGGAATAAATGTTAACACCCGGCGCACTCATTTCAATAGTTGAACCATAATTACTGAAATCGGCCAGAATATCAGCATTATCTGTCGCACTTACCGAAATGACTTCCGGATAAGCTGCCGGAAAGTAGAATTTATTACTGTTATCATTTCCTGCAGCAGCAATAGAAACAACATTGTGTTCTGCAGCATATATAAACGCATCATGAATTATGGTGGAAGGTTCATATCCAGTCCAACTGTTGGAAAGAATGTCTGCTCCGGCATCAACAGCATGTACAATCGCAGAAGCGGCACCATCGGAAGTGCCAAAACCAGAGGAGCTGAGAAACTTTTCAGCCATAATTTTCACATTGGCAATGCCGGCAATGCCTATCGAATTATTTATTGTTGCAGCGATAACACCTGCACAATGGGTTCCATGGTTATGATCATCCATTGGATTACTGTCATCATTTACCCAATCATACCCCAAGGGAACATATTGCGAGCTCAAATCAGGGTGGTTATAATCAATGCCCGTATCAATAATTGCCACCAGGACCTCTGAAAAATTGCCAGATTCGATGTTCCATGCTTCAGGGGCATGGATTCTTGTCAAACCCCATTGTGAAGGGAAGTCAGGGTCAGTGGGCGTACCAGCTACAGAAAGAAGGTAATTTGGTTCGAGAAAACGAATTGTTGGTATTTCTTGCACACGCTTAAGGAAAGCTTTCAAGTCATCAATTGGAACGTTCAAAACTAATGATTGTAACTTTGGGATGCTTCTTTCAACACTAAAATCGTCTAAGAGACTAGAAAAGTGCCTGTCCTCTTTGGTTGCAAAGGCCAAATCTGTTCGTAATCCTACAATTATTTCTACTTGATTATTGTTAATTTCAATTAGACCTCTTTTGCTTTCATGTCCACCTTGAGGATCTGATTTCCCAAGGAGCTCAGACCAGCTCAAGATGCCATCTGGGAATTTTGTTCGTGAAAAATTGTCCTGTAAAAGTGGGCCAAAAACTGGGCTATCGGCCAACTCAAGTGTCGTATCTAGGGGGTTATCCTTCATGCTTTCCTCTAATTGCTTACCTTCCATTACTGGTGAATTTGGTTGAGCAATTAGCTGAAAAGCCTCAAGTGAACAAAGAATAATTATCATTAACCCTAGCACAGATATTTTGCTAACTCTTCTCTGTGTCAATTCTCTCATCCTAATAATATTATAATAACTATCGATGATAAGGAAGAGTCCATTATTTAAACGTTGATAATAGACCACTAATCCTCTCGAGAAAGGCATAAACCACAATAATTAAAATGATAAAATCGCGATTACTTTCGGAACGTCCCCTTCAAATCTGTTTAATTAGCCAAGAAATCGAATTACTCTTTATCAATTGTTAGGAGGATTTTCAGCAAGGATGATAGTGAGAACCACTCTGGTGTCTTGATAATTTATTTCCGGAAAAAACATTGAACAAAACAGAAGAACAAGGTGAGAAAAAAAAGAACAGATTAGTACAGCTAGGAAAAATAGTTTGGTTGTGGAGCCATTTCCCAACAGGCTATCTACCTGTAGCCTATGACGCGATGCTCATATCGGAACTTTCCAATAAATCAAACATCTCTTGACGAATACTGACCAATCTACTCGAGTTTTAATGATCATTTAACGAGAAAAAACCTATTACTCTTTTCTTTCTTCTGTATGCAATTTCAGTTTCAAGTCCATGGGTCTCTAGTTTGTCTAGGATTTTGCTGCAAAAATTTTGGTAAATTTACAAAAATAATAATAAATGTGTAGTATAAGAACAGATAGTAGACAAAGTAAGAAAATTATCCTCTGTTGAATTATTTTAGTGAACTGATAAGATGGGATTTAGATTTGATTAAATAATAATTACTATCTTTAATACTTCAGGTTTTAGAGAAAAGACTTTGCATAAAATTCACCTCAAATTTCGTAATTGAGTGATTCTAAGTTTCACTTGACAGTTCAAGAAATTGGTGATAAAAATTAAAATAACAAGCAAGATAATCATTGGCGATTCAACAAGCATGAAAGAGATAGGCGATAATGAGATCCATCTAATGATTACCTCCCCTCCCTATCCTATGATTAAAATGTGGGATGACATTTTTAAATCAGCAATTCCTGAAGTGAAAGTTCTCGAACAACAGATGGAAGAGGAAACAGACAAAAGTAAAAGAGAAAACTATGTCTCTAAAATCTATAGTTTATTCCATAAATATTTGGAAAATGTTTGGAAAGAAACGTATCGAGTGTTAGTGGATGGTGGGATTGCGTGTATAAATATTGGTGATGCCACCAGAAAAATCAATGGGATTTTTCGTTTATTTCCAAACCATTCAAAAATAATCGAAATATGTGAGAAGATAGGCTTTATAACTTTGCCATATATACTTTGGAAAAAACCGACAAACAAACCAAATGCATTTCTCGGTTCTGGATTTTTACCAACAAATGGTTATATCACACTTGATGTGGAATACGTTTTAATATTTAGAAAGAATGGGCCAAGAAAATTTCCCCCTAAAGATCAACTGAGATATGCAAGTAAATTCACTAAAAAAGAGAGAGATGTATGGTTTAGTCAAACGTGGAATATACGGGGTGAGAAACAGAACCATTCAGAATTCATCAGGAGAACAGCAGCATTTCCAGAAGAAATCCCTCGAAGGCTTATAAGAATGTTCTCAATAATCGGCGATACAGTTTTGGACCCCTTTTTAGGAACCGGCACAACAGCTAAAATGGCAATGGAACTTCAGCGGAACTTTTTAGGGTATGAAATTGATGAAAAACTGAAGCCAATAATTGAAAAAAGATTGGATATAAACCAGATGACATTATTAAAAGAAGATGAAATTGAAATCAATTTTCTAAAAAGAAATTAATAGTGAACGATTAAAAATTACCAAGTTCAATTTCTATAGTAATTCACTCTCTGAATCATCGCAATTAATTAGATCTTTGATGTTAAATTTTTCCTACAAGTATTAATATCCATTTAATAATGAGTTTTAGTTCAAGAATCATGAGTCAGTAAACTACTAAATAATGTCAGCAAACGACTTTTACGTGGACTGTTCTTAACACATCAAAACTCTTGTCACTTGTATTTTCACTACAAACTTCGTAGTTTCTATTAGATTTCCCATAAATTAAAAGGCCAATTATACTTCCTGAAAAAAGAAGCAACAATTGTCAATAAAATTAATATGACTTTAATATGAGTTCTCATAAAATCCTCTCAAGAAATTTTACAATTCTTTTTTCCTTAAAAACTTTACAAAAATACTTTTTAGCAGAGTACAAAATAAAGAACTATTGGAAATCCAATCCCAAAGATAATCATTAGAAGAATTGAAACAAGATACTTTACGTACTTATTCTGTTTAGTTTTATAGCGGCCTGATGATCTACGGGCAATAGCGTATTTTCTATATAACCAATTAGTTAGGGGTTTTAAAATGCAATCAAATTTCTGTCCCTTTGGATTTTCTTCAATATATAATAAATGATTCCACGTTTTAACTTGTAAAATACAATGAAAATCTTCAAACGGTACTTTTGTGATCTCATTATTTTTGGTTATATTATAGAATTTTTTTCCTCTCTTTATTATTTCTGTAAAACAATGTTTCGGCATTTCTATAGATGCACCTTCAGCTAGAGTTTCAAAACTAAAGGATAAAATATCACCCGTCTTTCTATCAATTACAATTTCTATAAATTCAATATCTTTAATTGAACCATAAAATATCCATCTAAAGAACTTGTATAAATTATGAACTAAAAGATTCGGATGGATTTCATCGGTCCAAACAGGGCGATAAATTAAAATCATTTTGTCTTCTTGACATATAAACTCGTAAAAGATAAATTTAATATCTAATTTTAGGCTATTATCTTGATATATGTATGGTTTATATTTATTTAAAATTTCAATAACAGTAGAACCATCAACTTTTTCATTTGCATTAAGTGTTAAATAACTCCTTCCTTTCATACCTGTTATTTTAAAACCCACTAGAAATGCAATTAATCCGAGAACTGGGGCCATATAAATGAGCATTATAATACAATTTATTGTTTCCATCGTGAAAACACAATTTAAGAGTTCAATCACTTTTATAATACAAACATTTCCCTCAACTAAGGTTTTGTTGTATTTAAAACTTGGGATTGAAAGTTAATTATTCGCAAAATTGTATTTGTAAAAACTTACATTTTAATAATGACAAACCTTTCATATGTCTGTAGATTTTAATAAAGTATTAAACAGTAGATAATTTAAAACAATTAAAAAAAAGCATATCGATGACTCAAAAATCAGCAAGATTCTTTAAGAAAATTGGCACTAATTGGTATAAATCTTCAAGTTAGAATTCTTGATTGGCCTACTTTTGTTGGTTAGTTAATCTATTTCCGTAATTTTGACCTTTGTGTTACATTAGTCTTGTTGGAGGCGAGAGAGATCCTGATTTCACCGGCCTGTATAAGAAAAATGGCTCTCTAAACTTCTTTAGTTATGATGGTGGCATGGATTGGGATAATAGTTTGGGAACTGGAAAGAATAAATGGTATATGAAATAAGGGCTTTTTATTATTCCTCCCTATTCACAAGCACGAATTAAGCATTATTGGGATTGGGAAAATTACTTAATGAACAAGATTCTTCCTTGTGTGCCAATGTTTATATCGCAGGCTTATATCTTGCTGAGAATTAGGAGTTTCTAAATTGCACGCATTTTTCAAGAACCAGCTTGAGTAAGTTCCTGTAAAATCATGCTATTTTGTCTTAAAAATTAACAAGAACAAAGAGCTATTATAAATCAGAAAAATAAGCGCGAGATGTGAAATCCATCCTTCTTCTTGGTGGGTATTAGTTGACTGAAGAGAAAAAATTCATATCAAAAATCGCCTTTTACTTCGGTTCAGTAAATCCAGTGGCAGAACTCCTTTTCCAGCAACTTCTCATTGACGTTCCTCGAGAAAAAATTCACGGTTTGCTTGAGCTGTTAATAGAATTTGTGAAAGTAGAGAAGGATGATTCTGCTAACAAACAATTGAGCGAAAGCATTATGGAAGATATTTTCAATTTCTTTATCCAGCTTCGACTTGAAGAGCTTCAAAATTTCATTGGTTTGCTTCTTCGTTCTTTTCCGATAAAAATGGCAGCCATTAAAGAAACTTTCCTCTCGCAGCTCCGAATAGAAGAATCTCAACAGATTTCATACGAACAACAAAAATTGTTGACTTTTATCCATAACTTGTGAAGATGGTCTATCTCTCATTGGGCACTGTGAAAAGCTTGAGCGTTCAAAGAGTTGCAAGCACCTTCAAATAAAAGTCGTTTATCCCACCAAACAAGTGGGAATTAATATACTCTTTAAATTTGATTTGTATGTCGAACAACCACTCTTATCAAGACAAATGAACATGCAAGATTAAAGTTCGGTTCTTAACTCGAGTAAAAAAAAGAGGAATGGTTTAAAACGCCATTTCTCATTTTAAAAATCGTTTTTTTACCTTAGAAAAAGCAACAATTGATAGTGTCAATGTCGCAAGTACTAACAGAGTAGCTTTGAATGTCATTCCTGGTAAAGACGGTGTCCCTTGTAAACCTATTACGAGTAAGTCGAAGTAACCTCCATTTGCTAACCTGTCGATAACTTCCATATAATAAGAACCAGTTATATTAGCTTGGAAGCTAAAAACTTCACCGAGTGTTGAATTAGAATCAAAGACCTTTGCTTCTGTGACAAACTCATCTTCGTAGAGGATGACATAAATATCTGTTATAGTAAATGTTTTAAGACTCAGATTCACAGTGTAATCTTCGTCTTCAATCAACCCCCGAATTTCAACTTTCAAGTCAATGACTTGTAGGCCACTGTACTTGTGATTTAATTCTACTACTAAAATGTCTGCCTTGGTTAACATTACTTGAGTAGTAAATAAACCGGCAATGACAAATGGTAGCATTACTAATAGTAATTGTTTTGGATTTTTCATCATAAAACCTTCTCACAGATATCTTATTTATACTAACTATTTAAATGTTTTAAAAATGAAAAAAATAATACACTAGAGCCATAAACGAATAAAAAAAAGAGAAAAAGAAGACTTGTTGTGACCAAGATAAAACTTTAGGGGGAAAGTTATATCAGGAGTTTTTTCAAGTTTCAGTGGTTTTTCTTTTTGACATTTGAATCATTGGTGATTTTTCAGCCACAACGTTTTCTAATATAGGCTCTTCTTTAAGAAATTACTTCTGTTTGTAGAAGAATTTCTTGGATTGGTGAGTCGATCATCCTGAGTTTCCGACTTTTTTCTTCTATTTGGTTCCTTCTAGTGCTACTGGTTCAGCTATTGAGAAATCTGCTGTTTCAAATTGGCTATTATAGAGTTCTGCGTAGAATCCATTCTTCTCGAGTAATTCATTATGTGTTCCTTGTTCGACGATATCACCATCACGAATGACGAGGATAAGATCTGCATTTCGGATGGTTGATAAGCGATGAGCTATCACAAAGCTGGTGCGATTTTTCATCAAGTTGTCCATAGCTTTCTGGATTAGAATTTCTGTTCGTGTATCCACAGAGCTTGTTGCTTCATCAAGGATTAGTATCGGTGGATTTGCAAGTACTGCTCTAGCAATTGTCAGTAATTGTTTTTGTCCTTGGGATAAGTTGGTTACTTCTTCATTTATTTCCATATCATATCCTTTCGGGAGAGTATGAACAAACTTGTCCACATAAGCAGCTTTTGCAGCCTCGACCACTTCCTTATCTCGTGCATCTAGCCGGCCATAGCGGATGTTTTCTCTAATTGTTCCATTGAATAGCCAAGTGTCTTGAAGGACCATGCCGAACTTTGACCGGAGTTCATGGCGGCTAATATCATTTATATTAATGCCGTCAATGAGAATCGCTCCGCCATCTAAGTCATAAAATCTCATTAAAAGTTTTACAATGGTGGTCTTACCTGCACCAGTTGGACCAACAAGAGCGATCTTTTGTCCTGGCTTCGCTATTGCTGAGAAATTATGGATAACGGTTTTCTCTGGTGAATAGCCAAATTTGACATTCCGAAATTCTACCAGACCCTTAATTTTACCCAGCTTTAGCTCCTTAGCTGATTCATCACTTTCTTCTTGCTCCTCTAAAAAGGTAAAGACACGTTCTGAAGCCGCAGCGGTGCGTTGCAAAACATTTGATGCGCTGGCAATTTGCCCCATCGGTCGGGTAAAGGATCGAACGTATTGAATGAAAGCTTGGATGTCACCAACTGTTATTGTTCCCTGGCTTGTTAACCACCCACCAAAAATAGCGACTGCAACATACCCTAAATTACCAATGAAGGTCATTACTGGCATCATAATCCCTGAAAAGAATTGTGACTTCCAGGCAGCCTTATAGAGTGTGTTATTGTATTTATTGAATTTTCGGATGCTTTTTTGCTCGCCGTTAAATGCTTTCACGATTTCATGACCACCAAACATTTCTTCCACATGGCTATTCACATGTCCGATGTAATCTTGCTGTTGATTGAAATGCTTTTGTGAACGCTTTACAATGAAAGAAATCATAAGTGCTGATAATGGGAGAACACCCATAATCACCAAAGTTATCTTCCAGCTAATCGTAAACATCATTACAAGTACACCAACAACAGTTACAACAGAGCTAATGATTTGTGTGATGCTTTGGCTCAAGGTCTGGTTGATCGTGTCAACATCATTCGTTAAATAGGACAGTACCTCGCCATACGTGGTTTTGTCAAAATATTTGAGGGGTAAACGATTGATCTTTCGTGAAATGTCTTTTCGCAGCCGGTAAGAAATGTCTGCAGAAACTTTTGCCATGATCCATCCTTGAAGATAAGACAAAATAGCTGAAGCAATATACCATGCAAGAGTAACAAGGACGATTTTTCCAATATAATCAAAGTCCACAGAACCGGTCCCTTGAATCGTTGCAATTAATCCTTCAAAAAGTTTGGTAGTTGCTTTTCCAAGTGTTTTTGGACCAATGATGTTTGCTGCAGTAGATGCAGCTGCAAGAAGAATGGCAAAGAGAATGATGAGTTTATATCTTCCTAAATATTGAATGAATTTCTTAAAAGCGGCTTTGAAATCCTTTGGTTTTTCCCCGCCTCGCATCATAGCTGCCATTGGCCCCGGACCGCGGGAGCCTTGTTTGGGTGGTTTGTTTCCATGAACGCTCATAATGCTTCCTCCAATTCTAATTGTGAAATTGCTATCTCTCGATATATGGGACATGTTTCCATAAGTTCGTCATGTGTTCCTTTTCCTACAATCTTGCCTTCATCAAGCACTAAAATCTGTTCAGCATTTTTAATCGTTGAAACTCGTTGTGATACCATAAATACTGTGCTTTCGCCTGTGCTCTCTTTGAGTGCCTTGCGAAGGGCGGCATCTGTTTTAAAATCAAGAGCAGAAACACAATCATCAAATACATAAATTGGCGCTCTTTTTACTAAGGCACGCGCAATTGAAAGCCGTTGTTTCTGTCCTCCAGAAACATTCATCCCACCCTGAGCGATTTCCATATCAAATCTTTCAGGCTTCGAATAAACGAATTCTTTTGCTTGAGAAACTTCAATTGCTTGTTCTAATAACTGTTCATCAGCATTTTCGTTAGCAAAAAGAAGATTGCTTCTAATCGTCCCTGAAAAGAGTGCGCTTTTTTGGGGCACAAAGCCTATCTTCTCTCGAAGGGTTTGTTGGGTAACTTCTTTAATGTTTAAGTTGTCTATGAGAATTTCGCCACTTGTTGCTTCATAAAATCGTAGAATGAGTTTTGCTAATGTGGACTTTCCTGAGCCTGTAGCACCAATAATACCCGTGGTTTGTCCTGGTAATGCAGTAAAATTAATGTTATGTAAGACGTCGCTTTCTGCACCGGGGTAACGGAATGAAACATTTCGAAACTCGACTTTTCCTTTAAATGGCTCGACAAAAGTCTTTGGGTTTGGCGGGTCTTTTATTACTTCTTCCGTTTGCAGCACTTCATTAATTCTTCTAGCTGAGACCACCGCACGGGGTAAAAGGATGAACATCATGGTCATCAGCAGAAATGCGAAAACAATTTGCATAGAATATTGCATAAAGGCCATCATATCTCCTACTTGCATAAAACCATCTGCTACTTGATGTGAGCCAATCCAAATGATGCTTAGTGAAAGACCACTTAAAACAAACATCATAAATGGCATAAGAATAACAATTACGCGATTGATAAAGAGAGAAACACCCGTTAGATTCAGATTTGCTTGGTCAAAACGGTTTTCCTCATATTTCTCTCGGTTAAAGGCGCGAACAACCAACATTCCTGTTAGTCCTTCTCGGGCAACAAGATTTATCCGGTCAATTAATGATTGCATTTTATTGAATTTTGGCACAGCAATTAGGAAAACTGTTAGCACAAGCACTAGTAATGCCAGTACTGCTACGCCAATAAGCCACCACATCGAGGTGTTTTTATTAAGTGCATGAATGATGCCACCTATGCCGAGAATGGGTGCATAGAAGACCATACGAATGATCATGCTTGTAACAGCTTGGATCTGTGTGACATCATTGGTTGATCTTGTAATGAGTGATGCGGTGGAAAACGAATCAAATTCTGTCCCGGAAAAGCCCTCGATTTTTTCAAATAATCCTGCTCGAATGTCTCGCGCCATTCCCGCTGCAATTTTTGCTGATAAGAAGCCAACAGAAATGGTACAAACCACTGAGAGTAATGTCATCAAGAGCATTAGTCCACCGGCTTTTAGAATATAATTCCGTTGGAGTTTATTCATGTTCATGCCAATTGTTTCATATTCTTGTCGAACAGCAAAGGCCGCCATCTGACTGACCATATTCTTCCCCATCGCTTCAAAAGAAGATATAATGCCTTTCAGAATTAACTTGCGGTTAATGAAAGGCAGTGATTCAAGATAGTCAAATAGATCCATGCCTGGGGGAAGCGTAGAGGGGTCAACACCAAGTGCATCCCACAGAGCCGTGGCATTTTCCGGATTAGCTATTGCTTGTTCGAGAATAAATACACCAACAAAAGGTCGCTCGAGAATATCACTTACTGTTCTGATTTCTTTCCATTTTAGTTTGTTTCGAATATACAATGACTCATTCTGCAGTATGGGGTAGTCAATTACATACTCTGAAAAATCAGAAGAATTTTCCATTACCAGAGTGTAACTTTCGAGAACAACTGTTTGGTTTGTCGAGCTAATGAAGATGAACAACCGATCCATTTCTTGCTGGCGGATTGCTAACGGGGCAGCATTTTCAACACCACCTTGCTGTATGCCAGTATCAATAATATTCGAAAGATAGTCAGGCAACTGGAGGTCCAAATTCGCCTGAGCAAAGAGTAAGCCTACTGAAAGAAAAATCATGAAAAGATAAGGTTTAACATATTTTACTAATTTCTTCACTACAATTTACTCCTAAAATTTCTGCGATTAATCATCCATACAACAGTCATTAAATTGGAATTGCACATTATTTTCTTTGGCAAGCTTTTCAAGGGACTCAAGTGTCTTTTGAATGATCATTCCTGTCTTTTCAGGTTTTTTATGCAAAAGCAAAAAGGTAAGGCGAGAAATTCGCGCCATGTCTCTTAAAATCGCTTGAATTTGTAATTGTAAAGCTCGGGATTCTTCCAAATTCCCAACCTCACCAGCCATTTGAATAAATGACAAGAATTGAGAGAAATTCTTTAATATGCGATTTCGAATTGCTTCTTGATGTTCATTAAAAACATGTCTCCCTTCCTCTGTTATCGAGTAAATCTTTTGCACACGGCCGCTTTCAATTCGCTCTTCAGAAGAAACCAAACCAGCTTTTTCCATAGATTTTAAAGAGTTATAAATTGCTGTCTGACTTGGCCTCCAGTTGAATTTTTCTTCAATTAATGCTGCTAAAGCATAGCCATGTTGTGGTCCTTTTAGGACTATCTGCATGAGGATCAGAGCGTCGAGTATTTTTGTTGGTGAGAATAATGGCGACATGAGAAGAATGTCCCATAATTGTTATATAAAAAATTTGTCATATCTCCCCTCGCACATATTAGTAAGTTGATTTTCTGTCAGCTGTTTTTCGATGCCCTTATTTTTTGCTTTTAAGGTGTTTTATGTTCGTGAGACGTTCTTACCAGAAAAAATTTCACATCATCTGATAACTCAAAAACTTTTTTTAAGTAATAAGAGAATCTTTTTTTTAATTCCATCCGGAGGATTCGGAATGCCGCATAAAAGAAAAATTTCGTTGATAGGGATAATAGGGATTAGCTTAACGACGGTAATTGGGAGTGGTATTTGGAAAGATTCTCTTGTGTGGTCAAATAAAGTTGGGATTTTTAGTTTAGTAACAATTACTATTGGTTGGCTTTTAATTCTCACAGCAGGCCTTTCTTACGCAGAATGTGTAAGTATGTTTCCTAAAAGTGGTGGCCCCTATTCCTATGTTGGTGGTGTTTTCGGTAAGAAAGCCGGTTCAAGTGTTGGTATTCTCTATCTTCTTGGCTATCTCATAGGTAGTACTATACTGGCCTTTTTAGCCGCACTCTTTACTCTTTCAGCAATAAACACTGCTTTATTAAACGCTCTAAATCTCACACTTCTAACCTTTGCTTATCTTTTATTATTTGTAATTCTTGCTGCTCTAAGCAGCCCGCGAATTTTTGGGATAATCTCATTTACCTGGGTTGTCATTAAAATTGTCTTGGTTGTAATTGTTTCGATTATTGCCCTCACTCATTGGTCTTATTCTCCTCCAGGAAGTATAAGCTTTGTTAATTATCAATTGGCAATTAATGGTGGTCTTTGGTCGCTTATGGGTTTTGAACTTGTCCTCGTCTTTTCAGGTGATGTGGAGAATGTGGAGCAGAAAATGCCTAAAGGACTTTTGATAACACTGCCAATTATTTTAGTTTTGTACTTATTTGTGACGATTTCATTTGCCGGTTTAATATCGATCGGTGAGATCCCAGTTGATGCTGATATTGTAAGTCTTATTTTTCTTCTCGCTTCAAAGTCCTCCATTCCCTCTTGGATTGTTTTTGCTTTTGCAGCGTTCTCTGCGGCAGGGACAGGCTATGCAATACTTACAATGGTGCTTAAACAAGTGAAGGTTTTAACAGAGGATGATGTTCTCCCTTCCATCTTTAAAAAAAAGCTAGCAGGCATAAATGTATTTAGTAGTCTTTTTATTCTTCTTGGAACTTTTATTGTTGCAACAGTAATGGTGGGAACAGTTGATGTTTGGGAGAATTCCATAGTATCTTTTATTGCTGTAGGTTTGGGGTTAATTTTAATTTCTGCGATGTTTCCGGCAGGCTTAATTGCGCTCTATTTGCGGATAAAATTGCCGGCATTGAAACGACCATTCAAAACTCCTCTCGCGGTTATTATCTTCCCTTTGGCAATACTTCTAAGTCTTTATCTTCTTGTTTTGAATTTTTGGGAAATAAGGAAGCTGTGGCCAGGACTAGTAATTCTTATTACTTTTCTAATTGTAATTCCACTTTTGGTGTTCCTCTTCCAAAAAGACGATACAGAATTGCCGACAAATTAACTCCTAAATTTTTTTTCACTAAAAACATTTTAAAACTAAAGAAACAGTTTATTCTTTGTAAATTGGTGAACTGCTGAATGGCTGATTTAGTTATAAAATGTATATGTGGTGAAACATTTACATATAGTATTAATTTAGCCCCTTTTATAGAAGAATTTGAAACAGCAGGAGAAATACCATTAATAATCCCCCACAAAGACCACTTCGTAACTGCTTATATCGACCGGCAATTCAAAATCAAAAGCGTCGAACGCATAATTATGGTCGATAAGCATCAGCGTTCAACCATTGTTTCCTCAGAAACTATTTCGGAAAACGAAATTAAACGAATAATCGATAATGTAAAACAGGAAATAAATCTCCACAAGGATTATCTCGGATTTGCGCAGAAGATCCTCGACATAATTCAAGAACCAGAAGCACTTTTTATCGCCGGCAGACAAATGGGTTATGAAATGTGGCGAGAGATGAGAAAGTCCATATTAAAACTCGGAGCAACTTATCAACCGAAAATCAATTTGATTCTAAAGACTGAATTAAAGCCTATTTTAGATAAAACCGGCAAAACCAGACTCGAGAAAGACAATCAGTTAGAAGTGGATCAAGTAATCGCCCCACAACTTGTAGTCGGGCTTGCACAAGGAATATTATTAGCCATTGGAGAAACGGCTGAAGAAAAAATGGACATTAAAATTGAATATACCATTGAAGGAAACAAAGTAGATCTGATATTGAAGAATGAATAAGCCATCTGAAAGTATTTATCGTTTTTTTTTAGTATTTAAGGGGTGTTCTCCATTCAAGACTTTGTGGTATAACAATAGACACCGGTTAGAATTTATGTTCCTCCTCCTGGGTAAAATCCATTGTAAATAATAACTGGTTGGTTGTTTCGTACAATTTACTACCTTGGCAGTGATTTTTTCCTAACTCTCTTTGGCAAGTTTATTGTATGAGAAAGCGCCTTGTTTTTTTGAGAAGCATTTTGAGTTCTTCAGTACCCTCATAACTCCGGAAGAAACTATCCAAATTTATTTTCTTCTTCTGCTTGTGCTTGTATTTCTCTGTTAATTCTTGTAAGCCAACAATTGCTGTTTCTATTGTCTTATGAAGTTTGACTAATAAAAATGAGAACCGTATTAACTCTAAATGTTTTTGAATTCTCTTACCAATGTTGTCACATTCAGTAAAAATAACAGGTATTTCATAGAAAAGGGTATTTGGCATTAAGCGCTCTGAGAGAAACAAAGTGACATTAAGGGCTTCTTGCAGATCAGTAATAAGAGGATTGACGACTTTGTTTCCGGATAAAGCTACTCCTTGGTTTTCAAATAACTTTAACATTTGATAAAGGCTCTCCACTAAGCCCAAAAAATTTTTCTCGTTAAAGTAATAGAAATAGCTAAAAGTAAAATCACTTTCATCAATAGTTTCGCTTCGACCAATTAAGGCATAGCTTACATAGTCTTGAATATATTTGCAGGGTTGAACTAAATTTTGTAATAATCTACTAATATCCATTAAGAGGTTAAAAGTAACATTAAATGAAGTAAGGCCGGGAAGAACCTCATAGAGATTCTTCTGCAATAACTTCAATTCTTCAATAATTGGATAGAGGTTCTCAACTAGTATTTTATTGTATGAAATTAATTTTTGAATTTCTTCTAAAATCTCGATGCATTCTTGTGACTCTTTTTTAATTACTGCCGTTTGATCGAAAACAGGCAAATAAAGTTTGGATACAAGTCCTTGATGTTCTTTTAGGTATTTCAAGGATTCAGAATAAAACTGGAAGTTCATAGACAATTCATATTCTCTCTTTCAAATGGTCTTTTTCAATTATTTTTCAGGAATTGGATCTAAACCAATTTAAAATGTCTCAACCGTATTTAAATACATACTGATTCTTAACTGATTTTTACAAAGAAAACTGGTGTTTCCTAAGCCAATGAGAGTTTTATTCACTAGGGTAATATACACAAATAATAGTTATGCTAGAAAAACTATTTGATAAGAGCTTTCCTGATAGCAACTACTCATTTCTCTTTTCAAATTATGTAGAGTTAAATTAATATCTCTCAAGTTCAAGCACCACCTGAATGTTAAAGCATTTGATGATTTTGGGTTTTAGACGCTTGGCTATAGAATCTTGTAGAAAAAGTTTCAACATTCAAAAGAATTCATTTTGTCTCCCTCTTTTTCCTTCTTTAATCCGGTTTCCAAAACTTCTATAAAGTTTACAATTCAGTAAAGTAGTTCGCTACTCTTTTTAACTTAAATGAGTAAAATTAAAATATTTATATTTTATAAAATCATACCATCCAGAATAACTCTGGGAGAACTTATTCGAGAGTTTTATTTATGGCCATTGAAAAGGAAAAAGTAACTATTAGTTATCAGCAGACAATTGAAGATGCAAGAAAAGCGATCTTGGAAATAGGTAAAAGAAGAATACGGGCTTTTTTAATACTTCTTATTTCAATTTTTATTTTCTTTGAAGCCTTTTACATCTGGTATGGCTTCTCCTTTGGCTTTTCCACTTATACTTATTTCTTATTGATTTTTTTCCCCCTCTTTCTTATCACAATGTTCCTTCTTCCAAGGATTATTGCTCGAAAACCTCCCTTTTCACAGCTTCATCCTTTAAACAATCAATTTGCTATTAGTGAAAAAGGCATCGAAGCAAAAATTGGCTTTAATACCTTCCACCTTCTTTGGAGTCATATTAAGAAAGTACAAGAGAGCTCTTCATTTTATTATTTCATCTTACCATTGAATATTACTATCCCGTTGCCAAAGCAACACTTAGCTCTTGAACAAGAACGGATCATTCGAAAGTTATTGGAACAAAACTTGGAGAAAAAAAATCTCCGCCTTAGAAAGCGAACAATGAAAGAGAAAGAGGCGCAATGAAAAATGTCGGAAGAAGAGAAAAGCAAACTTAACTTTGAGTATGTTTATTGTTGGGATGATCTTAAAAAAGAGACTTCTATACTAACCAAATATATGCCTGTTCTTGGATCTTTACTCTTTATGTTTCTAATACCTATAGTAGTTGATTTAATACTCCTAATTATCGCCTTGCTCTTTGATTTTACATGGGAAATTAAAATGGCTATGATTGTATTTCCTGTTGCTTTTATTTTTGTTGCACTCTTGGCGATAGCAATATTTCCATTAGCATTGAAATACACTTGGAAAGAGGTACAAAAGCTTCCTCTCGAACGACAGTGGACTTTTACCCAACATGGTATTTATATTAACCAAACCTATCTGGAAACAAACATTCCATGGGAATTAATTTCAAACATCCAAGAAACTAAGTGGTTTATACTGTTTAATTTTAGTGACAAAAGATTTTTCAACATGGCATTCCAAATCTTCCCAAAGCGAGTCTTATCATCTGAACAGCGAAAGCAACTATTTAAGCTTTTTATTGAATGGTTGGGTTCTGAAAAAGTAAAACTGAAAACACCGCTTGAGCAAGTTTGATGTTTTACTCTCGAATTTATTTTCTTTGGGGGTTCCCCTTTTTTTTCAATCTTCTCAAGAGTAAGAATTATCATTTATTTTGAAGCTCCATTTGTAAAACCAAAGCCAGAAAAGATTTTGCTTTTAGAGAAAGTGGTCGTTCGTTTTCATTTGAAATCCCAGAACGACTTCAACTGTTTATTATGGAATACACTTTTGCTTAACAGCTACAAAAAATATAAATGAATGGAAAATAATGTCTCCCCCATGCCGAAAGAAAAAAATTACCATGTGAGGAAATTTTCGACTAATCGACTCATTCTTGCTGATTATAATAATGTAGCCGCCACCTTTTACCGGGTGAGTGGCCTTATAGAAATAGACATTACTGCTGCATTGGCAAGAATGGAGGAAATTAAACAAAAAGAAAATTACAAAGTTTCGATGACCGCTTGGGTAGCTAAATGTCTTGCTCAGGCTGTGATTGAGAACAAACATCTCAACTCCTATCGAAAAGGACGCAAAATCATTGTCTTTGACGACGTTGATATTAGTGTTGTGGTAGAAATCACAACAAAAAGCGGGAAAAAAGTGCCTTTCAACCATGTCATTCGTAAGGTAGAAACAAAAAGTGTCAAAGAAATAACAGACGAGATTCGAGCGGTTCAACAGCGAAAGATCGACGAATTAGAACAACTCACTCGAGACAATAGCACAAAATATATGTGGTTCTACCCTCTTCTCCCACGCTTTTTCAGGCGTTTTGTTATCCGGAGAATGCTGAAGAATCCCTTCCGGTTGAAAAAATTGATTGGCACCGTAGGAATAACTTCTCTCGGAATGTTTGTCAAAGGGCAAGGCGGTTGGGCAGTTCCTTTTGCTGATAAAACATTAAATGTTGCTCTTGGAGGCATTCGCGAACAAGCAATTCTTCGAGATGGGAAAGCTGTAGAACAAAAATTGCTTTGTGTTACTTTTCTCGTTGATCATGACATAGTTGATGGTGCCCCTGCTGCAAGATTTATTGCTCGACTTTCGAAACTAATGACTGGGGCAGCATATCTGAAAGACCTTACTGAGAAGTAGTATAGATTTGAAATTAATTCAAGCTCGGAAGATTTCCTCTCAATTCCTATCGATTCCTTACAATCCGATTAACCAATAGCACTTTCTATACTTAGGTTAGAGTAATCGATAAAAAAAGATGGGGGCTATTTTAAAAAAATGAGCCGCCAACAAAGACGGCTTAATCATTAGTTGAAAGATTCATTTCTCGTTTATTTCTCCTTTCTCTAGGATTAAGAATGGAAAATTCTCTTCGATTAGCGAGTAGGCTTCTTTAAAATTGCTCTTCAAGACCACCGGTTTGGATAACTCTTCTTTGTAAGTTTTTTCTATTGCTTTCCGCAAGTTTCTCAAAGAACGAACTAAAAAGAAAGTCGGGCGTTCGCAGAGAACAGCACATGTTGCTAAGGGACCTGAGTCAAGTACAATTGTTCGATCCTCAGAAACAATTCTTTGCAGGGGTTTTTTGCTTCCCAGAGACTCACTTAAGAGGTTGGAAATAGCGGTAATAAGCGAGCTTAACAAAGTCTCATTTACAATTGCTGTTTCTTCGTTAATTCTTCCCTTTGTTGGATTCTTGGTTCGTATATTAAGAACATTCAAACCAATATAGTTAAATGCCATGATGAAATAGACATTTACTGGCAAGCGATAAATAAAATCAATTCGGATGATATAAATAATAATGAAAATTAGCATTCCAACAATTTTTACCATATCGCCATATTCTAGGAAACCATCTGCTTTTACAAGATCGCCTCCTATATAGCCAACAAGAAAACCTGCAGCAATAATTATGAGTGAAATGGCTTGGGAAAGAACAATGCTTTCATGATTTGATCTATAGGATCGAAGATGAACATATGCTCCTACAAAAAAGATGAAAACACCCAGAGCATTATAAGATAAATCTGAAAGATTAGTTAAGGAACTTGAAAAAGCCTCAAATAATTCTTTGGCTGGAGGAGGAATTGTGCTTCCAATTTCAGAGGGGAAATAAAGGACTAATTGATTAAAAATAATTGCAGTAAAGAATAATACTGTGGCAATCACAAGCCGAACTCGTTGTGGGCGTGCTTGATCTAGCTCCTCAAAAAAGATATAGATGAGAAAGTAAACTATACTCCAAATAATGAGTGAGTAATAAAGGTAATATTGTGCTCCAACAGAAACAACATTTTGCAGGACACTCAAAATACCGCCAATACCACCAACGAATAAACTTATTGTCAGAACATATGCTTTGCGTGCTTTTCGTAATGATTGATAAAGCATAAGACCAAAGAGAAGAAAGAATAAACCTGTAATAATTCCTGAAATGATTGTTCCAATATCTGCCATAAACATAAACACCAAGTAAATTGTAAGTCGATTGTTTTTACACTCTTTTTTCCATTTAAATTTAAGACTATTTCGTTTTCGGCATTTTAGAAGGTTGACCTAGCTTGTATTTGTAATAAAAAACAAACTGACTTTTGAAGAAGATGCAAAAATGTTTTTCCCTAACAGTTCAACATAATTTGTTTCCAAAGTTTTTGCTATCCCTTTCCGCAAGTTCATCCTGAGCTTTTGCAGCTTTATAGGCTGCATAGTTTAGCTCTTCGACGATTTGCTCAAAAAGCGGTTTGAAATCATCGCTTAGGCATTGATATTCACCAGAAGGTTTAAAGATTGCAACTTTCGTTCCCTCTTTATCTATAATTTCGAAAATCGTGCGAATTTTTTCTTCATCTCTTGAGATCTTGTCAATGTCAACCGGGGGGACCTCTTTTAATTGGAACTTTTCGTCACAAAATCGTTTAAAAGCCAATGGAATGCGTGTTGCTATTCCGAGTTGAACATAGTGGTTTTTAATTTCATCCATATTTATCATTCGACCAAAACGTCCATCACATTTCTTTATTAATCAATAACAAATAATAGTTTTCCCCAATCACCTCTACCATCTTTTTCGTTCTTTCAGTTCAGTGCTTTTCCTTAGAAATAAATACAAAATAATATAAAGAATTGCTAACAAAGGAAGGTATGTCTCTTTGGCCTTCTATCTGTGCTCGTTGTGGCGAGTCAGATAACAAAAAATTAACGAACCAGAAGTATCGATGGCAACAAATTATTTTTCAAAGCCAAACACAAACAACTAGATATACTCGTTCGGTATATGTAGATGTTGAAGGTTACCTTTGTACGCGGTGTAAAAAAATTGCATTAATTCGTTTGATCATCTCTTTACTTCTCTCAATGGTAGGCTTAAGCATTGGTTTTGCCTGGACATTTGGTGCCTTCGGTGGTGTCAATTTACTCGGCTTAATAGTCTTGGTCCCATCGATTTTTTATTTTATCTTTCTTGTATTATTACGACGTCATTATGTTCGATTTTATATGCACTTCTATCATAGTGGTGGTTATATACAAGGTTTCTTTAGAAGTAAAAAATATAAAGAAGCTTTTTCTCAGAGTTTTCCAGGAGGAATTTATATAAGAGAGTAAATTATTCTGACATCAATTACTTTTTATTGAATTGCTTTCTAAGAACAGCAATTTACAATTAACTCTCTTTCTGGGAAGGGGTAAAAAAAACAAGATGGCCTGTCTCTTACTCTTACAAAAGTTCGAGTTTAAAAAAAAGAAATTGAACAAAACCTCTTATTTCATCACATCAGATGAAGTGAGTTTTGTCCAGCGCTTCGCTTCACCAGAACGTATTTTCTTGAATTCTGGCAAATAGCGTAACAGAATAACTAGGATAATACCAAAACCATATACAATTGTAAAGGCTATCCCATAGGTTCCATCAGTTAGAAATGGATGTGGTATCGGTTGAACAATCTGCATACTCGGTCCAATCAGGTCAATAATGAAGAAGAAGGGCGAGATAAAAGATACTCCCCAGACTGAACCAACGCCAGAATAACCTGAGAGGAGGCTTAAGAGCCCAATCAAAATGGGGAAGATGAGGGGAGACATTGGCCAGTAGAAAAAGAGTAATGTGCCTGCCATTGTTCCAAGTCCTTTTCCACCCTTGAAGCCTAAATAAGGCATCCAACAATGCCCTGCAACAGCAGCAAGAGCAGTTAAAACTACAATATAATCAAGATTTGGATGAGCCGGACAAATAGCAAATTCAACAATTGCACATGCTGCAGCGCCTTTCATCATGTCTGTGAAACCATTAACCAACCCCCAGGGGAAAAAGCCGCCAGTGGCTCGAATGACATTTCTGGTGCTAACCGAACCGGAACCAAATTCCCGGGGATCAATACCTTTCACCAGCTTGCAAATTATATATGCTGTTGGAAAACCACCAAAAAGAAAACCTATCAGTGGCCCGACAAAAAATTGCCAAACTAAAGATGCCATTGTTTGTAATCACCATTAATACTCTATTTTGAGATATTGACTTTCACCTTTTTAGCTGTAAAGCTTTCAAGTTTTTAACATTTTTGTAGGCCATTAAATAATGCTTAGGAAGAAGCATCGCTCTCTTTTTCAATAGTGTTTTTCTAATTGGCTGTTTGCTTTTCAGGTATAACTTCTTGGGTTTCAGTGTGTTTATTGCCAAAATCGCGCATTGATTTTGCCTTCCGTAGTTTCTTCGTGAGGGCATAATTCAAATGTTCGAATCCAAACTTGAAATCAATTTTTGACCAGAGGTAAACGAATAGTTGCCAGAAGCCCACAAAAGTTATCACAAAGAGAATGATCCCCCACCAGCTATACATAAAGGCATCCTTATCGCCCCAATCAACTACTTTATGTGGAGGAAACATTAGGTGAAAGGAGGTTGCAATTGATTCATTAATAAAGGCTTCAAGCACATAGAGTGTTAATGTTACTTGCCCAAAATTACGAACAATTTTTGTCTTATTTTTAATTGCCTCCACTTTCTCATCAGGTATATATTCAAATTTCTTCACCAATAAAACGAAAATCAAACACATACATCCAAGGCTGAAAAAGAGAAGCTCACGGGGATAGATTCTATAAGAGAAGAGAACCTCAAAAATGTCTCCACCGACTTTAAGAGTGTTATTGATGGTAAAGCCCATGTTAATTATGAATGCTGCTAAAAAGGTGAACCCGAACCCAAAACCAAACTTTCTGATCGTTTTGAAGTCAGTTTTCATAGCGATTAAATAGCCACCGATCATCCCAAAGATTGCATATAACCCTATTGGAAAATATGTTAGTTGTTCGCCAATAAACACACGCAATACAAGCGCTAGAAACCAAAAAATTCCTCCTTTTGCTTTCCCGAGTTCAATGTATGGTGCAAGCCAATTATTGAGGGGGTTATTAATTAATACTAAAACAACACCCAAAGTTCCAAGGATGATAACATTCCTCCTTACTTTTTCCCTACCATTGCCAGCAAAGAGAATCCAAAGCAAGAAAACAGTTACAAAACCTGCAACAGCAATTGTAGGTAAGATTAGCATTCGGAAAAATCGCTCAGCGTCCGGCCAAGGGAGATCCCATCCATTATAAAGATTAGTAAAAAGTGAGGAAACATTCCCCATACTTGGGCGTTCAAAAAAGAATCCCTTAATTGGTGAGACAAGAAATAGAAAGGTGCTGTTAAGTAAGATGGGAGCAACTGCACGACGGAAAGGCATGCCTTTCTCTGTCCGTTTGAAAATATTATAGGTATTAACTATACCACTCATAAAGGTAAAACCTCCACCCCAAGTAAAAAGCACGATTATTGGAAAGAGAGTGATCAACGCTGGAGTTGGTACAATTTCAAGAGCATTGGTATCAGTTCGCCAAGTGCCATAAACCATGGGATGAACAAATAACACACCGATAATTGCCACACCACGCATAATATCAACAGAAAGCAATCGTTTCCGATTCGCTGGTGGTTTTGGCAGAGAATCTTCTAGAACACGAGAAGTTGTTTCCAATTAAATCGCCAACTATTTTATACCCTCACTTTTTTTAAAGTTTTAGCGTCGAAAAAAGTTTCTCTCTTATGTTTGTGAGTTTTAGTGAGTGTGGTTTACTGTGATTACACAAAAAATACTCGAGTTGTCCACTTCTTCAATAATCGCTTCGAGTCCGAGTTTGTTAACCAGTTGTTGGAAGTCTTCTCTTGAAAAAGTTGTTGCTCGAAAGTCATCTTTACCAATTATTGCCCCGTTGCCTGTTTTTTCAAGATCAATCTCTCCCAACAGGCCGGCTTTTGCTTGCTGGAGAAACCATTCCAAGCGAGCTTCCCAGATCTTTTCAGAATAACTAGAGAGAAGAACCTTCCCTTTGTATTTTGTTACCCGAAGACTCTCTTGGATTACTATTTCAGGAGCAACTTTGAAGGCTGAAATGCCATTTTGAATTGCAAGTACCACATCAAATGTTTGAGGAGGAAACTCTAAGGCTTTGACATTCATCTTGAGTAATTCTATAGTGTTCAATCCTGTTAAGTACTCTTGCAAAATTAAGGCTCGCTTTAGAAGTGTCAATCCCAAAAACTTTTGCTGCATTTGGAGCAAGCCGTTTCAATACTTGGCCATACCCACACCCCAACTCGAGAATAATATCTGTTTTTTTAATATGGTTTAAAACAAAGTTAATTTCAGCAGATAAATATTGTTTTATCCTTTCATTTGCAATATCATAGCATTGTTTCAATCGCTCTGCAGAGAGTTTTTCACTGTAATATTTGTCTTCTTGCATTTCTTTTCTATCTCCCTCCAGTTATTTGTTTGTCGTTTTTAATTATCTTTTACTTGCTCTAAAAAGCTTGCTTAATAAGGAGCCAGTCCTTGCTTTTTCCTTTCTTGATTGTTCAATTTGTCATTATGCTCAAAAAACGGTGTTTCGTTAATTTTTTCTGTTTTCTTACATAAAATAGAAATTTTTATTAATTTCTTTCACCTTAGATTATTCAAATCTTAACTTGGTTAGTTAAGATTCAAGAAAATGAAAAATTGATAATCAATTATGGGATGATTTATAATGAGAAAAGCAACAAAAATAGCTATTTTGGCAGGTTTTTTGACTGTCATTGCAACTAGTTTTGTTTTTTTAAATTCAGCTTTGGCCTATGTCGAACAATATGGTTGGGAAAGTACTAATGCAAATGGTATGGTATCACAGGTAAAAATACAAGCACATGCAGTTTACAACGAGAATAACCAGGGTGGTGTGACCGCTTATGGCATTTGGATCCATGGGATCTATGATCTCTTCTTTTGTACAAAAGTGGTTGTCTATATTTATCTTTCAACAGAGTATTATTACGAAGAAATCAATTGGAAAACTATGGAATATTTTCATTATACTTATTGGGATCCTTCGCCTTCAACCTTTATGAGCTGGGATGGGGAATATTCTTATAACTCTGCTGTTCCAGGCGAATGGACTTGGACTGCCGGTGGAGAAGCTTATGGTATGTCTTTAAGTGCTTCCTATAAAGCGAATCCCTATGCACGATATCGTTCAGAAAATTCGGTTAGCGGTGACTATCGTTATCTAGGGTGGTTTAAAAGCGAGTATGATATGTTTGGGGGGCATGAATTCTCTGCCCTTTTGAAGTTGCACTTAATAAACGATGAAGCTCAAAAGTGGGCAAATGGTATCTATTCCTATAATTACTATGTTGAACAATTAACAAAGATTACTAACTTGAGAATAAAATTGGTTTTTAATTTCTATTTTTATGCTAACTACATTTGGTGGCTACAAAGCTCTCGTACCTATATCCTCGGAGATGGCTCACCAGCAACAGATCTAAACTATATACCTCTTACATCTGGTTCAGTTCCATGAACTAACCTTCTCTTTTTTTATTTTTATCGAGAAAAGCTCTTTTTACGTGGAAAAAAAAGTTCAAAGGGGCAGGCCCAATGAACTAATTTTAACTATCGAAAGCACGATAATGAAAGCTGCAAAGAAGACACAGCCAATGATCGAGAGTATCAACGCTGCGGTGTTTCGTTTGTTCTTCCCCTCAAGTTTACGAGCATTAAGAGCAACAAATAATCCAAAAATACTCGCAATATTGAAAATGATGGATGCCATCCCCACGATTGCAAGTGTAAGTGCCAATTTCGAATCTCTTTGTTCTGCTTGAAATGTTTCAGGGTCAGCCTCTTTCTCTGCTTCCGGTTCAACAAGGTCAAGCCATTCTGGCTCATAAAAGGCTCCTGGTACATTTACCATTCCTTTTTGCCACCATTTAACAGACGGGTCAAATCTTTCACGCCTTGCTGGGATAACATTGTTTGTAAATGTGCGAATGAACCACTCCAAAGACCCAATGTAGCCAATTCGTTCCCATCCAAGAAGTAGTAAATGAAAGAGGAGCAGGGTGAGGAAAATTGTTAGAAATGTTCCTGCCCAATAAAGCTTTGCGTAAGGTGTCGCATAGATCAGAAGTGACATCAAATAAAACATTATATAATAGAGCCATTGATTGTTGTAGTTTGAAAACGCAACTGTGCCAAATCTTCTAATAAATCGTGTTCTGTCAGAAAAGGCTTTACTCTTTCCGCGGTATTCTACAAGCCTGAAAAGAATCATAATAAGCATAAGAGCAAACCCATTCACACTCAGAAATTGCCATACCCAAGAGAAGAGTGGGATGTAACTTTTGAAATCCGGTGTCCAATGCCGGTGATAGGGGATAAACTGATAGATCATAATTGCCGTGTCAAAGTCTTCTACAGTGATAATATGAATAATGACCGCTACAACACCTATAACCCCAACAATGAACATGGCTAATCCGGCAAGAAACATATTTCTGGGGAATTTCTTGTTGATCTCTTCGCGGGGTTGGGTAATAGCAATACCAATAATGCTGCCAATAAAAGACACTGCAAGATAGGGGAAGATTGGTTCCATTGGTGCGGCGAGGGGTGTTAAAATAGGTGCTAAAAGGATTCGCCACCAACTGTCTTGCCCAATAAGCGGTGTGAAAAGAGCATTCCCAGTTTCAGGTATGAGCCCAAATGGATATCCGGGCATAATGAGTTTAACAAGCTCCCAAACAGGTTGGGTAAGCAACACAACAGCAACAGCTAAAAGAGCATAACTAATTATCATCTGTCGACGATTTTGCCATCGTTTTTTCAAGGAGAGAAGGCCTTGAGTTACACCATTTAATATTAAACACCAGGCAATAGTATGGATCGTCTCAAAATGGTTCCAACGGTAAAGGAGTACCTGCCAATTGTAGTTTAAACTATCCTCCCAATGTTCATAGTTAAAGAGGGGATTATACTCGAAATATTTACTTGGGTCATTCAAGTACTTGAAGAAATTTCCGAAAGCGCCATGATAGCCGATCAATCCTTCACAAAGCATGGCAAAAACCAATAATAATACACCGCCAACAATTTGCTTTATGACAATACTTTTGATTGAGCGGCCTTTTTCTAAGTCACGATACATGCTCACCATATTGCTTGCGGCAGATACGAGAAGGAAAAATCCAGCAAGACCCCCATAAAAAGGAAGAATAATCAATGCAACGAGATTTATCACAGCAAGATTATCAATAACTGCCAGCAAATCGGGGATATTTAAAACAAGGCTGAGCGTATGAAGGGCAATCATTAAAAAGATTGCAATCCCTCGAGCAAAATCAAGGGTAGCAAAACGTTTCACTTTTTTAACCGGTTGAGAAATTAACATCCTTGGTGTGGCGTTTAGATTCAAGTTTTATCTCCTGTTAAATTTGGTAAAACTAAACTTATCAGATAAGCAAATTGCTCTTTAAAAATTTATAGTTCGAGAAAGTTTTAATTCAGATGATAGAAAAATTGATGGTTTGAACTCTAATCAAATTCGACTTTTTTTAAAAATTGCTTGTTCAATTTTCATTTACATTTTCAAATTTTTCTCCTTATCTCTCTCAAGACTGCGCTATCAAAAGGTGTTTCTTAGTTTTTCAAAACAAAGTCTTTAGAGCTAATTTCCTTTAATTAAACTAGTTTAGGGCGGATAATAAAATTGCAATACCGATTGCCGGGCTTTCGTTCGTAGGATCTTTGATGGTAATCTTCTGCTTTAAAAAAAATTAGGGCGTTTTCGTATTTCGGTCACAATAGGGTCTTCCCAAGCTTTTGTGCTTTTTCAATAGTCGATTTAATAATCCTCTTTTCTTCTTCGTTTTCGTAAAATGCGATCGAGCGACACTATGTTCCAATATCATTTCCTTGTCGGTTTATAGTTATTGGATTGTGCATCTGAAAGAAAAGTTCCAGAATTTTTTCAAGAGAAATAACTTTAGTGTCGTAAATAAGTTTCACAACTTCAGTATGTCCTCTTACCCCTTTGCAAACTTCTTGATAGGTTGGGTTTTCAGTTTCCCCTCCAGTATATCCTGGAGTCGCTTCGACACCTTTAAGGCTATTAAAAATTGCTTCTAAACACCAGAAACATCCTCCCCCCAGAATAATTGTTCTTCTTTCTTTTTTCACAGATAAGCTTCCATTAAGCTGTTTTCTTTCTTTGTTCTTTTAATTCTTCCTCCTTAAAATATTAAGGCTCGAAAGAATTTCTAATAGCATTCTGGTTTTTCTAACTCATAGAACAATCAACGCGAAAAAAGAAAAAGTTGGTGTTTTAGAAGATTCCTAGAACGCCAATGGGTAAAATAAAACCTGTGATTGTAAAGGCAATAATTCATGCAATGCTTATCGAAGAAAGGGCGATTGCTGCAGTGTTTATTTTGCTTTTTCCCTCGCCTTTTCGTGCTTGTATTGCAATCCCAAAGAGAGAAAGCTAATCACAATGAAAATAATCGAGAATAAAGCGATCAAGACAATTGAAAAGCAAACTTGGAATCTTCTCTCTTATTTTGAGGTTTGGCATCATTAGAGTGTTCTTTTCTGAGGTTAATTCAAGAGGCCTTATAAAAGGTGTTTTCAATATCCACCTGCCCTTTTTACCACCATTTGGTCCCTTCTTTAAACCGATCCTTCCGAGCTGGGATGAGATTGTTTGCAATTGTTCTAATAATCCACTCGAACGAGCCGGTGTATTTTATCTTCTCCCAACCAATGAGAATTATATGGTAAAGTGCATATGTTAGAATGACGGTTAAAAATACTCCCCCCCAGTATAGCTTAGCATAGAGTGTAAAATAGATCAATGAAGACGTTAAACAGAAAACAAGGAAGAAAAACCATTGATTATTATAGTTCGTAAAAGCAACAATTCTAAACCTCCGGACGAATTTGGTTCGATCAGCAAATTGCTTACTTTTATTGCGAAATTCAACCAAGCGGAATAAGAACATACTGGCCATTAGACTGAAACCATTTACTGCTAGGAATTGGCCTAACCATGCAAAAGGTGGTATGGATGTTAAAGTAGGGTTATAAAGTACATAATCTGGAGACTACGCGCGGTGATTAATTATGGTCATATAGAATGCGGCTGCTGCATCAAAATCTCGAGCACTCATAACAGCTGCAATGGAATAGAATACCCCAACAAGTCCTCCGATAAACATTGCAAGACCAACTAGAAACATTGACTTAGGAAATTTTTTCGTTATGTTCTCTCGCGGTTTTGAAAGAACAATGCCAATAATACTACCTAGAAAAGAAACTGCGAGGTAAGGGAAAATTGGCTCCATGGGGGCAGACAAAGGATTGAGAAAAGGTGCCCTGAAAATCTGCCAAAAGCTTTCGGTGCCTATTTCTGGTAGGAATAAGGTGTTGCCACTCGGATAGCTCCCAAAGGGATAGCCGGGTACGATTGTTCTCACCAAATCCCACATTGGCTGTGTTAAAGCAACAATAATAACCGCTAAAATGCCATAGCTGATGATCATCCGTTTTGTATTTTGCCAACTTCCTTTTAGGGATAACAACCCTTGGACGCAACCGTTTATAATAAGACACCAAGCAATAGTATGGATGGTTTCAAAGAAATTCCAGCGCCAAAGCATCACGGTCCAATCTGTTGCTGCAGGATTATTTAAATGTTTGAAGAAATTACCAACAAGCCCTTGATAACCAATTAACCCTTCACAAAGCATTGCAAAAATGAGTAATAAAAAGCCCCCAAAAACTTGCTTAAGAACTAATGCCTGTACGCTTTTCCCTCGATGCAAGTCACGGTACATACTGACCATATTACTGGCAGCTGAAATGATGAGGAAAAAACCTGCCAAGCCGCCATAAAAAGGAATCAAGGATAATGCTAAGAGATTGATTATCGGTTGCTGTTCGATGGTATTAAATAAAGCATCAATATTAAGTGTCCGTTGAACAATATGTAAAAAGAGCATTACAACAATTGCTAAGCCACGTGCAAAATCAAGCGTGACAAAGCGTTCAAATTTTCTGCCCGAACATGATGAGACTATATTTGAAGAAACCGCCACAAGTTGTCACTTTCGGGATTCGTAGGTATCAAACTTTACTAATGATTGTTAAATCGTTTAATACTTTTTCGCGATAACTTAGCATACTCTCAAGTAAAACTGCTCTAAAAGTTGTTTTTGGGCTGTAATCGACAAAAAAAGAACGTTACATGTACAAAAGAAGCCCTTAAAAACTATAGCAGTTAATTTTTATAAGAAGTTGTTTATTAAGAAAACATCAAAATAGCAAGTGGATTTAAGATTGACAAAAGTGGATACATATTTTGCCCCCGCGAAAAAATTGGATCAAGGCGATATTTATTTACAAACAATAAAAGTTCTAGGTAAACGAAAATTAATCAAGGTCTTAAATCTTTTGCCAAACATTGTTGCCATAATTAATATGGAACGACAAATACTCTTTGCTAATGACTCTTTTATAAAAACAATTAACATGGAAAACTTTGAAGATGGACTGGGAATGCGCCTCGGTGATCTCTTTGCTTGCGTAAACTCTCATGATACCGAATTTGGTTGCGGAACGGGAAAAGATTGCAAATATTGTAGCCTTATTCTTACCTTTCTGAAAAGTCAAGAGACAGGGGTAAGACAAGAAAATGTTGGAACAATTACAGTAGAAAGAGATGGAAAAAATGTCGCATTAACATTTCATGTAATTGCAAGCCCATTAACAATTGACAATGAAATTTTCTACATTATTATTCTAACACCAAAAAATAAGTGACCTATTACAAAGCCAATTGAAAAGCAAGCCACAAACAGTTTTTAAAGCCTAAAAAACAGTAGCTAAATATATGCCAGAGAATAATGATCTCTTGCTTCTTTTCTTTCAAGAAGTTCTCCCTTTCGCTTCAAAGTTGAAAAAAGAATTGGCTGAGTATCTAAAGCTAAAAATAAGGATAAAAGTGATGTTAAAACTTCCTCCTGCAAAGAGACGAGGACAACAAAAACTCGCAAGTGACTTTTTACCAATACTTTTAACTCTAAGTCAGTCGGCGGGCTGTCAGCTCGGCCTTGGCATTATCGCTGATGACCTAAATGTGCCGGCATTGAACTTCGTCTTTGGCCTGGCGTCTCCAAGAATAAAAACGGCAATAGTTTCTTATTATCGCTTATTAAGCACAAATGAAGAGGTAACTTTCAAACGGCTCTTAACAGAATGCGTCCACGAACTGGGCCATCTTTTTAATTTGCCATATTGTCAAAATTCTCATTGCGTGATGTTTTTTCTAATACATTAAATGATACTGATCGAAAGGGCTACCTCTTTTGCCAAAACTGTTTCCAAAAATTCACTCGTTATCGATTTTTATAATCTTTTTTATAGAATCATCCGCCCTTCTTTTCATATTGTCCATTTTTGCTCTTTTTTAAGACAATTTCTTTACTTTAAAAGCAACAAAAGGAATGAAATTATTTTTTATATTGGTTTTAATCAAAAAATATATAATTATTAATTGCTTATTTTTTACCACCAAATAAAAAAAAGAGTTGAAGGAAAAAATGCAAAAAAAGAAAATACTAATAACGTTCTTTATCACAGCATTTTTTGCAGTGAACCTTTTTCTGGCTGTAAATAATGCTCTCTCATTTGCCCCGCCAAGTGTTGGTCATAGCTTTACCTGTTATGGCTATGTTAAAGATGGAAGGGGAGTTGTTCTCTCAGGTGCAACAATAAAAATAATTAGTCCTGATGGGATCGTATATGGAACAACAACAACCGGCAGTAATGGCTATTACTCGTTAAAAATTTATACAAATGATTATGAAAACTATAAGGTTCAAGCATCAAAAAGTGGCTATTATACAAAAGCAACGTATCTCTACTCAAGTGGGAGTTATCGTGTCGATTTCACCTTACTTTCAACAACACCACATAATTTCATTGTAGAAGGATATGTTAAAACAAAAGACGGAAAAATAGTAGCAGGAGCAACAGTCTTAATAGATGACAATTATATCGAAGCTACCACAACAACTAATTTGCAGGGTTATTATCGCTTTGAAATATCAACTATTTATTACTATCATTGCTCCATAATGGTCTCAAAGAGTGGATATCACAACGAAATAAAAACTGTTTATACTGACGGAATTCATAGACTTGATTTTACAATAAACTATGTCTATTCGGAAGAAACCATTTCTGAGACAATAACCCTAGGTTCGTATGCTCCCTGGCCATGGGTTTATAGGACTTATTATTTGACCATTACAACAACAGTTTACCGTGATAATTTTGGTGGGGGATATATCGGAAGTCAAACTATTACGATGACTTATGAAAATTCCTATTTCGCACCAGCCGAAGAAACAATTTTCACAGTGGCCTATAACGATGGGGTAGAAAGCTATTGGAAAGCATACTCTCCAGTTGTATATGATAACTCTTACATTCGTTTATCCTCAAAAGATAGTTCGGTTTCAGATTCTTTCAGTTATTTCGATGGTGAATTTGGTCAGCAGAATACATTACTGAAAATGCATGTTTACTATACAGTTAATGGTAGATACGTCGATCTTGGCTATATAACATATGAGTTTCTTTTTTAGGTTAAATGACTAAAAGCACCTTTTTTCTTTTTTTTTCTATATTTCATTATCCAAGAGCACAGTGGAAGAGCTTACCAATATTTTAATAGTGTTGTTGAAGAACTGTCCGGGTCTACCAACGTAAACGCTCAACACACCAAAAAGAAAACGTTACTGGCGGCTCGGAATCTGTTAAGACATTTAAGATAAAGGCTTAAGTTACGAGACGGAAAGAGTATATAGACCGTTCAACGGTCTAACTAAAAAAAGGGTGTATGTGTTGACAGAACAGCTATTTTTTGATACCATTCCTTGCCTTCTCCCTGGAGCTATTTGTGACCTAACCTACATCATCGAGAAGGCAATGATTGAGGAAAGAAAAGAGCTGGGAACAATTTCAATTGATCCTCAAGTCGAAGATTGGGAAAAGAATCAATTCTTTGAGATTACCTTACGAAGATACGGAACAAAGTACGGCAAACTCTTACTAGAAACCGTATGGAAAGCCGATGAAAAGGAAACAATTACTCAACTAACTGGCGAGTATTGGGGTTTTGGTTGGGAATATGAACAACGATACAAGGAAGCCGCAAAGGTTATGGTTAAGTATCTGGAGCAATTAAAAGCGTTCGCTGAGGGCTATTGTCATGACTATACCATCAAAGTAATTATTGAAAAATTCTCGGTAGAAATTTTGCATGTGCAAATAAGATGGTAAAAACAGTCTTATTTCTTTGTAGAAGTAGTTTTTTCTTTTTTTGCCGGCAATAATGTTTGCACCTGTAATTTCTACTTCCATCTTCTACACCAATTCTTTTGTTTAAGAATATCACTGTAAAAAATTTCCATGGTGTAAACAAAACAATTTTCAATTAGTTTCTCACTTTAGGGCTTATTTTGTCGCTTGGACTTTTAACTCCTAATGTTTTTATATTTAAATTCAAAATTACTAATTAGTCATTATTAGAAGTATGATTAATAATTAACAGGGTGGAGCGGTAATAGTTGCTTGATAAAACAAAAGAGGAAAATTTTCAAGCAGAGAAGAGTGAAAAATTAAAAGAATCCTCTCTATCAGTTGCAGAATTTTCTATCCTGGAGAATATCCAGCAACTGCAAATCGATGAACATTACGAAGATCCAGCTATCGCAGAAGAGATGCGAAAGATTAAACAGAAACGAAGAAAAATCATTTGGGTTAGCATCATTGCTGTAGTTGTTGTGGCAGCTATTCTGGCTTTCATACTACTCGTAATTTATCTTTTATTCGGTTCTGAAGCCATTCATGATATTTTTTCTTTAACAAAATATGCACTTCTTCTCATTGGTTTAGGAATTCCGCTTTTCATCATTCCGATAATTATCCTTCTTTTTTTCACTTTAGCTGCTGAGAGCGGACCCAAAACTGCCATTAAAAATGAAGTCAAAAAAGGAAATTTTGGGTTACTTCTTCAAAACTGTTCCACGCTTCCGGTTTCAGCACAAGAAGCCATCCGCAACCCAAGAAAATATTCCCGAGCTAAATACAGCCTATTAGCCTTAGCAAATTTTACAACTATTAATGCCGGTCGAGTTATTTACAGGCACTTACAAAGGCTGGCTCCAGAAACAATTTATTATTTTTTTGAAAAGAAACGGTTCAAAAATGCAGGTATTCTTTATGAATGTAATCTTTATGCTCTCCTAGAGATTCTTTTAAAGCGAATAGCAAAAATAAATGGTTATACTCTTGAGGAATTAATTGAAAGATATAATGCCGAGGTACAACAACTGAAGATATTCAAACCTGCCACACCGGCGCTAAAGAAAGCACTAAAAATCATTTATCTGAAAAAAGCTCCGCGTGAAAAAAGCATGATTTCAAGTTTGTTGCTCGATTTTGAGCATGACACAATTATTGCTTGCCCCTTTTGCAGACATATGGCAGAAAGAGAGCTTCTTGAACAGTGGTTGGAAAAAGAAGGGACTTGCCCTGTTTGTTTGCAAGATCTAACAATAGAAGAATGTTTGGAAGTCCGTTTACAACGAAAAACTAAACAAATATAAAAGTAAAGTTCACTACAAAGCCAAATATTTGTTCATAAACTATATGATAATTAATTGGTTCGGTTGCAAAAATTTTCAATTATAACTACATTTTTGAGGAAAATTTTTAGGTTTATTTGCGGTAGCTTTTAAAATGACATCTAAAACTTTCTCTTTTAATCAATTTTATTCGGAAACACTTCTTCTTGGTATCCTTTTCGTATTTTTCTTCGAGTTACTTTCTGACATGATTAGTAGCATTTTTGCTCTCAACCTTTTAACAGCTTCATTGAATGGCTATGTTCTGATTATTCTATTCCTTTTACTGCCGGTTATTTTAGTCTTTTTTAGAAAAGCACAATCAGAATGGTTCCTCTTTATTACTGGGTTGTTGATAATTCTCTGTCGGGTTTTAGAACCGCTTTTCGCCATTCCACCGGTAAAGGCAATCTTTTCTGGAATTGGTGTTGCAAGTTTCCTCGTCTTTTTGATTATATTTATTTGGAGGAAAGCACATTATTCAATAATCGACCAGTCAGCTCTTAACCTTGGGGCAGGGTTCACTTTCTCAATAGGTATGCTGGTTCTTTTACGAACAATAGGCAGTTCGATAGACATCTCACTATTTAACTGGGGGCAAATTATCGGTTGGTTCTTAGGAATAGTGGCCCTTTTTCTTTTATCCCTTCGTCTCTTTAAGAAAGAAGAAACATTCGTAACAGAGGGGCTCGAAACTTCCTTTAAAACAACAGAAGAAAATGGTCAATTAGACTCGAGTAAAAACACTTCTCCGAAAAGGGCATTTTGGAAAGTTTTAGGGCTTGCATTGAATATTATAGGTATAATAAGCTTAGCATTTTACATTTTTTCTAGCCCTGGCATTCTTTCAAGATGGGTGGGAAGTAATTATTTAGCCATTATATTGTTAATTGCAGGAGGGACAGGAGCTTTCTTTATTATTCTTATAGTAAAACCATCTCTTCTCTCGAGAATTAAGAACTGGTTACTCTGGCTTCTAAATGTCAGTTTTGCATTGTCACTTACAGTGACTCTTCTGGCCAATCAACCACGATGGTTGGTTCTAAGACAAGTTTTCCTATACCTAATGCTATTACTTTCTCCGGTTATCTTTCTAGACTTTCTTTTATTATGTAAAGAATTGCTTACTATGAAGCCTACTCTTAGAAAACTAGGCGGAAGCTTCACTATTAGCATCTTTGTGTTGATCCTTACGATTTTTGGAATTATCTTTACCATTGCCTACGATTATATCCCCATTGTTGGTCCCTTCTTCAGGAATAAACATTGGTTTGTAATGATGGTTGTTGTGATAATGGGTTGTATTCCCACTGCCTTTGTGAAAAAGAAACGCTTCAAAATCCAAGGGAAACTTTTCAAGTCAAAACCTGAGAAGAAATTTCTTGTTTCAATAATCAGTTTGTTATTTATTGGTACCTTGGTCAGTGGAATTGCTACTTTGCCTTTCCCTCAAACACAACCCGCGGGAAAAACAACAATAAAAGTAGTGACTTTTAATGTTCAACAAGGATTTGATATAGAAGGTAACCTTAATTTTAGTGGCATACTGGCTGATTTGCGAAAAATAGATGCTGACATTATAGGCTTGCAAGAATCTGATACTTGTCGTGTCTCAAGTGGAAACAATGATCTCGTTCGTTTTCTCGCGAGCAAACTCCATTTGTACTCCTTTTTTGGTCCATTAACTGTGACGGGAACCTTTGGGATTGCCTTGCTTTCAAAATATCCCATACTTTCAGCAAGGACGTATTTTATGTATAGCGATGGCGAACAGACAGCAACCATTGAAGCACAAATAACAATCCAAGGACGAACCTTCAATGTCTTTGTAACACATTTCGGTGAAAAAGAATTCGACAAACAACGACAAGCGGAGACAATTGTCATGCTGACAACGGGAAAGAGTGATGTAATTGTTTTAGGCGATTTTAATTTCGAGCCCTGGTCCAGTCAATACAATACTACTACCGCTCAATTAAAAGATGCTTGGTTAGCTGTTTGGCCAACAGGAGTCGATGATACAGGTTATAATGGCTCTACATTTAACTGGAGAAATCCCTATACCCACATTGATTTCATCTTTGTTTCGCCTTCCATGGTTTTAACTGACTGCCGAGTAATACGCGATGCTCACTCGTCGGACC
>DXJV01000046.1 GCA_019056785.1 Candidatus Heimdallarchaeota archaeon
AAATAAATGAGGACAACGCTTTTATCCTCAAGCTTTTGAACCTCCTCTTTCAAAAAGAAGAAGACGATGCCAAGCCTATAGAATCGACAAAAAATGAAAATAGCACAGAAAAGTAATTCTAAAGGAAAGGATTTTTAAATCTAAAAACAATCCTCTCTTTGATAAAATTAGGGAGCTCCAGCATGAAAATACTTGTTCTAGCGCCATGTAGTAAAATAATGAGTAACAAACAAATTCATAATTTAACTTGCAAAGATTTAGACTCTTCCGAAAAAATTGATTACCATTTAAAGACAAGTTCGTTAAAAATTAATGCTCGTGAGCTCTTCCGGGGCGCGGTAAATATTAGTTTAGTTGCTGCTATTGATCAACTGCGGCAATTCTTCGATGTGAGTTATTACATCGTCTCCTCTGGCTTTGGGCTTTTAAAAGAGCACGACCGTATTCCTCCTTATGACTGTTCGTTCATGGAAATGAATGAGAAAGAAATAATTGCCCGTGCAGAAATGCTGGGCATTCCCAGACAATTCAAAGACATCCTTGCGATAGAACAGCCGGAACTACTTTTCTTAGCATTAAACAAACACTATTTAACTGCCCTGGGTAATTGGGAAGAAATGATTAATTGTGCAACAATTACTTATACGCCGTCCTCATCAAAGTTTGTGATTTCCCTCCCAGAAGAGTATTTGCCCCAAAAAGAAACAATGCATCTGCCTGGCTTTCCCGTTCACAACACGGTCAGTTACCGTGGTGATTTATTACTTATTACGAAGCGCTATCTTGCTAATAGTAAAGACCCTGAGAAAACCCTTCGAGAGCTTTTTAAAAACCCCGATGAACTACGTTATATTTTGAACTCCATCCGCCAACATGGTTTATAACAAAGCTTATTCATCTCTTAGAAAGTCACAGACCAAATTAGCCACGATTTCTGCCCCTTTTGAATTCAAATGGATTTGATCGGTTAATAAAGAGAAACCAAATTTCTTGGAAATTTCATCTAGGTCTTGCTTTCTGATATATCGATGGTAAATGGCACGTTCCACTAATCGAATGGAATAATTGAATTTTGATTTGGATGGGTTTTTACGCAGATAAGCTATCATTTCCTCGTTTACCGGAAGATATGCAACTCCCTCTTCCTTTGCCACTTTTTCGATTATTCTAGAATAGGTAATCGCTTCCTGGAATGCTGGGTGTTGTTCCTTTTCCCCCAAGATCGGTAAAGAACAAAGAGCAATTTTTGCCTTAGCTGCCTTTTCTTTCAATGTTTTTACAATTCGAGTTAAGTTTTCTTCATACGATTGTTTTGTTGGTTGTTCTGGCAAGTGGAGCCGTTTCCAGAGCCGTTTATGATGCCTTGTATAAAACTCCCAATTCACATCATTTGTTCCTATTAGAATAATTATATAATCTGGTTCCAGATGTTGAATGCTTTCGAGACGGGTTAAAACATGATAACTTAGTTCTGAGTTTATTCCAGCATTGATATATTGATATTTTTCTCCCCCCAGTTTTTCCTCGACCTTTTCGATGAAACTTTTACTGACATTTGCTCTTGTCAGACTATCTCCGATAAAAACTACTTTTTTCTTTGTTGGTGAAAGCAGATTCTTTTCTATCAATATTTCTGGACTAGTTTCTGCAAGAGTATAAATATCCCGAATAATTGTTTTGTAAATAACGATTATTACTAGCATAACAATTACGAGTGAAAGTCCTGCTACCAGTAGAAAAATATACGTTCCTTTCATTGTCAATCATGAAACTTTCATTACTTTTTCTAAAACTTTTTCATGGATTTAAATCTCATTTGATAATTCCTACAAATTTTTAGCAGCAGACCAAACCGCACAAAAAAGGGTGATTTCAGGATTGATGATTCACTCAAAACAATTAAAAAGTCAGATGTTTAATGAATAATAAATCGAAAAAGGTGTTACTTTTGAGTTTGGAAAAAGTTTTTGCTAATATTGAAAAACAAAAAGAACAAGCAATACAGGAGCTTTCTGATTTTGTTGCCATTCCTTCTGTGTCAGCAAAAAATCAATCTTTAGATGAAGCTGCTGCTTATGCTGCTAAATTACTTAAGCAAAATGGCTTTGTAGTCAAACAGTTCGAGACCGGTGGCGGTCCAGTGGTCACAGGATTTATGGATGTTGGTGCCCCGAGAACATTAATGATCTACGACCACGCCGATGTCCAGCCTGCTGAACCGTTTGATTTGTGGGAGTCTGACCCTTTCAAACTTGATATTCGTGAGGGTCGTCTTTGGGGTCGCGGTGTTGCTGACAATAAAGGTGAATTTGTCGGCCGGGTAAATGCAATCAAGGCTTATCTTGCTGCCGGCTTACAACTTCCTTGCAACATAAAGTTTGTTGTAGAAACAGAAGAGGAAAGCAGTAGCAAAAATCTCACCAAATATTTCGACCAGGACAAGAATTTTTTTGATGATGTTGATGGCTGCATTTGGGAGTTTGGCGGAAAGAATCGTGAAGGCCTTCAAGAATTCGTTCTTGGTGTTAAAGGTATACTCTATGTTCAATTGTCTGTTCAAACAATGACCATCGATTCACATTCTGCTAGTGCAACCCACCTACCAAATGCTGCTGAACGTTTGATTAATGCTTACAAATTATTGAAAGACTCTTCAGGAAAGATTCTCATTCCACACTTTTATGATGATATTGAGGAAATTTCTAACGAAGAACTCGAAGTCATTAAAAAATACAATTTTTATCCGGAGAAAATAAAAGAGCATTTTGGCATTACCACCTTTCGTTATGGCCTAACTGATGAGGAGGCGAAAATTGCCTATTTTACCAAGCCTACCTGTAACATTTGTGGCTTCACTGCAGGTTGGCAAGGAGAAGGTGGGAAAACAGTCATTCCCAAAGAAGCAACCATGAAAATTGATTTCCGACTAGTGAAAAACCAACATCCAACAACCATACAAAAGAATCTTCGCGCATACCTTAATGAGCATGGATTTAAAGACGTGCAGATTGATTGGTCCAACGGCTATCCTCCTTCCAAAACAGCTATTAACAGTCCATTTGTTCAGCTTTGTCGAGAAGCTAATTTGCAGGTTTATGGTCATGAACCGGCAATACAACCAACAAGCGGCGGCTCTGGACCGATGTATCTTTTTGGTGATCACATGCCGGTTGTCTCTTTGGGTTCCGGGCATCCTGATTCTAATAGCCATGCTCCCAATGAGAACATCTATATTGATGACTTCCTAAATGGCATGAAAATGATTGCAACGATCATTGACCAGTTCAAAAGCTGGCAAAAATAGAAGAAAAAAAGCTGAGGGATGTTCTTCTTCAGCTTCTTTATTTTTCTAATAAGGGAATCACACAAATGAATTGTACTTGCTCGTTTCCATCGTTTCGATAGCCATGTTTCTCAAACGGGGGAACGTAAATTGCATTTGTTGCTTTCACGTGTGTTTTTTCTCCATTTCCTGCAATTAGGCCCATTTCTCCTTTCAAGACGAAAATTTCATGCTCTTCAGGATGGGCATGTGTTCCAATTACCGCTCCCGGTTCGAGTGTGAAGAGTCGCATTGCAAAGTGTGGTGCACCTTGCTCTTTTGAAATTAACCATTGAATTTTTGTTTTTGTTGAACCGTATGCAATAACATCTTGTGTTTCTATGTCTTCTAATTTTCGAACTAACATTTTTTTATCACTTCATTTTTTCTAACTACTTTTTCTTTTTAAATATTTCACGAACGAACAATTCAGTAAATTAAAAAGAAAAAAGAGAGAATGGAAGAGTTTAGATAGTGTAAACTCTACCCAGCAATAAATGCCAGGAGTCCTGCTCCGTTGTTTATGAGAATGAGCAATCCTAGAAAGATTGTTGCTGTGAGCACCATCACAACAAGGAGGGTATTAATACTTGGACCGGCGGTATCTTTGAAGGGGTCACCAACAGTGTCTCCTGTGATGGCTGCTTTATGAACATTTGTGCCTTTTCCTCCAAGATTGCCATCTTCAATCCACTTCTTCGCGTTGTCCCATGCCCCACCAGCATTTGACATGAAAATAGCAAAGACAAAACCTGACAGAATTGCCCCGGCAAGGAATGCTCCCAGCGCTGCAACTCCGAAAAGAATGCCGATCAAAAGTGGCATTGCTATTGAAATGATGCTTGGTAGGACAAGCTCACGAAGGGCTCCTTTTGTGGCGATTTCTATAGTTCGTTTAAAATTCGGTGGTTCTGTTCCTTCGAGGATCTTGGGGTTGCTTTCAAATTGATCTCGTATTTCATCAACCATCTTTGCTGCATTTCGTTGGACTGAGAGAATCAGCAAAGAGGAAAAGAGTACTGGTACCACTACTCCTAGAAATGCTCCGATAAGGACATTGATATTTAGCAAGTCTATCTCGAGCGGAATTCCCGCATCTTCTACGAAAGAGAAGAGGAGAGCAAAAACAGCCAAATTCGCTGCACCAATGGCAAAACCTTTGGTAATTGCTTTTGCGGTATTTCCTGCAGAATCAAGTTTATCAGCTGTCCTTATAACTTCTTCACCCAAGCCGCCTTGCTCTGCTATTGCACGGGCATTGTCAACAATGGGGCCATAGGCATCATTTGAAACGATTGTTCCTACAATTGCCAGCATTCCCACAGCCGCCATAGCGATACCATACACCTTATCCAGATAGTAAGAGATGGCCATTGCAATAGCTATACCGATTGCTGGAGGAACGACACTTAACATTCCATAGGAGAATCCTGAAAGGATGACTACTGCATCTCCTTCTTGGGCTGCATGGGCAATGTCCCTTGTTGGTTTTTTATCATCTCGAGTAAACCAATCGCTTGTCCAACCGATGAGTATTCCCGAAAGCAAACCAACAACAACGCAAATGTAATCATACCATAACTGCTTAATTTCCGCTGCTGTTAATCCCGGAGTTGTTTTGATAAGTACCCAAACAAAAAGCGCTCCTAAAGCTGCAAAAAGTGCTGTTGCTATATAGGTTCCTGTATTGAGCAGTTTTCCCGGGTCCTTGGTTTTCAACCATTTTATTAAGAGAATGCCAATAAGTGAGGCGATGAGTCCGACGGCAGAAATAACTATCGGATAGATTACAAATGTTCCACGAACTGCATCTGTTGCACCTGCCATAAGCACATATCCAAGAATCATCGCTGCAAGAATCGAAGCAACATAGGAGTCAAATAAATCTGAACCCATGCCGGCAATATCGCCAACATTATCACCCACATTATCTGCTATTGTTGCTGGATTTCTAACATCATCCTCTGGTAAATGATATTCTGCTTTTCCAACAAGGTCCGCTCCGACATCTGCTGTCTTTGTGTAAATCCCGCCACCACACTTCATAAACAATGCAATCGTGCTTGCTCCGAAACTGAATCCTAAAACAACATTTGGTGTTTTGAAAATCCAGAAAATGCCTGAAATGCCAATTAATGCAAACCCAACGACGGCGAGCCCCATCACTGCGCCCCCAAAGAAAGCAACATCAAACCCTTTATCCAAACTTTTGGTGCAGCCAAAAGATGCTCGGGTATTTGCTTTCACACCAACCATCATTCCAAGATATCCTGCAAACATGGAGGCAATTGAGCCTATCAGGTAGGCTATTGCTTGACGCCAGTTGAGGGCATCTCCATTGAACGGTCTTATTAGAATTGGCACTTTTCCACCTGTTAATTCCGAAGGGAGGAACAGGAGAATGATCAGGAATAGGATGAGCACAAAAATGGAGAGAATGCGATATTGCACGAACAGAAATTTTTTCGCGCCGTCTTCGATATATTTTGATACCTCAACCATCCGTTCATTTCCTGGGTCCTCTCGAAAGACGATTAGGCTGAAAATGATTGCCACTATTATTGAAATTACCCCTGCTATCAATGCGATTATAATAGTCAAAGGCACATTTGCTAAAACCATTTTTTCACCACTCAAATTTCAAAAGTGTAAATGGTGTAGTTTCTTTCTTATTTAAAAGTTGCTTGCATAACTAATTTTTCGTTGGGAATTTTGCCTTTTCTCATGGTAAAAAAAAGACACTTTATGTAATAAAGAATAAAATTAATAATGCTAAGCCTTTATTTTCCATTGTATTAAATGTGTGGTTTTTTAAATGAGTGAAAAATTTCTTTGGCCGGCGGAATTATCGCAACATTTCCAACGCCTTTCTCCATCACAGCGAGAGCAGCTAAATTTACGCCTGTTTGAAATGAGAGAAAAGAATGAACAAGATTATCTTTTAACGTTTATGGCAGCAGTACAAGAATTGGCTGAACAAGAAGAGGATTTTCTCAAAGATACTGAATTTAAGTTCTTGCTTGCTCATACGTACTTTTTGAAAGCCGATTACAAACGGCTACTCGAGATTTGTGAGGAAGACTCAACACACCCTGGCTTACTGAATTTGAAAGCTCTCACTCTCATCAACCAAAAAAAATTCGAAGAAGTAGAGTCCTTGCTACAACAGGCTGAGGAAGCAGCCACGAAAACTGATCCCTACAACAAGCTTTTTTCCCATGCCAATAGAATGCTTTGCTATTATTATTCCCAACAATTTGAAAAACTCATTTCTGAGCAGAAAAACTTTGATGATCTTTATCTGCAACTCAAAAACAACTTCTCTGAGGAGAAAGATCTCCTTTTAGCACTAACTGATTTACATGTTTTAGGCAGTTCAGTCATGATAAATTATTTCCGGCGAGAAGGGCGTATCGAGGAGAGCATTGCCCTGGGAGAAAAACTCATCTCCCTCCTTCTTGAGAATAATAATCGCTTCTATTTAAATCGAATTTACAACAACACCGCTTTATGTTATGTTGAAAGTGGACGATTAAAGGAGGGGCTCCAATATCTCGAGAAAGCATTTCAATTCTCGACTATTCTCTCAAATGACCTGCGATTGGCTATTGCGGCTAACAACATCGGCTTCATTTACCGGTTTATGGGTAACATTGAGAAAGCCATGCATTACTTCAAGCTTTCCCTCGAAAAGTCAGAAAAAGCAAATGTTGCCCCCTACATTATCGCTTCGCAAACAAACATTGCTCATCTCTACTTAGATTTTGGGCAGGCAAATCTTGCCTTGGAGCAGTCGGAATTAGCTCTGGAGGAACTAGAAAAGAGTGAGGTACCCATCCCCCCTCAAATAACAATTGCCCTCAATTTCTGCAGGGCGGACATATTTGAAACGCTGGATAAATTTACCAAAGCAAAGGATATTCTTAACGAAACATCTGAAATTATCAATGAAACAAAACTGGCGAAAGAGCAATCGAAAGTGTTCTTACGTCTTGGTCGTATTGCTGCTCGACAGTCAAATCTGGGCGAAGCCAAACGTTATCTCGAGGAAACCATCCAGACTGCGTTTCAAAACCAGAATTTTGAAGTTATCGTCAACGCCAAACTCCAATTAGCAGAGATTGATTTGCTTCGCTACCGGATGACTGGCGATGATAAACTGCTTATGGATACTCTCGAGAAGCTAGAAGATATTAAGAAGCTCTGTCTGGAACAAGATTACAAATTAATTTTAATTGACGTTTACATTTTGCAAAGCTTGCTGCTAACCTTAAAGAATAAGAAACGGCAAGCCAAGAAAATACTCGAGTCAGCCATTCAATTGGCCGGCGAATTGGGTGTAAAAGAGAAGGAAGCTGAAGCAAGGAGCCAGCTTAAAGAAATCGAGCGCGAGAAAAAGAATGTTCTTGTGCGGATATTTACCCGGATCAATCAATCTATCCGCTCGACCATTGCTTTTGAGAGTATCACAAAACCCAAAGAAGTGAAATCAAAAGTTAAAGCACTCTTTATTATCATCAAGAATAGCGGCTTACCCTTGTTTCAAAAGCATTTTGCAACAGAGGAAGAAGGCGAAAACATCGACCCGAACTTACTATCAGGACTTTTATCTGCCATTCAAACGATTGGTCAAACGATCTTAAACGCCCCAAGTGAGGATGGACAGTTAAAACTCATCGACCATGGCAATATTTCCATTATGCTTGAATCAAATGAGAAATGCCTTATTGCATTAATTGTTTCTCGGGAAACATATCT
This sequence comes from Candidatus Heimdallarchaeota archaeon, assembly GCA_019056785.1. Taxonomy (GTDB): domain Archaea; phylum Asgardarchaeota; class Heimdallarchaeia; order JABLTI01; family JABLTI01; genus JABLTI01. Next base: position 8,081 of record DXJV01000046.1, read on the forward strand.
CCTTCGAGAAAAATTGCGGGAGTTCTCGAAAAAACTCCTCAATGAACCCTTCTATCAAAAAGTCGATTATTCCATCATTAAAAAAGACGACGTTCGAGACAAGTTAATTGAGAAGCTCATCCAAGAAACCATTCTCAGTTAATTTTGTTCTTTTCTTTCGGCCAAAAAGATTATCTATTCCAATTCCTTCTATTTTTCTCAGTGATAGAGAAATGAAAGTTGAAGTTGAACCTCAAGCAGCAGCTTACCCTGCTCCGGCGGCTCTTGTTACCGCCTTTAAACCAGACGGCTCTGCCAATGCCATGACTGCAGCATGGATTGCTAATATTTGTGCTATTCCCCCTGCTTTGGTGGTTGGAATAAGAGATGTACGCTACACCTGCGAATTAATCGACCAAACAGGCTGTTTTGGTGTCAATATTCCAAGTAGCAAGATTGCTCCGGAAATAGATTATTGTGGGCTCGTTTCCGGTAGAGAGCATGACAAAATCAAGGAAACAGGATTGACAATTTTCAAAGGAAAAGTTGTCGAAGTGCCTTTGATCGAAGAATGCCCCATTAATATTGAGTGTCGGGTTCTTCAAAAAGTAAAAGTAGGAAGCCATTTTGCGTTTTTCGGCGAGATTTTGAAAGTTTATTACAGCGAAGAAATGATCGGTGAAGATAACAAACCCGACCTCTTACTTGGCGACATCATTGCTTATGGTACGAGAAAATACTACCGGCTAAAAGAAGCAATTGGCACCTATGGTTTTTCCAGAAAAGAGGATTAAGAAGGATTAATATTCCTTCAATAATTTCTTGTTCATCTTTCGCATGAGAAATGCGCCCGTTTCCAGTCCAGAACTCATTGCTGCTTGCACCCCTGAACCGCCGACATTTGAGCCGGCAAAAAAGAGGTTTTTAATTTGGCTTTTAAAGCTCGGTAGTCGTTGATTGACTTTGGGGCCATACCAGGCACCATTTGTTGAACCGTTAAATCGTTCGAAGGTCATTGGTGTTGCCAATCGTTTGATTTTAATATGCTTTGAAATGTTAGGCATAAAACTTTCCAGCTTCGTAATGATTTTTGCGATGATGCTCTTTTTTAGTTCTCGATATTCTTTTGTTCGCTTTTTATTCCTGCCTATTTTCCAAAAATTATTCCAATTATAAGGTGCAAATGTCAACACTATCAGCGACTCTTTCTCCGGTCGTGCCTTGAGTTTATCTGAATTATTGGGTATGCGAACAGCAATACCATCAACATTGAAGTCATTTTCTTCGTAGTTCTTAGTGATATCGCTTGTACGCCCGATCATGAGATGAGCCGGATATTTTGAGAGATCGTAATTTTCAATGCCCAAATAAAGCAAAACGCCCGACATGGATGTTTCTATCTTCCGGATGCGGTCAGTAAATCGTCGCGAGAAATGTTTCTTTCCGATATATTCGAAAATGGTTTTGTGTAAGTCGCTATTTGCTATAATATAGTCTGCTTGAATTTCTTCGCCTGAAGTGAGCAACACACTCTTAGCGGTCTTTTTCTCGATAAGAATCTTTTTCACTGTGCTCTTATAACGCAACTCGCCTCCTCTGGTGACATACAACTCTGCCAGTTTTTTAGCGAAAGCGCCCATTCCACCCTCAGGGTAGTAAAGCCCTTCTGTAAAGGCAACACTTATGATGTATGCTAAAATTGGTGCTTTCAAGTTCTCGAGTTTTAAACCAAACCACAGCGAAAATAATTTGAAATAATCTTTCACTTCATCATTTGTGATGAACTCGTCTAGTAATTGTTTGTAATTTTTCCTGGCATATTTTCGCAACACAGGCCGTTTGAAAATTATTCGCAAAAGTTTTCCAAAAGTAATACCCTCATCCAGCGAAAGCTCTTTAATATCTTTTCTTATTTGGTGTGAAGTTTCAATTAATTTTCGCACACCGGCACTTTGATCTGGGTGAACTTTTTCGATATCTTGTAAGAACAACTCAGGGTTTGAGAACATTCTTACAACATGATTATCATTATAATAAGCTTCCATCGGCTCTACTGTATGAATAGGGTGATAGAAATCATATTTCTGTAAAATCGCTCGCGAGGAGCTCTTTGCATACCCTAGAATGGTTTCTGCTGCAGAATCAAAATAAAAGCCATTAATTGTGAAGCCGGAGACATATCCTCCTGGGTAATCATTCTGTTCAACGATTAGTGTCTTTAAGCCTGGGTTCTCGCTTTGGAGGTAAATACCTGCATGCAATCCGCCTATTCCAGCACCAACTATTATCACATCATATTTTTTCGTCATCTTTTCTTTTTCTTCCTTTTATATTCGTTCTTTTTTGGCATTATCTTTATGTGGAGAGATTTCTCACAGAATAGTTAGAAATGGCGTTTCAACTTTTGGTGAATAGGAGGCTAGAAAGTTTTTACAAAAAAGCCAGCTCTTTGTAAATAGGCATCTTTCAGCATTTTTAGTAGAAATCGTTGAAATATTCTTAACATTAAATGAGTAATGCTTTAGTTAAATGTTCTTTCCTTTTACTGTTAAAGCCACTGCTTCATTTCCTTAAGAATTTTGTTGTTTTTTCCCATAATTATAAAAAAAAAAGAAGTAGAAAGCCTTCTTTGAGGGTATTTTTCTTTGATCTTGCTGAGAGTAGGATTTTTTTTACACGTTGGCTTTCGAGGAAGGTTGAGTAGTTTTATAATAGAGAATTTTTCCCTTAGGTAGCCAGTTCTGTTAATTGCAATTTTTCCAAAAGAGTTTTTGTTGGCGAACCCGTTTTTGGATCCCAATGCCGTAACTTATAATATTCTTTCAATTGAATATCCAGGTTGGGTATTTTTCCCTTTGCTCCTCCTTCCTGTAATTTGTAGTGCATGATTTTTGGTAGCCGGTCATTTTTTCTTGTTAGCCCGAGCTTCATATTCAGCAAGCGCTTTATTGTTGTTATTCGTTCTCCTACTTGCATCACGTCAGTTATTGTATAGTCCCAACCTGTAGCTAGTGAAAGAGCTTTTACTGTATCTGTGAAAGATGGCATGGCAAAATGACACATGATTAAAGCATTATATACTGCTCGAAAGTCTTGAACTTTGACAGCAATACGGGCTGCTTCAAGGTCATCAAATCTATCCTCGCATTGTAACCCTATTTCAGGGACGGTTACCCCCAAGCCCATTTTATACCCGTCGCCATTATTATGACAAGCTCCTCGTGAAGAAGTAGCATAAACTGTTGCCATTGAAAAGAACGCTCGCGGATCATGAAAAGGCAATTCCAACCCGTTAACTGTATGTGCTTCTTCTGGCAAGTTATAACTGGCGGCTAAAAAGTCCGACCCCTCGGCCATTTTCTCACCGATCCCTTCTCTTTTTGCGAGTTTTTCTAATAAGGCGATCAATGCATCAACATTTCCCCATTTTGCATCTATTCCTTCCAATTCCTCTCGAGTGATGACACCCCTCTCGTATAAATGGAAGACAAGGCCAATAATTTGTCCCGCTGAAATTGTATCCAAACCATAATTGTTTGCAAGATAATTCGCTTTTGCAATACCTCGCAGATTATCTATCAGTAAGTTTGTGCCAAAGCTTGCCAATGTTTCATACTCCGGTCCCCCTGTTTGTGGGATAGCATATTTTCCTTTGCTGATTTTTACAATTCGTCCGCAACCAATAACACAGCTATAACAATGGTACCGTTTCACCAAGATGGTTTCTTTCATCCGGCTACCATCTATTGCTTCGGTATTTGGCATGAAACCTTTATACCAGTATTTTACCGCAACATCTCCCCATTTCATCCCTCCCGAAACATAGGCTGCTGTCCCAAACATCCTTCGTGCGACTGTATTTTCATAGATGTCCTTTCGCATTTTACTTCCGAGAGCTTTAACTTCAGCGTCATTTGCTACTGGTACAGCTCGCGTCGAAGAATAAAGTATAATTGCTTTCAGATTTTTTGACCCCATAACAGCGCCCATTCCTGTTCGTCCTGCTGCACGGTCACCATCATTCATTATTGCAGCAATTTTAACCTTTTTTTCTCCAGCAACGCCAATCGTTGCAAAACTTGAGATATTATCAAAACGCTTCTTGAGTTCTTCCTCAACAGCATAGACATTTTTCCCCCAGAGAAAGCTCGCATCCAATAACTCGACACTATTATCAATGATTAGCAATGCCTTTGGTTCATTTGCTTTGCCTTTGAAAAGCAAACCATCATAACCTAAAAATTTCAGATAAGCACCAAACTTCCCCCCCGAGTTTGCTTCTCCCCAGATATTTGTTAAAGGCGATTTTGCACAAACAACATGTCGGCCACAGTTTGGTATTTTTGTTCCCACTAATGGGCCTGTCATAAAACACAAGGGATTTTCCGCTGACAGAGGGTCCAAATCTTTTGTAAGTTCCTCATAGAGCAATTTTGCTGCCAGCCCACTTCCACCGATAAATTGCTTATAGTCTTCAACAGGTGGCGTTAGTGTATCAATTCTTTCATCTGCAAGATCAATTGTTAAAATTTTCCCGGTATTCCCAAACAAAGACATGTTGATTCACTCAATAGTATTAATCTCTTCGAGATTTTAAGCTTATTTCTTCCGAACGGGTTTTCTCTCGAGAATCATTTTTCAAGCGAAAAAGGGCCTTTTATCCCAAAAACAAAACTCAAAAAGCTTAAGTAAGTTGTTATTAGATAATGAACTAAGAGAAAAATTTCGTTAGGAGTTAATCGAATTGTCTGAAATACTCGAGAATTTACAGCTTTCAGCTACTGAACAACAAATTTATCTGGTTCTTTTATCTTCGGGACAACTTTCCATTCCTGAAATCGCTGAGCAGCTTGACTTAAAAATAGGCGATGTTGAAGAAGCCATAAAAGGACTACAAGCTAAAAATCTGGTCTATACAAACCCTTCTATTATTGAAAAGTTCACAGGCATTTATCCGCTAGTATCTCTTGCGGACAAAGCAAAGGATGCCTTAGAGACGATTAAAAATATTGGCGTTGAGATTAACAAATATGCGGCAGAAAAAACCGACGCCATAGACCAGATCGTCCGGCAACAAAAGGAGAGCATCCAGCAAATCACTGCTACTGCTAAAGAGGAAGTTCGTGTTGCAACTGACACATCTATCAAAGAGATTTCCACAGAACTTGATAAGCTCATCGAAGAAATTAGCCAAATTCTCAACACTGAAGAGCATCAGATATCTTCTTTGTCGATGAGTACCCAATCTGAATTGACAAAACACTTTCAAGAAACGACCGAAGCTGCAGGGAATACTATTAGCGCTGGTGTGAGCGATATTTCCAACAGCTTAAACGAATCCAAAGAAAATATCACGAAAGCGTTTACCACCTCTTCCAGTAGGGTTGAAGATGCTGCCACCACCTTTGAAAATAGCCTTCTCGCTTCTTTAGAGAATAACTTCAATGATTATACCTCTATTGCTGGTGACATCCAACAAAAAATCGAGAATGCCATTAAAGAATACAATGCTGCTGCGAGAGATAATATGTCACTACATTCCCAGTTGGTTAATGAAAATTATTCTACAGTTATAGAATCTGTGAATTCCAAACTTGGGGTGCACAATAAAGAAACAAACCAGATATTAGAGGAGCGAATCAGGAACATCACCCAATCAATTGGTGAGATGAATGATGACTTTGGTAAAATCATTCGTGAACGATTAACAGGTATAAAACGCGAATATAATCAATTGATTGAGACATTCAGCCAAAATGTCGAGTCGCTTTTCACCGAAGTCAACACACAACTTGAGACACTTATCGCCACGAAAACACGGAACAATGAAGAAAAATTAACAAACCTCTTTAACCTGCTTAAAGAGAACCTCGAGAAAAGTGCAAATGAGACGAAACAAGAGATCAAAGCGAAGGAAGTCCGGATTGGAAATGATTTGCATTCTGCCACTGAGACTACGCAGCGAAAGATGACAGAAATAAATGACAAACTCAACATGGAATTAGCGAACCGCTTTAACAAAGCAACAACTGACTTTTCTACCGCTAAAAATAATATGAAAGATACTGTCACTCGGGCCAAAAGTGACATTATTGCCAAGTTTGCCGAAGCACGAGATACAGCTATCACAAGCATTGCAAAGGAATTCGAAGAAAAAGAACGAATCTTTGCTGAAATTAGCTCGAAAATCATCGACGATATCCGAGAGCTCAATACTGTTAGCGAAGCGAAAACTAAGAGCTTCATTAAAGACACCGAAGAAAGCGCTAAAAACGCTATTGCAAAAATCGAGATGCCAGCAAAGACTTTGCTCAATCGTGGCAAACAGACTGCCTTAAAATATGTCCACGAACAAGCAGACCTTGTAAACAAGACGATAGATAAAAGTCGTTCAGGCATAGAGGATTCCCTTGTAGCCGAAACATCCAATGTCAAGTCACAATTCAAAGGCTATGGTGAGAAGTTCATTGAAAGTAACAAAATCATTGAACGTATTCTTACTGGACTTGAGCTCACCTATCGAGAGTTGATCACGAAAATTAGAGATATGCCTCGCCCACAATTGAACACTGTGACCCTTATAGGCAAAGATGCAGTGCTTAACCAAATGGCTAAAATCTTGACGGGGGTAAAATCAACCGTTACCGTTGTTTATCCCAACATCTCTGACATCCATATTGATGTCTTGTTAAATAGCAATCCTCGCACACGTATTATTGTTATCTCTGATTTTGACACCTTCAAGAACGCGGACATCATTCGCAAACTTATGGCTAAAGAAAACATTCAATTGAAATCCCTTGTCCTTGGGTCGACACAAAAACCCTATTATGCTATCGGCCGAGATGCTGAAGAAGGACTTATTGGTACGATTGATGATTCCGGCGAAGTCGTTGCTATTACCAGCAATTCCCAGGCATTTGTGGAATTGATCAGTACCGAAATCATTAATGGTATTCTTACGCCGAAAACAAAACGGGTTGTTCTTCCTGAAAACGAATAAAAAAGCAAGCCATTCTTAGAGCTTTCTTTTTTTTCTTTTATTTTTTTTACAAAAATCTTGGCCTTTATTTTAGAAAATGCGTTTGACTAATGAATCGACATAAAATCTATTTTCTTCTCCCAGAACAATTATAGGTTCTTCTTCTTTTAGGAAAAGAACATTTAGTTCTTCAGTGAAACGCTTCAACTGTTTCCGTATTAAGTAACTTTCCTTGTCAGTTACTAGAGCCACAATACAATTTTCTGCCGGCTCTAGGAGAATATCAAAATCGCCGTGTTTTATCCCTTGTAAGAATCCTTGTTTAAGGTAGGATGTTTTTGTCCCTTCACTCATCTTTTCTGTGAAGGAGATTATTGCGCCTAAAAAACCTGAGACCAACGTTTCATCGATCTTACCAAAGACGTCTGTGAAATAATGAGAATAAAGCGGCAGCCCACTACTCGAGAGAATCAGCAGCAAAATCGGATGTGTGCCCAATTCTATTATTTCATTCCGATTTACCTTTTTCGACGAAACGAGCAATGGTGCGGGTGTTCTTTCAAATTCATTGAACGATGCCAGTTGAGAACTTTTAGAGTTTAGAAATCCGAGTTGCCTGTAATTTTCGATGCGATGGAGGTAGTCTTGCACAGCATTGATTTTTTCGAATAATTGGAGGTTTGAATAATACTTTTCAAGTCTTTTGAAAATTTTCTCAGCTTGAAGATATTCTCGATTTGAAAACAACAGAGAAGCCTTGAAAAACTCAAGTTCATTGTAGTCTTGAGAATGTTCATCCTTTTTAATGTGCCCTTGGAGGTCTAGAATGGCGATTTTGGCTTTTTTGAAATTCCTTTTCGATGGTTTAGCAATGTTTTTCAAAACTAGAACCGAAACAAGCTGCAAACTCGCTTTAAGTGATAACTGCTCCAACTTACTAAGTTCGGCGAACTCCTGAGCATTGGCAAAGAGAAATTCTGCTTTGCTGAAGTTTCCGGAGCAGAATTCAATAAACCCTTCGAAATAGATTAAATAAAATTCACCTGCCAGATCTCCCCGTCCTCGGAGAGCTGTCCTGGCCTTCTCAAGATAGAGTTCTGCTGAATCTAGATCATCTGCTTTGAGAAAGGCCAAAGTTAAATTCAAAACGGTTTGAGGATTGTTGATTCTTTTACTTTCCAAATTCAAAAGGCGATTTGTTGCGGCAGAAATTTGGCCATAAGCTATTTCCAAGCCGGCGATTTTATTTATGGTAATTGCTTGTTCTTGAAAGTCACCCATTTTTTGAAACATTTTCTCAGCATGCTTACAGAACTTGATTCCCTCTTCGATATTCTTTTGTAAATGAAGATTAGATCCAATTGTCATTAGCGTTTTTGCTATAAGATATGGGTTCATTAATGAACGTGCAATAGCTGCTGCCTTTCTGTGATGTTGATTTCCAACCTCGGGTTCATTCATAAATTCTATCAAATAATTTCCATAATACAGTTCAAAAAGAGCGATCAATACTTTGTGATCAATTTTCTTGGCAAGAGACAAACCACTATTAATAATATCATACGCTTTAGTATACCTGCTCATAGAAAGTAGGATCTCGCATTCTTGGAGGAGGATTTGTGTTCGTAGGGTGTTGGCGTAAAGGACTCCAATTTCATTTTCATACGAGGAGAGAAATTCCTTAGCAGAAAGCAGCTGGAACAAACCATCTGTAAGGTTTCCTTTTGCAACAGAATACAAAGACTTTGCCAGGTAAAAATCGATTTGATAAATTAAATCATCAGTCGATAATCTCGCTTCCACAATTCTAATATTGGCAATTGCTCTATTAAGTGAATTTTTCGCCACTAATCCCTTTATCAAAGGTATTAATGTGAAATAATTCTTAGACGCCTTTGCGATTTTCTCTAAGTCATCCAGTTGCCGGAGTTCATAAGCAATATTTGCTGCAAGAAATTCCAAATTGGGATTTTTTCCCAGCTCGGCTTTTGCAAGCGAAAGCACCTTTTGGCTAAAATGCATAAAGGGTGTTTTGCTGCTATTGATAGTTTTGAGGGCTTTTTTTAAGAGCAATAATTCTAACGGTTCCAGGAGTGGCAAATAATGTTTAAACTCTCTCGGTATGAGACTCCGTTCTGCTTCTGTGATGAGTTTATCTACACCCAAAGAAATAGCTCCAGTATGTTTGATTTTTCTCTTGTAAAAAGTTTTTTTCTTCAAATGCTTTTATTCAATTTTCATTAATAAGTTCTCTTGATTGTGCACTCTTTTTTTTTCCTTAATTATTAGATGGTTAAGACACTTTTTATTGCCCTGTTGTAATTTACTACGTATTAGAAAGAGATAAGGCGGCAATCAAATGAGACAGCAAATTCCACCAAGACATTTTCGTGGTTGGTATGCCTTCTTTTTCTTACTCCTTTTCTGTAGTTTACCTCTTTATCCGGTTTCTGCCGATTATAACATTAAAGTTGGCGATGCCTTCAAGTTTAAGATCGAGTTAATGGATGCTCCGTACATCTATTTACAAGTTGGCTCGCTTGTTTTTTCAGAAGGAACTGTGATGAAGGTGAGAATCACTTATGTTAATATTCCTTACATTAAATATTCCATAACAATTAATAGTCAAACCGAGGAATTTACCATATTGTCGAACATTCTCGTTCAGGACCGAAACTGGGCAAACTTGACAGCGAAATATCAAGCCGAAGGTTATGAAATCTATGAGGATAGCAAAATTTGGGGCGTGAGGTTAAATGGTAGCACCTATTTAAAAGTCGATTATTTAAAGAGAGATGGAGTCCTCAATTATTTTCACGCTCGAAATGAGTCAACACTGAAATCCGCGTTGAAAATCGATGAAATTGTACTCAATCGCATTTGGGATAACTACAAAATCATCTGGCCGTATGCTTTTTTTGCTCTCCTTCCCTTAGGTGGACTCGTTTATGGATTAGTGCGTTATAGCCAGAAAATCAATTCCTTGGAGAGAGAAAGGGAAGCTTGAGGGTCTTTAAAGAAGAATAGCAAGTTTGAGCGTAAATTAAATAAAGTACCCCTTGAAATAATTGCCCAAGGCAGTCTGATAATCAGTCGTTATTGATAGGAGGAGAATCTGCCTGATGAAAATAGGTCTAAATGGTACTGGTTTGACAGCTAGAGCAATATTAAAATTGGCCATGACTATTGACGAATTCAAAGAGATAGAGATTGTCCATGTAAATGGTCGAGGGATGTCTCTTTCTGCATTAAGGGACCGCATGCTTTATTCGACTTCGCAACGACATTCTGGCATTTCAGCCGAAATTGATGAGAAGGGGGGTGAGCTGATCCTCAATGGTCATCGAATTAAATATTCACGGGAATCCGCTCCTGAACAAATTCCCTGGGTTAATGGCATTGAGCTTGTCATTGACTCTACCGGCATTTTCCGCGACAAAAGCAAAGAGAACAAAAACCCTTACCGGCATTTTAAAGGAACGGCGAAAGGTCTTCGCGGTGTTGTTATCTCTGCCCCAGGGAAGGGGGGAATTGATGACTTTATGTGGGTTGCCTCACCAACCCTCAAGGAAGATCTTCAAGCGCTCGTCGTTAAAGAAGAGCCTTTTGTCATCGGTGGTGCGAGTTGCACAACTACCGCTACCGTGCCCATAATTGATACACTTGATGAAGCCTTTGGTGTGGAATCGTGCTTTTTGACAACAATTCACGCAGCCACACGTTCACAAGATTTACTTGATGGCTCGAAGGGCTGGAGCGCTTTTGACACGCAATTACATACAACCGGTGCTACGAAATCGACTAATCGTGTGTTAAAGAAGAAGATTCCCATGGATGGCATTGCTTACCGAACGTCCGATAAGGATGGGAGTTTTGTTCAAATTGACTGTCTCTTGAAGCAAGAGGCCACCAAAGAAGCCATCCTCGCTGCTTTTAAAGAGTCAAAATACGCTCCGTACATTAGCTATCCGAAGGTTTCTTCACCGCCCTCAAGTTACATTCGGGGAGACCACAATATGGTGATGCTTCTTCCGGATGAAATTGTTATTATTAATAAGAAGCGTGCCATTGTCAAAGGACTTTACGACAATGAAGAAGGCTATGCTGCCCATTTTCTGCGCTTAGTAAAATATCTCGCATCAATAATGTAATTAAAAAAAAATGTGGTAAAAAGCTGAAGTTGTAATTAGCTCAAATTACACTTCAAGCTTTTTTTCTTCTTCCTTCTGTTTTCTTATCGTAAGAATAAGAAAGCTAAAAGCAAACCAGCTGTAGTTATCATAGTTGCCAGGAATGTAAGCCCGATGATTAACAATGCTTTCCGGAAGTCTGCTTTGATCATTTCAGGGAAGTCAATTTCTCCTTCAATAATTTCTGGTTTTTCTATTTTTGAATGACGCTTCTTAAACAACTTGCTTGTCCTCCTAATGCATATCGTATTTCTTTGTCAGACCGTTAATGGCACAGAACTTGAAGAAATATTGAAACAAACCAAAAAAGCCCATGGCAATTGGGAGCATCAGCAAGAATCCATAATAAGCATTAATTGTTGGGATGAAAAAGATGGTCATAGCCCCAATTATTGCTATAGCAAAAGAGATTATTCCCATAATGAGCCGTTTCTGCCGTTCTGCTTTTCCAATATTACATTGCCCAGATTTGTAGCCAATGGCATTAAAGATGAACTTTTGCATCATACTTCTCGACTCTTTCGGGTCAAACGGTCGGTCATCTTCCACCAAATTAATCTCTTTGAGATACTCTCCAAACTCATAAGCAACTTTGTCGATAATATCGATGGAAGGATTCGGCGCAATTTTGAGCTGATATTTATTGAACAGCTGATTGAGATAATTTGCTGCTTTTTTCAAGTCCTCTTTCACACTCGAGAGAACTTCTGCTGATAGTTTCTCTTTCTGCCCGAAAATGAGGAGAACATCAGAAAGTTCATCCAAAGCATAGAGCTTGTTTTCCAAGATAACATATCGCAGTTTATCGTTGCTCATCTCATTTGCAAAATGTGTTAGCGCGACAAAAAAGCCTGATTGAAGAATATAGTAATTGTCAGATAATGCTTTGTCTGGATCCTTATTATAGTAAAAGATTGGAATGCTTTCGCGTATAACTAAAATTTCTTCTAACAAATCAAATCCTCATATAGTTCGTGTTTTTTTTAACTATGGTGACAAGGGAGTTTAAGATTTAAACTGCTTCTCTTCAGAAATTAAGCCATTTTTCCTGTTCTTTCTCATTTTTTTTCCCAACATTAATCTTTAATATCAGTAATCCCTCTAATATTAACACAACTTCCAAATGGGTTTTGTAATGGATTCTGGAGACGAACTACTGGTAGGTGGAGATGAGCTCTTCTTCACCGAACGCTTTATAGCCCACTATAACTTTATGCTAGAAGACTATGTCCCAAATTACGATAAACCAATTGCTTTTTTTCTTAGTTGTTCCAAACACAAACCCTATAACCGGTCGCCCTATCGGCGCGTTCTAAATGCCATGCTTGAGAAAAAAATTGGCATTCGAGATTTAAGCCAATTTTATACCATCAGCGAACCTGCTATTGTTGTCCCAGAAGAGTTGGATGAAACAAATATCACGCAGTATGATTTCCCTCCAGACTTAATGAAAGCGGAAGGACGAGAGATTTTTGTCAACCGGTTAGCTAATCTTTTACCAAAATTGCTTGCAGCTCACAAGATACTTTTTTATATTCTCCCCCGGCATCATCGAGGAATTTTCGAAGAAGCACTTGCAAAAGCGAGAACCGGACCCAATGCAAAGCTTCTGACCCGCAAATTAGTTTATGCTCCTCCTCTTACCTATAATCTCCCCAAAGCCCGGAAAATCATTGAAGAAACACTGCTGGAGAACAGCTTCAAGATTGAAAGTAGGTGAAATGTTCCGTTGGCACAAATAGTGGTTGATCCAAATGGCTTGGCGCGTGAAAAAGTCACGCAGATCAATGGTAAAAAATTTCATACGCCAACCATGATGCTCACTTATTCTTTTCGCGACAACAACCCCCGTCCTTGGCTTGCTATTCCGAATTGCTCGGTAATGACTAATGCTTTTGACATTCTACGGAACAAACGATTGGCTAAACGCATTGCTACCAATGGCATCCATTCTGAATTGGGATTAACAAATGAAATCTGTGCGATGGATTCTGGTGGTTTTCAATTCATCTCGAAAGGTGAGGAAGAGGCCATCAATCCCGAAGAAGTAATTGATTTGCAGATCGCTTCCGGCGTGGACATTGCCGTTGGCTTGGATTATCCTCTTTTACCAAACTTTTCAGAGGAGAAAGCAGCCATTCTTGCGAAGAAATCCATTGCCAATATTCAAATGGCAGTTAAGCGAATTAAAAATGGCACTGAAGTTATGCCTGTTTTGCATGGGAATTCGGTGGCAGAAATATCTAACTATTTTACAAAGGTTAAGAAGCTGGGTGAGTTTAAAATATGGGGTATTGGAGGTCTTGTCCCACAGATGAAGCAATCTTTTCCATCCCACAAACGGTATTTTAAAATCATCGACAAGGTAATCCGGGCACGCGAATTATTGGACTCTCTAGAGGGAAATCCTTTACTTCATATTTTCGGTGTTGGGAGTCCCTTAGCGGGGTTGCTCTTCCTTCTTGCAGGAGCGGATAGTATTGAGAGCATCAGTTGGATTATGAACGCCAAATACTTTCTGGTCTATCAAGACAAAATCGGAGCCCGTAAGGTCAGCAAGCAAACGACGATGTGTACCACGAGTGTTCAATGGGATTCTTATTCTTGCTCTTGTCCTGTATGTAAAGGCCTCCCTATCGACCAAGTCGAGGAAAAAATGAAGCTTCGTGGCAATGAAGGGTTTAGGAATCGCGCTTTACACAATGCCTTTATCTACCAGCAGATCGCCGCTGAGGCAACAAAAGCCATCGAAGAAAATACACTCCTTTCTCTTTGTCGGGAGAAATTAGAGAACCACCGGTTTTTCAAAGGGATTCTTCACTACACTATTGACAAGCTCCAAAAATGCCGCTAACTAAAGGTATTTTTAAACTGCCGACAAAAAGCTCTTTGTAATTATACAATTACTCTTTCCCTTTAAAATTTGCATTTAAAAATAATTGCAGGTGAGAATCTTTTGCTTAAAAAGAGAACTGTGACATATTTGACAATAGTTATTGCTTTACTGACTTTGTTCCCCCTCTTTACTTCTCAAGCTCTTGCCTTCCCATGGGGCGTAGAGGCCGGGGAAACTTTTGTCTTTGATGTTAATCAAGTGGATATCGCTTATTCTATCCCTCCAGATAACTATAGCGCCACCGGCATAACCTTTGGCGGTGGGATGTTGGAAGAAGGGTCCACTTTTACTCTTAATATTACCTCTCTCTCTGAGAGCAATATTTCCTACACCATAAACTCAGGTTTGCTCCTCGAGAGTCATATCCTATTAAATAACAGTTATCAGGATAGCCTGTTTGACTTGCTAACTCTCCCACTTAAGTTTGCAACTAATGATATTACTCTCGAGGAAATTCGTCGTGGTTTTACAGGTGTTGACTACCTGCTTACCCCCAAACTCAGCTCGACTTGGGAGACTATTGACTCCTATGACAATCCGATTTTTATTGCTACCATTCAAAAGCTGTTTTCGAGTGGCTCTGATCTCGGGGTTCAAGCTGTAGCAGAAGTCAATAGCACCGTTGATAAATGCCTTTTCGACTGGTTCGTTAATGGCACTTATTTTGGCAATGATTCCGCCACTTATTTTGACATTTACTACAACCTTAAATTTGCTTACGAGATGTCCAGGGGTCTTTTGCTTGGGATGCGGATGATTCTCACCATTGATGGTATGGCCGATGGCGGGAATTACTCTCTAGCCATCTCTTCCGAAGTAGAAAGGGAAGGATACAATCTCCCTGATTTCCGTTTGCCTTCAGGTGACTTCATCAATCTCGAGGACCTACTTTCAAACCTTTTCCCAGGATTGCAGTGGTTCCTTATCCCCGGCGCTTTTGGGGCACTTGTTCTTTTTAGAATATTAAGAAAGAGAAATTTCTAGTTGCTTTTTTTATTCTTCTCTTTCCTTTTACCTTTTTTTTTCTACATTTGTAGTTTTATGACTTCCTTTTTGAATTCCTGCGGGTCTAACTCGAGGGGGATGTCAATTGTTCCTCTAGAACCAACAGCGAAAATACGTTTCTTGAGTCCATTAACAATTACCTTTTGTTTGCCGAAATTTGCGATCATCGAGTTCTGACAATCAGTATAGGATAAGAGCTCCGGTAATGAAAACACAACGTTACCATGTTCATCTTTGGGGAAGAGGGGTGAATTATAGACCTTTTGCCAATCGCCAAGATCGTCCCATTCTTCTTGATATTTGACAACAGCAAAAGTCATGTCGGGTATTAGCAACCGATGGATAACTTTTGAGAAGTCACAGAAGGGGCATTGTTTTAAATAGCTTTCATGCTCTTTGCAGTTTTCGATTAGTTCTCCAATTTGCTTTAGTTGTGTTTGAATTTTCTTGATTGTTGATTCATCAAAGGGGTATGTTTCTTTGAGCCTTTGCAAGGAAGCATCTTTCATCTCAAGTATCTGTTTTTTCAAGAACCCTGCACGAACACAAACAATCATTGTTTCAGCAATCATGTCATCTTTTGGGATTGTGCCTTTGAGAATAAATTCTATTGCTCTATCATCTTTTACTCGCAGATAACTGAAGGCGGGATTTCTTGTTCCTGTTGTTAACACAGTTCCACTCTGATAGCCTTTTTCAACCATTTTAGAGACAATCTCATTCACTGCTTTTGTTATTGCTTGGCTGTGGTACTGGTCGCAAGGAGCAAGGATGAGGATTTCATCCTCTGGTGCGGCAATTGCTGCGGCAATTAGTGGATTGGCTGTCCCCTTGCCCGGATCAAGAACCATTTCCTGTGGTTGTACCGTTTGCTTCTTCATCATCTCGAGAATGGAGGGCGTGCCAAAAAGAACAGATGTTTCATGTGGCACGAATAAAAGTGGCATCATAAGCATTGGCGTTCCTTCGAACGGATTAATGGGAATTGCCGGTTTGAACAATTTTTTCTCTTTTATTGGCAAATAGAGGTCCAGTGTTTTAAATATTGGTGAGAGCCTTGTCCCACTTCTTTCTGTTCCAATGCCCAGTGCGATTTCTTTGGCAGTAATTTCTCTTGCTATCATCACGAGCTTCAAATTTCTGGCCACCAGCCTACTTGTTAGACTAATTTACTATTACTGTTTTATTTAATTTTGGTTTTAAAGGTGACTTTTCTTTTTCTGGTTGTTTTTCGATTCTCCATTTTCCACCTCGGCGTTTGCTCGAGACATTTATCCTTGAATATACAAAGATTTTAAAATAGCTTGTGAGCGAAAGCGGATGAGAAGAAAAAGGGCTAACAAAGTGAAATAGAAAGAAGATTGAAATTTGGTGAACGATATTTTGGACAACTACTCTCGCGAAGTGATGACTGCACTCACCTCAGAAACCTTTGAGATAAATGTG
>DXJV01000005.1 GCA_019056785.1 Candidatus Heimdallarchaeota archaeon
CAACCTTCTTTAGGTGGAATAAACCTCTAGGATATTTCCAAACCAAACTGCTATGCTGTTCTCGAAACCCTTCGTAAAGACCCTGAAATTCAGATTCCAGTCTTTCATGATGATGCTCAAGGAACCGCAACTGTGATTTTAGCAGGTATTCTTGGAGCGCTAAAATTTGTCGGCAAAAGTCTGGACCAGGTTAAAATTGCTATGCTAGGCGTTGGTTCAGCAAACACGCGCACAGCTTATTTATTTGAAGCTGCGGGGGCTAATCTCAAAAATGTTGTTATGTGTGATTCAAAGGGGATAATTACCAAGGACCGACCTGACATCGTTGAACAAAAAGATTACGACTTTTTCAAATATGACTTGGCCCAAAAAACCAATGGTGAGGGTTTAAGTGGTGACTTTGGTGTGGCAACAAAAGGCGCTGATATTATTATTTCTGCTTCTAAATCCCAACCCGGAACCATTAAAAAGGAATGGATCTCTCACATGGCAAGTGATTCAATTGTTTTTGCATGTGCAAACCCCCTACCTGAAATTTGGCCTTGGGATGCAAAAGAGGCGGGTGCAAAAATCGTCGGAACAGGTCGGAGCGATTTTCCAAATCAGGTAAATAATAGCCTTGGCTTTCCTGCGATTTTCAGAGGCGCCCTTGATGTGCACGCTCGAACCATTTCAGATGAAATGTGTGTTGCTGCTGCCCATGCTCTAAGTGCAGTTGCTGAAGAAAATGGCCTGAAACAAGATTATATACTCCCAAAGATGGACCAATGGAAAGTTTATCCCAAAGAAGCCACAGCAGTAGGGATGAAAGCCATTGAACAGAAAATTGCCCGCATAGAGATGGAAGAAGAAGAGCTCTATAAGATGGCTGAAGAAAAAATCAAATACGCACGTGATCTGACTAAGCTCTTAATGGATGAGAAATTCATCAAACCAAAAATTTAGCCTTCTTCCCTTTCTTTTTTTTAATTTTCTTTTAATAAAAAGATAGCTTTTGCAATTTGTTTTATACCAACTGTGATTAAGCAAATTATCAACAAAGAATTGCGAAATGCAAGTGTTTCTATTTCTCCTGTTTTCAAAAAATATTTTGTAATGACAGTAAGGTGATACATAAAGGTCCATTCATAAGCTTCCGGGACAGAGAATACAAAGGCTGTTACAAAATTCACAAGAAAAGGAATGATATAGAAGAGAAATAAGGTTGGAATAATTGCAATAGAACTTGAGAATTTAAAGCTATGAGCTAACATCACAAAAAACAAAGTGATGTTAGTAGCCAACAATGCCCCCAGAAGTGTCATTATAAAGGCTTTTAGTATTAATACAAAGGTTAGAGAGATACCCGTCCAAACCCAGAGAATTGCATCAAATGTTAGTACTGCAAGAACACCTGTGATACTTAACCCAAAAAATACCGTGAGGTAATGCGCAGCAAAAATATTTATTTTCCTCACAGGTAATGCAAAGTAGCGTTTCATGCTATCATTCGCCGTTTTTCCGAAAGCATCAAGGACAAGCATTAAGGCCATCATCTGTAAGAGAAATTGCCCGATGATTGTATAACCATCTGCGCTGAATTGTTGGAAAACTTGCACACCATGATCAAGAATGAATGCTTCATATTCACTTGCAATGGCATTCAAAAAGATTATCGCCGGAAGGAGGATCAAAGAAAGTGCTACAAAGAATTTCAACGTAAGGATGATTCGTTTAAATTCAAATCTCACTAAAATAGCAATTTCTCTCAAATCTTTAACTATAGAACGTTCAAAAACATAGTAATAGAATCGTACGAGAAAGTTTCTTTCTTTTTTAGTAGATGGTTCAATTACTGTCATGATTTGCTTTTCCTCTCTGTTTGAGATTTGTTTTTTTCTTTTCTCTTCTTTGTTCAACAAACGGTCTGAAAGAAAACACAGGAATGCGATTTTCTTGCAATCGGTTAACTAGGCTAGTGCTGAGTTGTAATGCATCCTCAGTCTGAACCATGATTTTTCTCCCAGAAAGTTGATAGTTTTCATCTCCAAGGATTCGCTTTATTTCTTCAGGGTTAGGTGCTTCTTCAGTAAGAATAATCTCCATTGACTTGCAGCGTTCAGTAATAACTTCTGTAATTGGTCCGTCGATGAGAATCTCTCCTCTATCAATTACTATCAATCTATCGCTCATAATGAGAGCATCTTGAATATTATGAGTGCACATTATAATCGTTTTATTCTGATTTACAACATAATCATGAACGAGTTGATAGATCTTCATTTTCCCTTGCACATCGATGAAGGAAATGGGCTCATCAAAAAGTATGATTTCAGGATTGCCAATAAGTGCCAACGCTAAACTGAAGCGTTGCTTCATTCCGGAAGACATTAACTGTGGCGATAAGTCCCACCATTTGCTTAGCCCCATCATTTCGAGTAAGCGATTTGTTTCCTCTAATGCTTTTGCTCTTTTTAATCCTCGCAACAAGCCAAAGTGGTATAATGATTCCTTAATGTTGACATTGGCGTAAAAGTCAAGTTCCGACGGCAAATACCCTATCAGTTTTTTAATGGTTAATTTGCTTTGCTGAGCATCATACCCCTTCACAAATACTTTTCCTTTGGTTGGTTTGATTAACCCCATGATTGCTTTCATAATTGTCGATTTGCCGGCGCCATTTGGTCCAAAAAGACACACTCGTTCACCTTCTTTAACATCAAAGGAAATATTCCGTAGTGAGGTGACTCGTGCCCGTGAGAAATATGTGCCATAGATTTTACTCAGTTGTTTAATCTGTATTAATGCGTCCATTCCAAAGCCTGCCATTGTTGTTTATTTTTGATTAATTCCTCCTCAGTTAAAACCTTGTGCTATTCCTTAAAAATTGTTTTCTAATTAGTCTGAAAGTTAATAATTGGTAAAGGAGTACTAATAGACTATTACTAATTGGTTGGAGTGCTAAAAATTGTCGCGTAAGAAAGGACCCCGGAACTTAAAGGGCTTCTTGCTTATCATTCTCCTTTCACTTTTTGTTCTTCTACCAAAGTTGCCAATTATCCTCCTTGGCTCGTTACATCTCCCCTCACATGCTCTTGCAACGGAGGCTAATGAAAATCAGTTTCCTTTTGTTGGGCAGTATAATGTTTACGAGGTTACTCAAACCACAGACATCCTAGTTGCTGCTTCTGGAACCCTTTCGGTGAATTACCTTTCCATGTTAAATGAAACTGCCATTTATGGCCGCTTCCGGATTGAAATCACCTCTGTGATTGAGTTTTACAATGAATCCGCTGTTGGCAGTGAAAATTTGAATACCCGGCACCTCTACATTGATTCTTCTAATACCTACATGATTTACTTATTTATGGAATATTTTTTTGATTGGATCCCTGGAGAAGTTACTCCCACTCCGATATGGATTTTCCCACAAGACATGCAAGTGAACAAAACAGTCAAATTCTGGAATTATTATGGCAATTGCTCAAAAAGCCAATCCATTCTTATTATGGAGAAATATTACGAAGTGTTTGTCTTTCGATTGCAAACGCCTGAACTCAATATGACTTTAATGTATGGTTTTGCCCGCCACAATCTCAGCTCGTGGTATGGAATGCTGTTTTACATGTCTGCCTCCTTTTATGAACCAAACCAGGGGCGAATGTTACATGCTTATTTCAAATTAGTATCTACCAATGCTGAATTGCTACCATTAGGAGAGCTTAATAAGAAGAATATCCTGTCAATTACTCTTTCATTTTATTCTGTGGTAATCGTTGGGTCAATAATTGTCCGTTTAAAGAAGCGACGAGACTTAATTGGGGGAGAAGTTTAATGAACCGGTTCGCTGAAAAAGAGAACCGCAACAAAAGATTTAAAGATAAAAATTTCTTTGAACAAGTAGTCTTATTAAGATGATTGGATAGAGATGAAAGCAAATGAGTGCCCCTGAAGCAACTGAACAGAAAAAGAGCGAACAATTTGTCCATTGGAAAGAGCAACCATACGAAGTTAAAGTTATGGACTTAGCTTCAATTGCTTGGTTTATCATGGTTATTTTGACAGCGATCTTCGCCTTCTTCATTGAATTTAATTTACGAACATTTCCGACTCTAATGTTTCCCTTATTCATGTTTTTGTTTACTATTAGCCTTCGTTACAAA
This sequence comes from Candidatus Heimdallarchaeota archaeon, assembly GCA_019056785.1. Taxonomy (GTDB): domain Archaea; phylum Asgardarchaeota; class Heimdallarchaeia; order JABLTI01; family JABLTI01; genus JABLTI01. The sequence goes on from DXJV01000005.1 coordinate 4,143, forward strand.
CTTGTGGATAAACCTTCCGCCTTAAAAAACATCTTCATTATCTGGGTGGTTGTTTTCTGCATTATGTTGCTCGTATCAATCCTCATCATTGCAAAATATCCCCCACTAATTAGTACCTAAAATCTTTTATCCACAAACTTTCCTTCTTTTAATTAATTGTGGTAATTAAAATAGCTTGCTGGGAAGTTATTTATAGATAAGTTGTTTAAAAGATTCAAATAGAAAGGTGTCTAATTTGTTGCTCGAAGAATTGAAAAAACTAGACGGAATAACGGATGAGCTCCTTGAAAAACTCACCGAGAAAGGGTATACAACGGTAGAATCACTCTGCTGGTTGATGCCGGAAGAATTAGCTGCAAAGATCGCTATTGAAACCGAGTTGGCTGTGGAAATTATTGAAAAAGCAAATTCGCTCATGAGTTTTCAACCTCTCTCAGCAGCAGCGCTTTTGGAAAAGGAGAAAGAGAAAAAACCAATAACTACAGGTTCAAAAGAATTGGACGACCTTTTAGGTGGAGGGATTTTTACAGGTGAGATAACTGAAATCGCTGGTGAATTTGCAACTGGAAAGACTCAGCTTTGTTTTCAATTGGCAATCAATGTCCAATTACCACCTGAGAAGGGAGGACTAAAAGGCGGTGTTTATTATATTGACACTGAAGGCACTTTTTCTTCTACCCGTATTGCTCAAATTGCCAAAGAAAATGGTCTTGACCCACAACAATTCTTGAAAAACATTGCCGTTACTCGGACCTATAATTCGGACCACTTAATGTTTTTGGTTTTAAATGCAGAACAGCTTATTAAGAAACGCAACATAAAACTTTTCGTGATTGATTCTATAGCTTCTCATTTCCGGGCAGAATATATCGGCGATAAGAAACTTGTTCCTCGTCAACAAGCAGTCATGCGTCTTGCAGAGACCCTAAAACATTTGGTTGAAAATTATGAATTAGCAATAGTGGTGACCAATCAAGTGATTGCCACTATTGACGAGAGTTTATTTGATAAATCACCTCATCCGGCATTAGGTTTTGCGTGGGCACATCGTCCACATCAAAGAATTCTTCTTCGAAAAGGCCGGGGACAGGCTCGTATTGCTCGTATGTATGATTCTTCGCGCTTACCAGATCGAGAATGCATCTTTTTTGTCACAGAAAAAGGCATTACAGATAAAGGCACTTGACTTTTCTATCGTTTTAAAAATTGCATGTGTTCTGCCCAATGCTTGGAGGGGATCTCCAGAGTTGCAAGTACCGCTTTTGCAGAGATTTCTCCTTCTCTTATGATCTGTGGGCTTGGTTGTAATTGAAAATCTACTAATGTTGAGGGTTTCCTTTGTGGTAATTTTCCCACATCCAAAATTATATCCTTTTCATCAACAGTTATTTGTGAAAGGATTTCTCCTACTGAGAGCGGGGAAGACATACCTGTTCGATTGGCACTTGTCGATACCAACGGTCTTTGAAATTCTCCTAGAATTTGTTGCACCAGCGGATGACTCGAGATTCTAAAGGCAATGGCTTTTCTATTAAGAATGTCGGGAATGACTTTCTTTTTGGGGAGCGCTATTACTATTGGCCCCGGATGAAATCTTTTCGATAATTTCTCTGCAAGCGGATTCAGCTCTGCTATTTCTTGCACTTGTGCCAAATCCCTAACAATAACTGCCATTGGTTGGTCTTGGGGGCGGTTTTTTCGCCGATAAATCTTGTTAATTGCTTCTCTATTAAAAGCATCACATCCTAATCCATAGACCGTTTCTGTTGGATAAAATAGCAATCCCCCTTTTTCGAGGTGTTCTTTTATTTGTAATAGTAGTTTCTTTGATAGCTTCTTTGTTTTAACATTAATCCTCATTTTCCTTTCCTCTCGTCGATTTTACCTTTGGTGAATGGGGCAACTCGAGTGAACTCCAGGTTATTTTAACATGGTCGCTTCGCCAGTCAGGTTTAACCTGGGACTCTTCAATGGAAAGCCCTCCTTCTGCTACAAAGGTTAATATTCCATTCCAAGCGATCATTGCACCATTATCACTGGCAAAATGGAAAGGGCAGATTGAAAGGTTAACATTCCAATCCTTGCAAATTTCGTGAAGCATTTCTTGGAAGCGTTTGTTCCTCGCAAATCCTCCGACAACTAATATTTCTTTTGTGCGAGTGTGTGCAATCGCTCGTTCAGTAATTTCAGCTAACATGGACAATGCTGTTTCTTGTAAACTGAATGCAACATCTTCTACTGCTATGTTTTCTTTCCTCACTAGTCGTAGGGCTGCTGTCAGCAAACCGGAAAAGCTAATACTCATCCCTTTTACGCTATAGGGCAGTGGATGGTATTTTGTTCCTTTGGCTGCGACTTGATCGAAAACCGGTCCTGGCCAAGGATTATTAGGGTCGTGTAATCCTACTTCTCTTGCAAATTTATCCAAGCAATTACCAACAGAGATATCTAATGTTTCACCAAAGATTACATAATAGTCATTTACAAGAGAGGAGATTTGAGTTGTTCCCCCACTAACCATTAAAATAACGGGATCTTTTGTTTTAGTCAAAAGTTTCCCTATCTCAATATGACTAACAACATGATTAACACCCACGAGTGGAATATTATTATATGTTGCAATGGAGCGGGCAATGACTGCACCTGTTCGTAAGCAAGGCCCCATCCCCGGCCCTTGAGAGAATGCTACAAGTATCAGGTCGTGGGGAGAAAGTTTGCTTTCGGTGAGGGCTTGTGTTATAAGTTGTGCGGCTTTAGCACTATGATGCCGTGCGGCTTCTCTGGGATGAATGCCACTCCCTTCTGGAGGAAGATACGATGATTTAATATTTGCATAAATCTTTCCTCGGGAATCAACAATACCAATTCCCAAAGTGTGTGCAGTGCTTTCAATTCCCAGACAAATAATTGGTTCTTCGTTAGTCATTAAGCTTTAATCCTTTTGATGCTTTTTAAAAATAATACTCATTCTTGTTAATCTGCCATTTAAATTTGATTCTAAAAATCAAAGAAATTGATGGCGATTCTTCGCTTCTGTTTGCAAAATTGTAGCTCGCTGGTTTTAATTTCCCCCTATTTATGAGTGAGTTCTAAAGGAAAGACTGTTGCAAGGGCATTGTAAATGGTTTGATTCACATAGCTGTCTGCATCAGACAAGATTAATTCTATTACTTCTTGAAGAAGATTCCCTTCTTTGTCTCTAATTTCATCCAATCCCAAAATGGCTGAAAGTGTTGGTTCATTTGTGTGAACATACTTCCCTTCTGCTACTTTCTGATAGCCAGCACTTACTAATAATTTATGAACTCTCTCGAGGTCTTTGCGAATTTTCGGTGTTCCTATTCGAAGAATCATCGGTCTTGATATATTGGTCATTTTATCATCCTCACTTAAATTTTCTCGAGTTCTATTACAATCCATTGAATAGCTTCTTCTACCCCCACTCCTTCTGTAGCAATTGTTGGTTGGATATGCCAGCTCCGGTTTTTCATCTGTTCAGGGTCATTCAATCCCAATTTGTGAATCAATTCTTCGATTGACATCGCCCCTTCTTTATCTTGCTTGTTCGCAACGATAAGTAAAGGTGCATCAGGATACTGCGGGTCAAGCAGCACTTTCCAGAGTTCAGTTTTAGCTTCTTCAAATCGTTCTCGGTCAGCAGAATCAATCACAAAGATTATTGCACTCGAACCTTTCATCAATGTTCCCCAAAGGTTGCGAAAATGCAGCTGCCCTCCAAGATCAAAAATGCTAAGATTGACGTTTTTCCTTTTCAAGACTTCAACGTTGACTCCGATTGTTGGTAACGTTTCGATGTTTTTTTCAAATCGCAAGAAATTAAGCATGGTGGTTTTTCCTGCAGCATCTAAACCCACAACAGCAATTTTAAATTGTTTTCGTTGTCTAAAGAGTCTTGCTAAAAAGCTCAATTGTCTCGTCCTCATTTCTTAGCTTTTTTACAGAGTTTGTTTTTTCGGTTATAACAAAAGCATATAACCTTCTGTCATTAATTGTTGCTCTATGAACCCTTATTGGAATTACTGTTAATAAATCCATCTTAAGGGACATTCTTCTCCTTTTTTATCTTTTTACTTTTTAAGATAGCTCAACATTACTTATACGAGATCGGCAGTGATTTCAATCGTGTCAAGTCGCTCGTCATATTTCACTATACCTTTACTGTCCAAATTCCGGATGGCTTTTAGGATGATGACCGGCGGCGTTTTTGAAACGGCTTTCTTTAGTTCTTCTAATCCCATTGCTTGATTACGGTAGGCTAACGTTGCAAGGATGTCCACTTCAGGGATGTCTATTCGTACCTCTTTTAGGAGAAAGTCAAGTACCGGGCTAATCTTTGTATCTTGCTCTTTTTCCTCGAGTAATTGTTGCAGAGTCTTTTGAGCATCTTGAATTCGATTGTTCATACGATTCTTAACCTCTTCTTTTTCTTGGAGTTTTGTTTTTGTGCTGTCTTTTATGGTTTGAATTTGCTGTTCTAGTGAGGATAATTCACTCTTTTTATTGTCGAGAGTTTTTACTAATTGTTCTGTTTCTTCGGTTAATTTTTGTATTTTCTCATCTTCATCATTGATAGAGAGATTAATTCGATCTATTTGCTCTTTTAATGATTCAATCTCTCGGAGGAGCCCTTTTTTCTCCTCTTCTAGTTGAAGCTCATCATTCTTCCGATTAGTGAGATTTTTCTCCAATTTCTTGAAATGCTCTTCTGTTTTGTCTAAATAGTCGATAGCTGAAGCAATTTCTTTGACAATACCTTCAAATTTCTGTTTTAAGTTTGTATTTAAATGTTCAAGGCGTTCTTTTTCAGCAATTAAGTTTCTTTTGAGGCTTACAAAATCAGTCATCTTATTTCATTCCTCCTAGATTTTCAAACTCCCAGTAAGGGTTATTGCTCCTGATGAATTGTCAAAGGTTAAAAGGTTTCTTTTCATTAACCCATTTAAAGTGTTTACAATTAAGTCTGTTGATAGGCCGGTGACTTTTGCAATGGTCGAAAGATCCGTATTCTTTCTCCCTTCTAAAGCATTAATAATTTTAATTTCATTAAATTCAATATAATTTTTCTTGATCAAAAATTCCAGCGCCATACGTTCTCCTTTGGATTTCCGGATAACATCCCGCTCTTTTTCAGCTTGTTGTTCAATTTCGTTAATCTTCTGCTCAGTTGTTTCTACGATGTTTTTTATTTCAGCTTGTAATTTTTGATTTGTTTCTGTTTCCGTTTCAAGCTCTTTTTTGGCTGCTTCCAGGTTCTTTTCAATAGCAGATAATTCACTTGTCAACTCTCGTTTTCTACTCTCTAATTTCGTTCGGTCATTTGTTTTCTCGGTGAACTTTTCTTGTGTTTCTCTTAACACGTCTTCATTTTTGCTTTTTTCTTCTTTTAGAGAAGTTATCTCTTGTGACAACGTTAAATTGTTGGATTCAAAATTAGCAATTTCAGTGCTTTGTTTCCGCTCAATTTCCTGTAATTCTTGTAATGGTTGAATTAGCCCTTCCAAATTAACCTTTGAAGATTTTAGTGTTTCTGCGAGTTCTGCGATGATATCTTCAATGGTCATTCCTCCTCTTTTCAGAGCAGAGAGTATTTCAGAAATGTCACTCATAAATAATTAACACCTCACTAAAAGGTAAATAATTTTACTGTGAAAAAGCTTTCGATTGTTACCTTGGTTTGCCATATTAAGTAAAAAAAAAGAAAAGAATTACACATTCTATTCTTGCATGAAAACATTCTCAGCAACATTGTCCATAACTTGGATAATTGCCGGATTGTATTTTGCTCGAACATTTGTGATAAATTCTTCTGGCGGGAGGTTCAATTTCTTGATTTTCGCCCAATCTTTTGCCAGTTTTTCAATCAAGGTTACTCGATTTAAAAGAAGAGAGACACATTCGTCATGTTTCATTTTGGTCATTTCTTTTATCAAGTCTGCAAGATAAACTGCGTTTTCACCGTGCAGTATCTTTTTATGATCAAGGTCTAAAATAACCTCATTAGTATAATACTGGGTTAAATTGCTTTCAATACGAATAATGTCAGCTTCCCGCGGATGAATGAATTCTTTGGCATAATTGATGATTCGCAATTCACGTTCAGGGGCGAAACACTGTAAGGTATCGAGTACCATGTTTAATAATACTTGATTCTTATCTGTCTCAGGGTTAATGATCACTAAAACTGGTTTGCGATTAATAATTGCATTGAAGACTTTATCCAGATCTTTTTTAAATTGTTTAATGAAAAAGGGCATGTTTCCTTTATGGATGTCTCGTTTTATTGCTAAACTTTTGCGTTGTTCGGGTTGTAATGTTGAGGTTTCCGCAGTTTTTGTTGCTGGAGTTGTTATCGAAGCAGCAAGAGGTGCACTAGGTGCGGCAGTCGAAATTGGTTTTGCTTCGCCAAAAGCTTTGACAGAATAATAGACTTTATTTCCAACTTTTGTGGTATAAAGAAAACCGGCATTTAGAATTTCTTGAATGTTTGCTACTGCTTCTTGGGGTGATACATTTGTGAGTGAGATAATTTCTTCGAATGAAGCAATTTTCTTGTCTAAAATGGCATAAGCTGTTTTTTGGAGTCTTTGTGGGAGCTCCATCACACTCAAGGTGTCAAGAACTCGTCGACTCCCCGCTTTCGTCATAATTCTATTCTCAAAAGCACTTCGTAACTGATCTAATTTCGCTTCAAAGCCCTTGAAAATTGAGGTGTCTTCTCCTTCCCATCCTAAAACGTAGTCTCTCGGAAAAACAGCATAAAAGAGGTTCTTTAATTCCGGGAGAAATATCTCCAGCAACGCTACTTCATTTTTATCAGCTGCCACTAGAAAAAGAATTGATTTATCTAGTTCGTATGCCAACTTATGCTCGCCGGAAATTTCTTCAATGCGTTGCCCTGGTAATACTTTTGCAATTAGGTTGTCAACTATTGTTTGAAAACTTCCTAATCCTTCTCCGGGCTTGGAAATGGACTCATAATTGCGATTTATCAGTGGCTTTTTGTCTTTTAAGATTATTATTCTCTTTATCACTTTTTCCAACTACTCCGTTTGGCTGTTTATGATATTCTTCTTTCTTTGTGATAATAAATTCTTCTTCTGAGGTATATAAGTTATTACTATGCTCTTTTTCTCTTTTTCTCTTAGTTGAAAGAAAAGTTTATAACGATTTGTATGATTATTCATAACGGCTCTCCCAGAACAAACAAGAAATATTATGGTGAAAAGAATGAGTGAGAAATCGATTCAAGTAACCAGATTGGTTTTGGTCATTATCTTTAGTGTGGTGATTCTAACAGGAACAGGCGTAGGAATTTGGGTTGGCGTAAGGAACAATAGCTCAAGTTACCCAAATCCAACATGGTCCTTCAAAGTCAGTGGAAATATTGTTGGTGGAGAAATAAATATCACAATGCAAACCATGCTTTCCCTCCCCTTCTATGAGCAAGTTTATACTATCAAAGCAAAAACAAACTATGATGCACTCTTTAAAGGAGTACAGCTTTCCTATTTATTCACAGAAGTCATTGATGTTGATCCCTCCGCAAAGAATGTCACTTTCAGTGCATGGGATGGGTATAGTTGGACATTTAATCTCTCAGAAGTCCTAAACAATGATACGTACATCCTCGCTTACATGAAAGAGGGTCAATATTTGACTTCCTATCTTGAAGGTGGTAATGGTTATTTATGGCTCATTGTCCCGGCAAAAAATCCTACGGACTTCAATGGACAACGCTGTGTTAAAAGTGTCACAGAAATAATCTTTGCGTAAGAGGGAAAAACTTTTTCTCTCTTTTCTCTAAATCACAAGAAGGAAGTCGAGGAACGATGGCGTTTGTACAATCTTCAAGGATGCGTCCTGAGAAAACAATTTTTTCATTGGACCCCCGAACTAAGCTCTTATTCCTGCTCCTTCTTTCCTTCTTACTCTTTATGATAAATGATCTTCTATTTATGACCTGCTCTTTTGGTTTTCTTTTTATTATTAGTTTATTGAGCCGAGTTGAGTTGCGAAAATTGTTAAAGTATATCAAACCTACGCTTTGGCTCATTCCAACTTTGTTTATTATCCAATTGGCTTTCAGTACTGGAATGGCAACAAATACGATAACCATTTATTCTGATTTTGGTTTCTTAGCTGACTTTTTGCGATTAAAACGACATTTCATTTTGATAAATAAAGAGTCGTTAATTGTTGCTTCAAATGCTTCATTCAGGATCATTAATTTAGCGATTACCTCTTGTTTATTTAGTTTAACAACAAATTCGAATGATTATCTCCAATCCTTGACAAAAATTGGCGTGCCGTTTGAACTTGCCTTTACTACGGGGCTTGTAATTTATTTTTTGCCGATGGTGGTAACAGAGACAACTGAAACACAAATGGCCTTAGAAGCACGGGGAATAAGCGTAAACTACGGCTCCTTCATTTCCCGGCTCAAATGCTTCAGAATTCTTGCGGCTGCGATCCTAGTAAATTTCATTGAAAAGTCTCGCTATCAAGCGATTGCTCTTGACTCGAGAGGCTTTAATACAAAACGAAAACGAACCTTTTATAGAAAGGTCAGGTTTGGACTTGTCGATGCTCTTACAAGTATTGGCATCCTTGCAATAACTGCTGGGATGTGTTATTTTTATCGAATAGAAATTGTCCAGTTTTTTGCTGGATTTTGGTTGAAATAAAAATTATGAGGTTAGAAAAAATGACAGCAACGAGATTCATCGGAATTACTGGCGTGAAAAAAGCCGGCAAAACAACTACCATTGAAGCTCTTGTTCCGAAATTAAGAGAAAAAAATTATCGAGTAGGAACAGTAAAAGTCGCTTTCAAAGAGGTCAGTGTTGATGTTAACAATGAACATTATGATGTCATCCGCCACCGAAAGAGTGGGCCGGATAAAACGCTCTTCAAATCATCTATTGAAACGGTTTATTTTGAAAATGAGCCACGAACATTACGGAGAGCACTAAAACAGTTTGGTCAAGAATTAGATGTCGTACTTATAGAGGCCTTTCCCAAGGATTTGATTGGTTTTCCCCAAATAGCTTTACTAAAAGAACAGGGGCAGGAGGAAAGTGTGACAACAGATTATACTGTTGCCATTTCCTCTATCCCTGAATTTTCAATAAAAAGTAAAGATCGACGCTATGTTCCCTTCGATGAACTTGCAGAAGTTGTCATTAAAAATGCATTGCCGCTCACGCCAAACCTCAACTGCTACCATTGTGGCTATAGTAATTGTTATGCCTTTTACAAAGAGGTTACCGCTGGAAGGAGGGAGATAACTGATTGTGATCTTTATGGACAAGAGGGAGCATTCTTTGAATTGACGGTGAATGGGGAGCCTGTACAATGTAAATTATTTGTTCAAGATGTCATTACTGGGGTGGTTACAGCCATTCTTAAAACATTGAAGATTGAAGAAAAACATCTAAAAAATGTTGAGCTAAAATTTTCTTTGAAACAAGAGAGTGAGGACCATGAATAAGAAACATGTTTTAGTACTAGTTATTAGCATTAATGTTTTGTTTGGATCTGCCTTGACAACAGTTTATTTCACAGGCTGGGAAAAACTTCAATCAGGCGAAGAAGGCTTTTTAACAGTTACAGGTTTGCCAATCGGTGAGGTGCGTTATACCATTGAAGAGTTAATGGCCATGCCAAATATTACTCGTGAATATTTGTTACAAGGAACACCAACTTTCACTGCAAATTATACCGGTGTCTCTGTCTTTTATTTGCTCACCGAAAAGCTCAATCTAACTGAGGGGAGCACCCGTGTGAAGGTCGTTGCTGTTGATAATTACTCTTATACATTAACATTAGTAGAATGTAATGCTACTCGTGACATCATCCTTGCCTACCTGCGGAATGGTGAACGCCTTAAAAGTGGCGCAAAAGGTGGGAATGGCCCTCTGCGACTCGTCATTCCTCAAAGATTTTCGGGAGAATACAATGGTCAATATTGTATAAAGTATGTTACAACTTTAAAAATTTTAAATTGAAAGAAATTTGAGGTTGGTTATTATTGAAACGATTTAGTACGACTGACTTAATAATAATTGCAGTAATGGCTGCTCTCGGTTTAGGAACCAAGCAAATTGTTCGTCCAATTGTTTCTTTAATAACAGTTCCATTAGCAATTCCTGGCGGAGCAATTGCTGGTGGTTTTTATTTTATCTGGTTAGTGCTCACCAAAAGGCTTTCACCTAAGTTCGGTTCCGGGATAATGTTTGGGATTACCCAAGCACTGGTGGTGATGATCCTCCCCTTTGGCTCGCATGGCATATTTACTCTTATCATTTATCCACTTCCAGGCATAATTGTGGACCTTATTGACCTTCTTTTTAGAAGGCAGAACCAAACCCTTGTATGCTCGATAACAGAAGGGGCAATTGCAAATTTCACTGGTAATTTGTTAGTGTTACTTTTTATCTTTCAATTAGAACTACTCCCTACAATTTTCGTCTCTCTCTTAGCATTATTTACCGGAAATCTTGGTGGAATTTTGGCTCATTATATCAGTAAAAGGGTTTCGAAGGAACTCTCGTTAACTACCTTCGAAGAAAAGGATTCCTCTCTTGAAAAAGATGAACCTTTAACAGCTTGAAAAATTCATGTTAAAAAAACCCTCTTTCGAGTAAACTAATTCGCCATTGATGAATGTTGCCAGCACTTGAACATTTTTAATGGTTTCTGGTTTGATACTATAAAGATCCTTATCTAATATCACAAAATCTGCTACTTTACCAACCTCGAGTGAACCTTTGATATCTTCTTCAAAAGTTGTATAAGCGCCTGCAAGTGTGTAGTGGTAAAGGGCTTCATCGAGATTTACGCGGATGTCTTCAAGTGGATGTGTGACAATCGACCATATGCCAAAAAGGGGGGACATGGGCATATTGTCCGAGCCAAAAGAAACAAGTGCGTTGGTTTTAAAGATCTTGTTGAAATTATTAAGTAATTTATATCTCTCGGGGCCCAATCGTTGCTCATATAACTGTCCTGGTTTCCCCCACCTGCCGGGAAAATTAGGCTGCATCGAGAGGATCAATCCAAGTTTGTTGGCTCGTGCAAGTTGCGCATCTGTTAGGTATTCTGCATGTTCAATGCGGTGGCGACCTTTTCGAACAGCCTCCGCGTTATTAAATCGTTCAAATGCTTGAAGGATAAATTCGATTGCTCTATCACCTATTGCATGAGTAGCAGTCTGCCAACCATGTGCCATAGCCTTTTTTAAAAGATCTTGATATTCGGCTTCAGTGATATACATTTCGCCGGTAGTTGCAGAATCAAAATACTCCTCTGAAAGTGCTGCAGTTCTTGAGCCAAGTGAACCGTCCGTAAAAATTTTCACCCCCTCAAGACGTAAAAATTCATCTCCCAAACCAGTGCGAAATCCGAGGTCTAGAAAGACCGGAAAGTGCTTTTGTGGGATGTTCATAGCAATTCTCAGTTTTAAGCTCCCATTCCTCTTGGCAACTTGATAGGCTTTAAAACTAATGAGGTTTAAATTATCAGTAACTGAGGTTACTCCTAATGCATGAGCATATTCGCATGCGATTTTCACAGCTTCAATGTATGCTTCTTGTGAGCGTTGTAATTTCGGGTGCTTGGAAAGTCTATTTATTAATTCATCGTAGAGTATGCCGGTGGGCTTACCAGTCTCAGGGTCAAGTTCTAAATCAGGGTCATTTAAAGAAATGCCCAATTCTTTTAGGGCAAGGGTATTTACAGCAACAAGATGGCCACAAACTCTTCGAATATAACAAGGGTGCTCTGGTGCAACACGATCTAGCTCCTTGAGGGTTAAATATCTCTTTTCTTTCCAATTACTTTCATCCCATCCTTCGCCAAAAAGCCAGGCTCCTTTTGGTGTTTCGTTCGCTCGTTTTTCAACCAATTCTAATGCTTCTTGAATTGATTGGACTGATTCCAAATGAATGTCCTTCAGTTTTACAGCATAGGCAAGCAAGTGTGTATGTGTATCATTAAAGCCCGGACAAATAAACTGCCCTTCTAACTCGAGGACTTTTTTTGCTTTTGGAAATTCTTTGGAAATTGTCTCGTTGGAACCAATAGCGACGATTCTTCCACCCCACACACAGAACGCTTCTGCTTCGGGTTGGTCTTTATTCATTGTAACGATTTTAGCATTCTTTACTATTAGATCCGGAAGGAGCCCCATCGTAAATCAAAGAAAAATAGAAATGGCTAATTTATAAGACTTTTTAGTTGGAGCATTTAATCAAGGAGTTTATAGAAAAGTCCGAAGAGGAATGCCAAGAGTAAATAGAGTAGAATTCTAAAAAGATAGCGAAAGATAGGGTTTCGCTGAATGAAGTTTTTACTACTCTCGAGAACATCAATTGTAGGTACCTTTGGTTCTTTGTAATCTTGCATTTTCAAGAGAAGGAGTTCTTTCATGTCTTCTCGACCAGCAAGAGTTACTGCTTTCAGATATTTTTCTTTATAAATAAAAAATTCATCTCGCCAACTATTATCAAACGGATTTGTTTTGAGTATGTGATCCAGTTGAGAGGAAGCTAATTGTAAGCCAAAGTTGTTGTTCGTTAGTAATAAAATCTCAATAAGAAGGCTCATTCCTGCCGGAGGGGCATTCTCAACCAGATTCTTCAGGAAACTTTTTTCTTGCGCCCCGTTTATCTGTTCGGAGAGGAATTGGACTACTTCATGGGGCGTCGTCTTGAAAAATTTGCTCAGGTCTAAAAACCAGCTGATAGGAAGCTCCTTCGCTTGAAAAATCGTTACCTGTAAAAGAGCACGAAGCATTTCATCATCAGCATAACCTATTTTTGGAAGATAAGAAAAGGCAGCATCAAAATTTTGCAATTCACCGGTAATAGAATAGCGATAAAGTGTTGCCAAAATTTTCTCCCGAGCACTCAAACCAAAAAAAACTGCTTCTTCTAAAAACCGCCCAAAGAACATGAGAAAAATTATCTCGAGACACCCAATCAAGAGACATAAGTCAAGAGTAATGACTTTAAAAAATACGCCTACAAAAGCCGCGATAAAAAGCAAACTTGAAATAATATAACTGGCATTCAAGACGAAACTTAAAAGGCGTTCTCTTCTACAAGCGAAGCAAATCTCACTTTTTCCTGTCTTGGGTCTGAAAAGTCTTTTTTTCTCTTTTTGTAGAGTTACCCCACTTTCTATTGTCATACTGCCTAAGGGGTAACCGCATTTAATGCAACGGGTAATTGATGGTTTTTCCTTCAAGTTATGTTCATTCAAGGGTTTGTCATTATCTGTTAAACTTTCAATTACAAAAAAATTGTGTAATATTGCACTTTTCTTCTTTTTTTGAAGAAACTCTGTATCTTCTGGTGAAATAAGGGTCACTATACAACACTCCCGGCAGCTCCAATAAAAGAGAGAAAATTATTCCCTCGATTTTGCCATCTTTAAAAGTTGGAAAGCCTTTTTCAAGACATTTTTTGAAGAGAGCTGAGGATGATATGTCATCCCATCATCGATTATATTACTAATCGAATAGAGAAAGTTGGTGAACTCTTCATCGTCTAAAGTTGACTCTAAAGAGCTTATAGCCATTTCTTTTGGGGTTTTTTGTGAAACAAACTTATTATTTGTAGCGCCGGTTCTGTGTGGTTTTTCGATCAAACTTTTTTTATTCATTTTTAATCGATTAAACATAACTGATTATAATATTAAAACACCATTCTATTGAAGGATTTTTTCCGCAAAAAATACCTTTATTTTTGCTTAAAGCAACAGATTTAATTATAGAAAGTATTATTTATCGGAAAAGAAATTCCAAGAATGTTCCCAAAAAATAATTATCTGATGAAATGGTGGCTTAGAGTGAAACTATTAGCGAAAGTTGTACTTGCAGGTGACGGTGGTGTTGGAAAAACAACTTTAATACATCGCTATATAACTAATAGTTTTATTGATTCGACAAAATTAACTATCGGTGCTGCTTTTCACACGCACGAAATAGAAATGGGCGAGCATTCGGTTTTGACACAAATCTGGGACCTTGGGGGACAAGAGCAGTTTAAACAGATGGGCCTTTTCGACCGGTATTTTAAAGGCGCAACTGTCACGGTAATAATGTTTGATTTAACTCGTTTAAATACACTTAATAGCGTCCCTGAATGGGCCGAACTGGCGGTTAACTCGAGTAATACAAAGCTAATCCTTGTAGGCGGGAAAAAGGACTTGGCAAATGGCATTACTTTTACTCTGGACTCTTTCAAAGATTTAACTGATAAATACAAGTTCGAGTGTTATCATGAGACTTCTTCGGCAACAGGAGAAGGTGTAGCAGACGTTTTTAATTCGATTGCAAATATTATCATTGATACTACTATTGAAAAACAAAATAACGAAAACAAAGAAAAAGACTAAACAAAATACCCTAATAACTAATTTTTTATAGAGGGAAGTAGGGAAATATAACACAATTCGCTCATAGTTCGAGATAAATCATTTAAAAGGTGAGAGACGAACAAAAGATCTTTTGTTTGAAGGAGCTTTTGAAGAACATGTCCCAAAGACCGGCGATAGCCAATTTGAAGGCGTTGGTAAGCGCCATAATTGCCAATGGAAAAACAGGCAATGTTCGGGCTGTAGTGCAAACCCTAGATAATTTTGAGAAACTTACAAAAAATTACCGGAACGATGATGAAATCCGCCTTCTCATTGCTAAAGCCTATCGCCATGCGCTTGATCCGTTTGGTGTTGCGAAAAAATTCAAAGACTGCGAAAATATGATCGAAAAAATTGAGGGCCTTTTAAAAACAAATTCGAAATCTGAAGAACTACAAGAGGTCTTCAGCGAAGCGTTAAATGCACTTATTTTTCATTACATTATGAATGAACGCGACAAAGATATTCATAAAACTTTGACTCGCTTAGGACGTTTTGCTTCAAGTCATCAAATTAATCCTTTTGTTCAATTTAATTATGCTTTGGCTCTTTCCCAAGTGGCGAGTTATTTTGCTGAGAAGGAAGACAAAGACGTTGCTTATAATATCCTCTGGGAAATTATTGGCATTGTCACTTTCTATCCCGGGAAAGAAATTCTTACCCAGGTAGCTGATGGGTTGTTGCAGTGTATTAACGTTGTCGGTAATCGTTTGACTTATTCGGAATTAGAAGATTTGGCAAATAGGATTGACGAATTTATTAATTTCACTAACGAATTTGAAATTCAACAAAAACTAACAAGCTGTCAAGGGAAGATATTTCAATATATCGCCGGATTACGAATGCGCTTAGGCTATAGCCCCGACGGAAAAAAAGCCAATATTAAGTAGTAGAGGCTCGCTCGGTTTTTTCAAGCATCTGTTGTAATATATTTTCAAGATGAGCAATTTGAATGATCCCTACCAGTTGTCTGCCCCCAATTAAAATTGTTGGGAGAGCTGTTACACCATATGCTTTTGCAATCGTAGGGTCCTTTTCAGCGTCGATCGTTTCCACTTCGAGGGCGAATTTTTTCCCAACTTTTTCGATGTGATTGACTGCAACCTGTGACCAGGCATCATCCTTTTTAACAAAGAACAATATCTTAGCTGATTTCTCTTTATGGATTCTCGGCGAGAGATCCGGAAGGGGCAATAATCCACTAATTATTTCCTGGACAATGAGATTGAATGCCGCATCAACATTTGTATCTGTCTTTGCACTTGTAAAGATTACATTTGCTTTAGAAAGCGGTGTATCACCTAAAAACCTCATATCAAATGCTAAAGGTGTATTGTGCCTTTGTGCCAGGTCTAATTTTGTTCCTACGAGGACAATTGGAACGGAATCTTTGTTTGCCTTACAAAGATCTTCATACCACCCAGGAAGATTAGCAAATGTCTTGGGATTGGTAAGGTCATAAGTGAGTAAAGCACCAGAAGCACCCTGAAGATATCGCAGACCAATTTGTCGTCTACTTTTTTGCCCAGCAATGTCCCAAATTAAAAGTTTAACATGAACATCGGGATATTCAAAGGTTCTCACATAGAAATTTACACCAAGGGTTGTCATGTAATCTTTCTGAAAAGTATCGAAAATGTACCGTCGAACTAGGCTGGTCTTCCCTACACCAGGGTCGCCCAATAAAACTATCTTCCGTTGGTACATTTTAACCATTTGTATTTGTCCCTCAATTGCTTGTTTATTGTAAGCTTTTTGTAGGTTTTGTTTTCGGCATTAATTTTGCTTCTTAGCCTGTGGTAAGAATCTCACAGCCAGTGGCGGTAATCATGATCGTGTGTTCTGCTTGAGCCACCGGTGTGTTATTTTTACTCAAAAGTATTGGATAGCGGGTAAGCGTTTTGTAAGAAATAAGTTCTTTAAGTGCTTCAAATAGCCTTGTCTCAGGCAAAAGTCCCTCCAACCAACGAATGGCAAAAGGCAAGCCCTTAAATGAGTTAATTTTCTCGAGAAGTTTTTTCGCATCCTCTGATTTTGCTTTTGAGCCATTTTGAGAGAAGATATAAGTATAATTCTGATCCTTCACTTCTCGCGAACCATTAGCAGTTGTAACGAATGGTTCTATCGCCAGAATGTCTCCTTCCTTTAGTTTAGGCGCAAAGAAATCCATTTTTGCTTTAAAATTAGGGATGCTAATTCCTGCATGTAATTTCCACCGCTTAATTACATGTCCGGTGAGGTCCGTGATGGGCGTTAACCCTTCTTTTGTTATTGTATTTTCAATGACTTCGCCTATGTCGCTTGGCCGAATGCCTGGTTTAATAACTTCGATTGCTTTTTCAAGTGCTAGCTCAGCAACCCGTCGTAGTTGCTGGTAGGTTTTGGTTCCTCCAACAAGAAAGGTTCGGGCATGATCCGAGATGTAGCCATCGATATGTGCTCCGAGGTCTATTTTAACAATTGCTCTTTCTGGGACTAAAAGATCATCATCAATTGGCGAGGTATAATGGGCGGCTATTTGATTTATTGAGATATTCACAGGAAAAGCAGGTTTGCCACCTTGTCTCATAATTTCTTGTTCCAAGGTGTCACAAATATATTTGAGCTTCCGCCCTTTTGAGACCAGTTTCTTGGCTTTTCGCATTACTTTATGAGCAATTATCCCGGCCTCGCGATATAAAGCAATTTCATCTTCGGTTAATTCTGACAAATGTTTCTAACACCTAATTATTTCACTAATGAATATCTAATCAAGAATTCATCATACTAATAAGTTTTGAGAAAGTTCTTTTTACTTTTGAAATAAATTCTTTAACCAGGACCAAAAGGCAATGGCTAGACTTTTCAACTCATACTTTTCTGGAAGCTGCCAGAGCATCCAAGAAGGAAGTGGGTATTGTTTAATTACTTGGAGGAGAAAGAGCGCAAATAACCCAAATAAAAGAAGGAGTGTGAGATAATCCCACCATTTGAGTCGTAATGAATACAAAAAGGTGCGTTTCTTCATTGCATTCCATCCTCGGGATTCAATGGCCTCTGCAAGCTGCCATGAGCGACGAAAAGCAGAAGCAAAAATGGGAATAAGTAAAGGAATCATATTTTTTAAACGTTTGAAAATATTCCCACGATCGATTTGCAGTCCCCTTGCTTTCTGAGCGGCAACAATAATAGCTGTCTCTTTTGTTAAAGTAGGAATGAACCTATAAGCCGTACTAATGGCCCAGGCAAGAGAATAGGGAAACCTAAATTTAATGAACATTTGAGAAAGCTCGTCTGGTGAAACCGTTTGAAAGAAAATGCCAAACACTTCAGCCAGAATCAAAAAGCGAAACCCCATAGCAAGTCCGGCTGTGGTTGGTGAGGGGACGTTTTTCAATAAGAGAGCATTAAGAATTATGATCAAGAGCACCAAAGGTAAAACTGTAATCATTGCTCGCAACCATTTCTTGAAAAACTTTGCAAGGAGGACTAAGGGGGTCACACCAGCAAAAAGAAGCATCAATGGGACAAGGTCTCTAAAAAGAATGGTGTAACAAGTTAAAACTATAACGAAAAGCATTTTTGTTCGGGGATCGAAGCGATGGATAAGCGACTTGTCTTGCTCATAATTGAAATACTCTAAAATTCGTGTGCTCATTTTTTACCCTCCTGAGACGCCGCTTGAAGTAGAATATCCTTAAACTTTTCAATGAATTCTACTTCCGATGTTGCCGGTAAGTATTCTTGGTTGGTCATTTTTGCAACTTTCTCTTGGATTTCCAATAAAATGGGTTTTTCCAAGTCCGCTTGTTGTATTAACAACTCATCCTGCAGGATTGTCTTTGACTCACCGTCAGCAATTATTTGTCCATCAACCAAAACAATTACTCGAGGGAAGTAGTCTAGGATAAAATCTATGTCGTGAGTAACAATGAATACTGTTATACCTTTGTTTCTCAAATCGCATAAATAGGTGCCAAGTCTTTTCTTCTGCCGGTAATCTTGCCCAAAAGTGGGTTCATCAAGAACCAAAATCTTTTGCCCCATAGTCAAAACAGAGGCGATAGAAACAAGTCTTCGTTCTCCTCCAGAAAGCTCTAAAGGACTTTTCTGAAGTAAATGAGTAATATTAAAATTTTCAGCAATTTTTTGAACCATTCGCTCCTGTTCCTCTTCCGGCATTCCAAGATTTTTGGGGCCAAATGCTAATTCTTTTTCAACGGTTTCCGCGAAGAGTTGATGATTCGGATTTTGAAAAGCCAAGCCAACTGTTTGTGCTAATTCAGAAATGGGCTTTTTAATGATGTTTTCATTATTTATCCACACTTCTCCTTTCGTGGGCTTTAATAGGCCAATTATGTGTTTTAAGAGCGTTGTTTTTCCTGCGCCGTTTTTCCCAACAAGCGCAACTAATTCTCCATCGGTTATTTTAAAACTAATGCCTTTCAAAACATCGGGATTTTTTTTAGCATACCGGAAATAAACGTCTCGAAATTCTATCATACGCTTTCTCTCCCTCCTTTGATAAACAATAAAAAGTCATCAATAGTCAGCGGTTCTGGGACTGCCAGTAGTTGTTTGCGGTGCTTTTCCGGGAGAATGGCAAAATTATCAGTTACTTTTTTGAGCTGTTCGTATAAGCTTGTAATTCTGGGATATAATTCGAGTGGATAGTTCTTGTTGTGCAGTACCTCTCTTGGTGGTCCAAAGGCTTTCAATTGTCCAGATTCAATATACGCAATTTTAGTAACATATTGTAGATTCCTATCCAATCGATGTTCCGAAAGAATAACAGTTTTTCCTTGTTCTCGATTTAACTCGGCAATTTTTTTAATAATTTTGGTGGCACTTTGTGGTGAAAGGTGGGAGGTTGTTTCATCGAAAACAAGAATGGGTGGGTCAAGAGCAAGTGCAGAACCAATTGCTGTTAGTTGTTGTTCTCCACCTGAAATGGCAAAAGGTGATTTATCCTGTATTTTTTCGAGGTCTAATAATGCAATAATCTCATTAACTCGGCGCCTTATCTCCTGTCGTGGAATGGCAAAATTCTCAAGTGGAAAAGCAATCTCGCGTTCCACAGTTAAAGCCGATAATTGGTTCTCAGGGTTTTGAAAAACAAAGCCGATAGTTTTGGCAAGTTGCGCGGTCTTTTTCTCGGCAATACTCTCACCAAATAACTTGACATCCCCCCCAAACAGCCCAGAATAAAAATGCGGGATTAATCCATTCAATGTTTTCAAAAGGGTCGATTTCCCAGAGCCACTATAGCCAACCAGGAGAACAAAATCCCCTTGTGCAACTTGAAAATTAACATTCTCCAGAGCAAATTTGTCGCAATTTTTGTACTTGAAAGTGACATTTTTGAGCTCAATCACAGGAGTGTATGTCATTTTTCCTGAACCTTGTTCTTACCCTTATTTCAAACACTTTCTCAGCAGTTTAAAAGTTTCGTTCTTCAACTCATTTTCGGGAATTTCTGCTTCGATGGTTAATGCTGCTGCGGTGGAATGGCCGCCACCATCACCATGGAAGTGTTCCCCCAAGGGGCGCATAATATCACTTCCAAAATTGATGTTTGTTTCCCGATAAAAGTTACTTGTTGCTCGAACGATTAAACGAGTGAGTTTTTTACGCTTTGTATAAACAAGAGCAACATCTGCTCCTAAATCTAGAATTCCTCGGGCAGCAGAACCCTCATAAGAACCAACTCGACTCCAGACTATGACCCAATTATTCAGTTTTTCTAATTGCAATCTCGAAGCACACTTTAATCTTGCGATTTTCTCAGGCGGTTCCAAAGGGTTTTGCAGTAAAGAGACTGCTAAATCATAGTCACCTCCCAGTTCAATTAAGGTTCCGGTTGTCCGTAATAAGGAGAGGTTCAGATGATAAAACCGGCGACTGTCGTATATAATCCCTGCTAACAAAGCTGTTAAGAGTTTTTTTGGCGGTTTTAATCCTAATTCAATAATTAGCTCAGCAATTATTTCTGCGGTGGAGGATTTGTTTTCATCTATAAATGCAAGGGCATTTTTTTCGCTTAGTTCGGAAGGAGTGTGATGATCAATAATAATAACATCTTTTTCGAGATGTTTTTCCACCAATGATTTGAATTTCCCGAGCTGGATAAGAACATTCACATCGACAATTATTAGTAAGTCATACTCTTTGTCAGTTTTTGTTAGGTATTCTCTATTGTAGAAATCCATTAATCTTGTAGTATGAGGGCTGACGCCGTCAACTAAAATGTCAATTGTTGCTTTGGGCTGTAAATGCTCAAGAATAAATGCCATTGCAAAGGTTGAAGCAATAGAATCAGGATCAACGCTATTATGCCCCAGGATAGCAACAGACTGCAATTGTCTTGAGCGAAGCTCATTAATTAATTGTGTGTACCAATTCACTGAGAAAAATTCTCCTTTAGCCATTGATCCAAGTTTGCAAAGGTTTCTTCTAAAATCTTTTGAATAACTTCTTCTTCAGCTTTCTGACGCTGAGGTCGCGTCAGTAGTAATTCGGCATTAATAATCAATTCTTTACCGGTATTGTAATTGACATCCACAATAATTTCGTAATTCTTTACTGTTGCTGGAGCAACTCGCTTTTCGAGAGTGGTATGAATGAAAGAATGCACTGTTTCTGAAATCTTGAGTAGGTCGTCCTCTGTGAGTTCCCGCAAACCAAGATTTACTATTGCTAACTTTTTTTCGTCTTTCACGAGAATCTACCAAAAAGTTAGTAAGTATGGTTTATTTACCACCTTCGAAAGCGGCTTTCAGCTCTTTCTCAATCTCATCGAATTGCTTCTTGAGTTTGTTCAAGCTCTTTTCTGAAAGTTCTATGCGCGTTTTAGCTAATTCTTTTTGATCTTTCAGTTTAGTTTTCGTTTCTTTAATGGTAGATTTTACCAGTAACCGCCCGATGCTTCGATAACAAATCTCATCATCAGGTCGCTCTTCAATTTCCTTTAAAGCTTTATCGATATCCATTTGTTCAATTTTCAGTGCTTGTATCTGTTGTTGCACTGAACCAATTTGCTGTTGGAGAGATTGGTAACGTTTAATTTTTTCCTCTAATTGTGGGCTTAATCCTTTTGCCAAAGGGAATCCTCCTTTTATCTGATTTACAACAACGAAAAGTGCCTTTAAATAAACTTTCGGTAGCAATCATAAAGAAGGAGAAAAGTTTTTTCTTTTCATTATCCAAATTTTTTTAATTATGTTGTGTCAATTCCTTTTTTACAAAGTCCAAAAAGGATTAATTGCGGATGACTGTCTACTTGGCTTTTCTGTTGCACATTTACCAACCTCCTACACAGAAAGCAAAAGTGTTAAAACAAGTCATTAAGGAATCTTATGAACCTCTTTTTGCAACCTTGCTAAATTATACTTCTACCAAATTGACCTTTAATATCAATGGTTCGTTACTCGAGTTACTCGAGTTATATCAAGAAGAAGGGTTATTGGGTGACATCCGGAAAGCTGTTTTTTCCGGTCAGATTGATTTAGTTGGTTCGAGTTGTTATCATGCCATTTTACCATTAATACCAAAAGAAGAGATTATTCGCCAAATCGAACTGAATGAAAAACTTCATGATAGAATCCTGGGACAAGGGGCAATCGCTTCTCACGGTTTTTGGCTTCCAGAGATGGCTTACGATCATCGGGTTATTGAACCCCTCGTCGAGAAAAATTATGCTTGGAGTGTTCTCTCGAGTGTTGCTTTACCAACAAAGGAATTGCCCCAAAATTTCATCCCCACAGTGAACGGTTCCTTTTCTACTTTTTTCAGAAATGACCTTCTCTCAAATTTCATTTCTTTTAAACATCCAACTGTTGAGAACTTTTTTAACCAGATGCTTAAAGGGAAAAATGTCCGAGAAGATAGTTATGTCATTCTGGCAATGGATGGGGAGACATATGGCCATCACGTGAAGGGGCTTGTTGAAGACTTTCTTGCACCATTGATCTCTAAAGTACAAGACGATCCTGATGTAACTTTTGCGAAGATAGCTGATTTGCCGGCATTGTTTAAAGAGCGACGGGCAGTTGTTCCACGTTCAAGTTCATGGTCAACAACAGAGGAAGACATTCAACGTGGGATACCTTTTCCCTTGTGGTCTGACCCGAATAATCATATTCACAATTTACAACTATTGGTAATGAACCATACCCTTCATTTGGTGGCAACGGCACAACAGTACCAAAAGCTGAAAAAATTCGCCCAGGAAGAAACTATTCAGCAGAAGTTTCAGAATTCCCGTTCATGGTTAGACCGGGGATTGCACAGTTGTCAACTCTGGTGGGCATCAAAACGCCCCTGGTATTCTGCGGAAATGATTTTGGAAGGTTTGAATCAGCTGATTCTGGCAGCATCTGAAGCATTAAAAGTTATTCTTTTTACAAGCGAAAAGGAGGAAGAGAAAAAGAAAGCTATGGCTATTTTTGATGAAATTTTTCACGCACAAAAAGAGATTTACTTAACTGTTTAATTGCTTTTCTTTTTGCTGTGTTGTTTTTCTTTTTGTTACAGTTTGATATTTTAAATGGTCTTTTCGCGTTTTCCACCAATGGTTGCGCCATTCTTTGAAGATTTTTTGATAAATTTCAATTGTTTGGTCCGCAATAATCTCCCAGTCAAAAACATGAATCAATTTTTCATAGGCATTTTTGACTATTTTTTGGCGTAATTTTTCATCATCCAGCAATTTTATCAGTGCTTCAGCGATGGCATGCGAATTATCCGGTGGGACTTTATAACCGGTCCAATGGTGATCAATGATCTCTGAAAGCCCTCCCACATCTGAAACGACTACTGGTGTTTTCGTAGCCATTCCTTCGAGGGCGACGATCCCGAATGGCTCATATGTTGAGGGAACGACAAGAATATCGGCAACGTTCAAATAGGCAAGAAAATCCTCTTCAGGAAGGTAGCCTGTAAACAGTACTTTGTTATTTAAACCGAGTTCTTGAGCAATGCGCTCGAGCTCTTTCCGGTGCCAACCTTCGCCGGCAATAACGAATTTTGTATTTGGTTTTTTTTCCAAAACCGCAGGAATTGCTCCCAGCAAAACATTAACCCCTTTCTCCGGGACCAAACGGCCAATATAGGCAACTATTTTTTCTTCGGGTTTAGCATATTTCAAGTGATGTTTTTTCTGTTCTTCTTTTGATAATTTTATATTGAACTCTTTATAACGAACTCCGTTTGGAATGATACTCATTTTGTCTTGTGGGAAGTCAAAGGCGAAATGACAAAGTGATTGCATATATTGGCTACAAACAATCAAATGCCATGATTCTTGGATGAGCAAATTCTCAATCTGATCAATCATTCGCTGACCATCATTGTAGAGCCCATTCCGTCTTCCTCGCTCGAGAGAATGAATCGTCACCAATAAGGGTTTTCGGAAGAGGTGTTTAAGACCTATAGCTGCCAGTGCAACGAGCCAGTCATGAGCATGGATGATATCGATGTCATATTTTCTGACAAGTTCAATAGCCTTTTGCTCCATCAAGAGGTTCATATTGAGGTCCCAATGAAGGAAGTCCGGTGCAGGAATTGCATAGGCATCAAAGCGATGGACATGAACCCCATTAACAACTTCATACTCCTTTGCGCCGGGAAAGCTGCAGGTTAAAATATGAACTTCTAAACTTTTTTGCACAAGCATTTGTGAGAGATCATTAACATGGGCCGCCAAGCCACCTACTTTGAATGGGGGAAATTCCCAACTAAGCATTAGTACACGAAGCATCTTTTTTAGCTCTCCTCCTTGTACTCTGAGGGCAATAAAGTAAGGTACTGTTGAAAAATCTTCGGCGCAATTTTTCTCTGACGTATTTTTTGGGTTATAACTTTCGCTGGATCTAAATTATATTCTTCAATAGCATTCAACATCAATTGGTCTGTATCCACTAAAATTAAATCTACATTTTTTAGTGCTTTTTCTTCAATCTTTTTTAATCCTTGATGATAAGGGAAGTGAGCATTCTCTCTAGATATCTGTATGGAAGTGGTTGTATAAACAACTTTAGGTTGAATGTTACCATCCCACGGAACAAGCAAAGGGAGTGTCTGCCATTCAAATAAATGGATGATATCTACTTGATGTTCATGCATGATCGCAGCAATGGCTGCTTGATAAGCGCATTTAAGATTTAATATGATGGTTAAGTCAGAAATGTTATTTGGTATGTGATTTGGAATTCGATTAACAACAATTCCATTCTCATTCGTAATGTCCGAACGCCAATCATCGAATGTAACGACCCAAACATTTGTCTCCTTTTTCAGGCAGAAGGTGGCAAGCTGAAAGACAACATCACTGATGGGTGAGAGTCGTCGAGGTGGATATTCAAATGAAACTAGAATTACACCTGATAAGGATTTTTCGCTAGTCATTTATTTATCCACTCTTGTTCAATATTTCTCTGTAGCTCAAAGGATAAGCTTTACATTTTATACTAAGAGAATTGGTCGTTTCAGCATTTAATTGTTAGGTGAAAATCGCTGCCACAGCGATAATTCCTTTCCCCAGAAGGAAGTACCTATCGTTAAATTGTCCAATATATCCTTGTTCAACCAATTCTTTGATGATTTCTTCTAAATTATACCCAGGGATATTTTGAATCAGATTATTTAGTTCTTCAAAAGTAAGGGCTGATTTAGGTTTAGTGATGCCATTTGAAAAAAGTAAATGGCAAACATGAAAGAGCTTATTTGTTTGAGCCATTTTATCACAGTATTTGATTTAGGTTAGGGCATTAAAAAGATTTTCAATAACTCCTATGAAAAACTGCTTTTATTATCGTAACACCGGTGGTTCAATTTCTTCTGTTTGAACGATTTCTATTTCAATGTCAGTCGAAGAGACTCTCCCTGAGAAGATGACTGAATATTGGTTGTCAGCTTTCCGGTAACGAACAATATTGTATTCCCCTTCTCCTTCATTAAAGTAGATATAAAGTAAAACCTCTGCAAGGTCTTTGAAATAGGAGCCACGAAGTACTTTGGAAATATCAAATTTTGATTGTAATGGAATCCTTACCACAAGTAAAATGTCATCTTCAAATGGTCTGAAATTTTTCCCTTTAGTATAGCGGAGCATAATTTGTCCTAATTGTCTATCACATCTCGGGCAAAACGGTTTCAATTGCCCATGCACCATTCGAAAACCCACCCCTCGTTTGCACAGATAAAGAATGCCATCATTCACGCAATAGTAGGAACCATGTAAAAATCGATCATCAAAACTACTAATCTTGAAAATCCGTCCATAGGGACAACTGACGCAGGGTGAATCACAATCTAGATAAATGTCACTCAATTTACAATTGCTCTCCAGTGTTTTATTCATTAAACTAAATAATGAATCATGTACCTATTTATCTTATAGACTGATTACTTAAAAGATTAACTTATCTCATTAAAAGATTGTTGCCTAAGAAAAAGGCTCGTTAAAATGTTCTTTTTTACACCAAACGAATCTTTTGAAAGAAGGGCTCTGTTAGTTGCTTTTTCAAAGCGCGTGAGGATTAAATAGCGAAAGGAGAAATTAATAAATTAAAGAAGATACTGGTAGAAATATGAAGTATATTGGCTCAATTGGTGAGGTTTTAATTGATTTCATTGCTCAAGAAAGACAGCAAAAAGACTCTGTCGCTACGTTTCTCAAATTGCCGGGTGGTGCTCCTGCGAACTTTGCAGTTGGAATTGCAAGGTTAGGAGCCAAGGTGCGTTTTTTCGGAAAGGTGAGCGATGACCCTTTTGGCCAATTCTTAGTAAAAAAACTTGCCGAAGAGGGTGTGGGGATTGAAAATCTTGTCACCGCGAAAAATGGCGAAAAGACATCACTAGCGTTTGTCTTTCTAAATGCTTCAGGTGAACGGAGTTTTCTTTTTTATCGAGAGAATGCTGCGGATGCAGCCCTCACTCCTGAAGAACTTGATCCTTTACTGTTTAAGGACCTCCAATATCTTCATTTTGGAGTGATCTCTTTATTAAGCGAGCCAAGTAAAAGTGCAACCTTCAAAGCGATCGAGTATTGTAAAAACAATGGTGGAGTTATTTGTTTCGACCCAAATATCAGGAAAGATTTACTTCGTAATGAAGAGGAATTTCGAGCGCTACTTAACGCTGCCCTCCAAACAGTGGATATCTTTTATCCATCAGAAAAAGAGCTGACTTTTATTCTTGACCGAAAAATGCCCCCTCAGAAGGCCATTCTCGAGATAATGGCAAACTATCCGTTGAAAATTGTTGCTTTAAAATTAGGGAAGGATGGTTGCCTCCTAAAATCACGAGACGGCTTTTTCTCCACAATACCTTCTTTCGAAGTGCCAGTAGTAGATACAACAGGAGCAGGTGATGGCTTTAATGCCGGGTTCATTTTCGGGCTGTCACAAGGCATGTCGCTCGAGGAAGCAGGAATATTAGGTAATGCTGTGGGTGCCTTGGTTGTCGGGAAAAAAGGAGCAATGACTGCTTTACCGACTCTAACAGAATTGAAGGCTTTTTTGACTGCTCAGAAGATTCAAATATTAAAATAAAGTTTGACTTATAAAGTGTTAACCGTGTGTCATCTTGCTGGTTTTATCACCAAAGAAAAGAATGTCGTGCCTTTTATACTCAATTCTTTGGAAGCTCAAGAAGCAATCATTGGCGGGCAAGCAACAGGGCTTGCCGTCCTAGCTAATTCTACTGTTCGTTTGGCAAAGACAATTGGTCCTGTGCGCGATTTTCGAGACCAAAACAAAGAACTGCCTGTTGCTTCGATTGGCATAGGACACACGCGTTATGCCCTTAAGAACCTTCTATATGCAGAGACGAATAGCACAGAAAAATCTCATCCTTTCTGGGACAGTAAAAAACAGTTTGTAACAATGCATAATGGAACAATCACCAATTATCAATTGTTTGTTCATGAATTAGAAAAGAAAGGTTATTCCTTTAGGTCGAAATCGTCCTATCGTAATGAGAATGATGAGGAAGTTGTTGACTATTGTGATAGTGAGATTTTTAGCTTTCTTCTTGAAGAAGCACTAAAAGCGGGCACTACAATAAAGACTGCAATAAGGGAGATTTGCAGGCAATTCGAAGGACAATTTGCTTTTGTTATCTTGCATCCCGCGTACCCTGAGACTATCTTTATTGCTAATTGGGCGCAACCACTTTTTATTGGCACTAATACAGAAAGTTCGTTTTTCACCTCCTTTCTCGAAGGCTTCGAGCCAGTAGAACAAATTCTCAACAGAAAATTTGCTCCGCAGAAAAACGCACTAATAACACTCACTCCTGGCAAAGCAGTAATTGAAACTCTTCTACCTGAACGCTCTCCACCGGCTTATGAACCCGAGGGTGTCGCTTTTGAAGCTCTTATTCTAAAAGCATTGCGCGAAAATCACAATGATCTTGGGAGAATCTATTATTACTTTAAAACTGCTTATAATGAGCTGGGACTCTCTGAGGAACAGCTGACTGCTTTAGATAAGCAAGGTTTTACTTTTTCACCGTTGATTTATGCAACTTTACAACGATTAGAACAACAAGGCATTATTTACAGGAAAAAAGAGCTCGTCTGGGAAGGTGGAGTTAGCCATACGCCTCGATTCCGCTTTTATCTGAAAGAGGGATAAAAAAAAGTGTTTGAAAAAAATTAGAGGAAGTTTGCATTTCTTTTTATAGGTAATATATTAAAAAAAAGATAGTTGTAAAACAGTTTGTAGAAAAGAACCTCCTTTGAAGGCAAAAAAAGGTTTGATGGCTGAAATGAACGAGGAATTAATTATTGAGACAAAAGACCTTTGTAAAAGCTTTGGTCAAAAACAAGTGCTAAAAAATGTTTCTCTGCATGTCCCCAAAGGGTCAATTTATGCTCTGCTGGGACCAAATGGCGCTGGAAAGACGACCACAATCCGTATTTTAACTGGGATAATGAAGCCAACATCAGGCGAAGTAATTGTGCAAGGCATTAATGTCGTAGAGAATCCTGAAGATATTCGCGCAGAAATTGGGATCTTGTCACAAATGAGCGCCGGTTATAAAGATATTAAAACTCGAGATAACATCCTATTATTCACTTCAATTGTTGGCGTAGATAAAGCTCTAGCGTCGGAAAAAATGGTTGAACTGTTAGAACGCCTTGAAATGGCCGATAAATTGGATCTAAATTTTGGCAAGCTCTCCGGAGGGGAAAAGCGGGTGGTTAACTTGGTGCGAACAATTATCTCCAGTGGAGAACTCATTGTCTTGGATGAGCCTACTACTGGTTTAGATATCGCCAGAGCTAAAAAAGCACGAGATATAATTCAAGAATTAGTTGTGAACGAAGGGAAGACCGTTCTAATGTCTTCACACATCACTTCGGATCTCGAAGACTTAGCAACCTATACCGGCATCTTAAAAGAAGGCGAATTAATCTTTGAAGGAACAAAGAAGGCAGTAATAAAACAATTTGCTCCTGATGGGAATTTTGAAATGGCAATTATCAATGCTTTTGAAAATGGTTCAAAAAACTTCCAAAGTTTAGAAACAACAGAGGATTTACTGGAGGGCACATGATGACTAAGAAGAGAAAGCAGTTTAGAGCGATTTTACGGAAAGATTTGAAACTCGTCTTTACTTGGAAAACCATCATTCTCACAATCGTTGTGCCATTTATAATGATGTTTGCTATCGTTGGGATTCCAACATTATTTGTTAGTGGTTCAAATACTGTCATTACCGTTTGTAATGCAGATGAAGGCGGAACAGTCACCCATGTTAATGGTTCTGTCTATTTCATCAACGTTGGGCAAAATGTTCTTTATAACATGCAATATTATGCAAACCAGGAAGACAATATCAAAATAGAAGTTGTTTCCACACGGGCAAAAGCACTCAATGCTTCTAATGGGATATATTTTCCGACCAATTTCACAACCGCAACTTTTGCCGGCGAGTCCGTATTCGAATATCATAAAACAGCAAGCGATGTCTCTTTGCAGGGTTATAATTTTGATACAATGTTAAATCTAATCCAGGAGGTTGTCTTTAGCACCTATCTCTTCTTTAGAAATATCACCGAAGATAACATTCCTCAAGTAGAGCCTATTCAATACATCCCACCTGCAACAGAACCATCAACCATCTGGTCTC
Organism: Candidatus Heimdallarchaeota archaeon; assembly: GCA_019056785.1. GTDB lineage: Archaea > Asgardarchaeota > Heimdallarchaeia > JABLTI01 > JABLTI01 > JABLTI01. The sequence continues at coordinate 33,702 of DXJV01000005.1, forward strand.
AAGAGACAATGAAATTGGCAATGCCTTTTGCTTATGCCCTCTTTATCCTTTTATCTCTTATTGGGAATATGGGGCGAACCATTGGCTTCTCCAAAGAAAAAGAAGATGGCACATTTGAGACAATGCTCTCCATAACAAAGAATCGCTCAAACCTTGTTTATTCGAAACTCATCGTAGGAACGATCGCATCGACATTAACTATCTTGTCTTATTTTGCCGGCTCAGCAATTGCAGGAGCAATAAGCAAGGCGGTGTTGGGACAAACCGCTGATGACTATGGTGCGACAGGCTTTTTATCGCTCCCCTTTAGAGACTTGCTCTCATATAAAGGCGTTGTATTACTAATTGGCTTGGGGTTGGCGCTTGTCTTGACTATGCTAGCTTTAATGACTGTTGATACGCTTTTCACTAAAACTGTAGCAGAACGAATAGGGGTTCCTGTTATTCTCATGTTTGGCTTACTATTCATGTTGCCGGTAATGATAAATCCAGGGCAATCAAATTTCATTCTAGTGATTAATCCCTATTATTGGATTTATCATGTTAGTATGTCAATTGCCGATCTAACCTTTACCTGGATTGATGGACTCTATTTAGTTCTTTCCTTGGTTTTATTGGCATTAATGGTTCTTGCGGCTCGAAAAGCCATTGAACGAGAAAAAGTACTTTTCACCTAAGCAGTGTCATAGGTGAGCTCTTTATTCTTTTTTCAAATCGTCTGGTGCCCCCCAACAGACGCACCATTTAAAATAACGGAAGATCTCTACAAACAGAAATCGCAAGAAAATATAGACACCCCATCCCAACCAAAAAAACCATTCGAGAGGGTGATACCAGGGACGTTTTCTCTTTGCTGGTTTCCACCATGGTTTTTCTTCTGGTTTCTTTCTTATTAATACTGTTTTTGTTGGAAAGGGTTCTGTTTTTTTCTTGGTTTTAGTAGGGGTTAGAGAAGGGGTTGTTTCTTTATCTTGGTTCTGTTCAGAAGAGTTGTTTTTGAGGAGTTGACCACAGAAGTTACAATAAACAGACCATTCATCATTTTCACGATAGCAATTAGGGCAAACGATTTTTTTTGTCATGCTAACTGACCAAAGAACGGTGATATTTCACATATTGATTTTCCTTCTAAAATATCTTTAGACTCAAATTAAAAAGGAGAAAAAAAGAAGATACGTCCATAAGAAAAAGATTTCAATAATATTCTTCGAATGGTTCGTAATAATTGTGGGGGTGACCGCAAGAGGGACAGATCTTAGGTGGCTCTGTTCCTTCGTAGACAAATCCGCATTCCAAGCATTTCCATTTAATTTTCTTGTCTCTTTTGAAGACTTTGTTGTTTTTCACAAGCTCCAAGAGTGCAAGGTAGCGTTTTTCGTGTTCTACTTCTACTTTTGCGATGTTTTTGAATTTCAAAGCAATTTCTGGAAAGCCTTCCTTTTCTGCTACTTTCGCAAAACCTGGGTAGACTTTCGTATGTTCTTCGTTTTCTCCTTCTGCAGCAAATTTCAAATTTTCCTCTGTTGTACCGATGTCGGTTGGGTAGGCAGCTGTGAATTCCACCGGTCCTCCCTCAAGGAAGTCAAAGAACTGTTTTGCATGTTCGTATTCGTTATCTGCTGTCTCTAAGAAGTATTGAGAAATGCGGATAAAGCCTTCTTTTTTAGCTACTTTCGCATACATGGTATATCTATTTCGTGCTTGCGATTCGCCGGCAAAGGCTTTCAAGAGGTTCTTTTCTGTTTCTGTTCCTTTAATTGATTTTCCCATTTTTTATCAACTCTGTTAGTTTTTCCAAAGGCTGTGCTTATTACAATATTCTCTTGCAATAATATTAGATGTATCTTTTACCATAAAGATTGCTTTTGGTTCATCGCCAGGGTTTAAATACTTTCGTTGTGTTTTCCCATCAGCGATGATTTCAATCCATTGAATCCAATGATCTTCAACCATTGGATGCAGTGTACTTCCAATGACCACTTCGACTTTCCCGCCGCCTTTATCTTCCACGACAGGAACGTGTTTCTCGTTTTTCCAGTCAGCTGTTTGTTCTTCTAAAAGAACCATTGGTTCGCCGCAGCAAACAAGGGTCCCTCCACCTGCATTTAGAACTTCAACGATGTTCCCACAGATGTTACACTTATAAATTTGGTATCGTTCTGTCATTACGAATTCACCAATTGGATTTACGTACGATTGACCTTTATTAAATAATTTTTCTTTAAAAAGTGAAGAGAACAATTAAAGAGGAACTAAAAACTGTGACAAAAATTGCGCATTGAAAAAAATAGGGAAAGGCTGGGGATTATTTTATTTGGTTATACCCAGCTCTTTATGCTTTTGATAGATCGCGTTAGCGAGTTCGTCGAGTTTCTTTCGTCCTTCGTCTGTAAGTTTGCCACGCATGATCACAGGCTCAATGAATTCAGGATGAATTCTCGTCAAAATCCCAACCAATTGTTCTTTCAGTTTAGCTTTCCAGCCATAAGAGCCGATAATAGATGCGAATTTTGCTTTTGGCCGTAAAGCATTTACGAGGTAGGTTGCGTAAATTGCAAGGGGATGTGCTCCGGTTAAGACCGCTGGGGCACCGATAACAATAGTGGCTGCATCTACTAAATCCATGGCTAATTCGCCGATGTCAGTAACTGCAAGATTATAGGGTTTTACAGTAATACCTTTCTCTACGAGTTTCTCGATGAAATATTCAACCATCTCTTGAACACTATGATGCATTGAAATAAATGGTAACACAACCTCATTCTTTACGTCGTCAGAGATCCATTCTTTGTATGCATTTATTATAAACTCTGGTTCTTGATGAACGGGGCCATGACTTGGAGCAATCATATCGAAGTCGTATTTTTCCAGTTTTTTGAGATTCTTAACAATGATTTTCCGGAAGGGCATCATGATTTCAGCGAAGTATCTTTTGGCAGAAGAGTATGTTAAAGGTTTGTCGACAACAAAAGTTTCACTCTGGGCAAGATGCGTACCAAACATATCACAAGTAAAGATTATTTTGTCTTCTTTTACATATGTTGCAATTGTTTCCGGCCAGTGCACCCATGGAATGGTGACTATCTCTAATGTTTTGTCCCCTAAAGAGAGTGTTTCGCCATCTTCCCGTACAAGAAAGCGGTCTTCAGGAATGTGAAGATGAACCATTAAATGTTCTTTCCCTAAGCTACTGGTCACGACCTTAGCTTTTGGATAAAGCTCGAGCATTTTCACCAAGCCTTCGGAATGGTCCTGCTCGCTATGATTGGAGATCAAATAATCAATTGTTTTTACAGGTGCTTGTTCAAGGTTGTGAAGCAATTCATAGACTTTCGTTCCATCAACGGTGTCAATCAAAGCAGTTTTTTCTGAACCGATTATCAAGTAAGCATTATAGGTTGTCCCATTTGGGAGGGGAATTAGCTGATCAAATAAGCGACGGTCATAATCCTTCGCTCCTACTGCATAAATTTTAGGCTTAATTTCAGTTATTGCCATGTTTGCATCAACTCACATAGCTATTAATTTCCTTTGCTTGAAAAACTTATCCCAAAGAAAACTATAATTCATCCTATCTGAAAATTTAGATTCTAAACCCTCAAAATAAAGGGAAAAAAAGGAAATCACCAAGTAGCAACTTGGCTTAACTTTGCTATCTTGCATTTTTAATGCTTGAAAGACTCGAGTATTGCTTGTAAAAGCATTTCTTCTGGAACAAGCCCTTCAACATTTCCCTTCCCATCATTAATTATCGTATTTGGTACGCCAAAGATATCAAAGACTGAAGCAAGTTGAGCAAACTGTGAGGCCTCAATCATCTCAGCAGTAATAAAATCGTTTGCAATGGCTAATTTGTGCGCACGTAATACCATCGCCGGGCAGTAGGGGCACTCGAGGGTAACAAACACCTTGAGATTAACTTTTTGTTTAATCGATTTCAACATTTCATGTGCTTGGGGTGATAGAATTGCATCTCGATTTGCAACAAGCATTATGGATTCAACTAAAGTGGTGAATTCCTTTCCGGCCGGAACGCCGAAGAACCGGACGCCATAGTCTTTATCTCCTTCAATAACAATTGCAGGATGTCGTTCAATGCCATATTCTTTCGCTTTTGGATGACTTGCTTCACAATCGCAAATATCCAGCTCGATTTTATCTGATAAACTTGCTACCTCTGTCATCAGAGAAATCATTTCATTACAGAATAAGCAATGTCCTTTTGTTGAAAAAACTCTGAGAGTAACGGGGTTTTTCATATCACTAAAACGTTGCTTGACAATTTGTCTAACACTTTCATCTAATAATGTTGTCATTTTTGTTAGCTCCTTTTATTAGTTCAAACTGAAAAGTAAATGCTTTTTTTAAAACTATTCTTTTTTAGTTTCTTAAGCTTAGGACACTATTTTCTTTTCATTCTAATTTTTCTATAGGTTAATTAGCTATCTTATTTGTCCCAAGTAATTCAGTTCACAAGTGGTACTCTACAAGTAAGTCAACTAAAAATTTTCTGCAGAAAAAAGGCGATAACAAAAGGAATTTAAAGATTAAGCATAAAATAATGTTGGGAAAAACAAAAATTATCAAAAATTCCTGAATAGAAAATGGTTGTAGGTTTCCTTGCAGCAGATTCTTGAAGAAGAGACTCGAGAGTTCCATTCACTCTTCGTACATGACTTTAATGTGGATGGTATTTCCGAAATAATTGCTTCACGCTTACAAAAAAGTAGCACAGAGATTAGTGTTCTTCATCCCAAACATCTTGCTAATTCTTCTGTGAAAATTAATGAACGCATTAACGTTCTCTGTGTGGCACAGACAAGTTTGGATAAAGGCTTTGAATTAATAACTGGCGATATCAAAGGAGTCCTTCGGATCAATGCTAGAAATGGCCGTCCCTTTTATAGTAAAGATATTAAAGATGGCATTCGCTTGCCTTCCAGTATTTTGGCAGCCGCGCCAGGTGATTTGAATGGGAATAAGCTTTCTGAAATAGTCGTTGGTTGTGCAAATGGCGAAGTAGTAATGATTGAACGCATTCCTGGCAGAAAACACCGGTGGGATAAGATTCGCGGTTTCTCCTTGGGAAAAGTCTTCCAAAAACCAGTGACAACCATTCTTACAGGTGATTTCAATGGTAACGGTTATACTGGTTTCATTGCAGGCTCTGAAGATGGTTTTTTCAAGGAGATCGAATTTCGACCGCAATTACAAAAATTTGACCTTATTGGAGAGTTTAAAGTTGAAAGCCCTCCATCATTTTGTTTCTGTGGTGACTTTGACCGGGATGGTATCTCTGAAGTGATGGTAGGAGAGCAGTCAGGAAAACTCAATATCTTTAAACGAAATTATTTAATGTCGAGTCACACCTTAGATGGCGCTATAACTTGTGGTGTGGTTGGTGATGTAGATAATGACCACCAACTTGAGGTTGTGGTTGGAACTTCTCGGGGCTCTTTTCATATTCTTCGTTCGAATACAATTGAAACACATGAGGGCTACAGCAATATCGCAGACTTGAAAATCGGCGATTTATACGGAAATAGACAAAATGAATTGATTTTTTCTATAAATAAAAGACGAATTCTTGCTTTTACAATCACACGTGATAAAGCCTCGGAAAAATCAAATGTTGAGTTGATCCCATTCAAGGACCCGCAACAATTACAAGCACGCACACCACAGCCATCGGTGGCACAAAATGCTTTCTGCCCGAATTGTAGCTCACAAGTGCGTTTTATTGAGCAATATCGACGATGGTATTGTTATACTTGCCGGCAATATGTCGCACCTGTAAGTAAGAAAGAAGAAGTAAAACGAAAGGTGCCAACGATCGAGGCGAAAAAGTATGGAACACCCTACAGTGTCGGCTCTCACTATGACCCTTATCGCCCCTATGAACCAACAAGGGAAACAGCTGCCGGTGGAGCATCGAAACTTGAGAAAGTAAAAGATAGAGTTGAGAGTAAATTAGCAGATCTTCAGCCTGGGCAAAACCTCGAGTGGCAAGAAGAAATTGATGAGAATGGTATTGTAGATGCTCAAGAAGATGTGAATTATTTTCTCCCCCTCGATTTAGAAGCTGACTTGGATGTTGGAGTGTCCATTTTTAATGACATCCTAAAAATAAAGCACGTAATTCTAATCCATTCCCAATCAGGCGTTCCTCTATTTAGTCAAGGCTTCGGAAAGGATATCGATGTGTCTTTGACTAGCGGCTTTTTAAGTGCTGTTGGAACTTTTACTGAAGAAATGGCCGGCGAGTCAGAAAAGCGAATTGGAGTCTTTAGTGAAATTGGCCGTGAAGGATTCTGGATAATAATTTATGAAGGCGAAATGTCAAAAACCGCCCTCCTTGTTAGCGAAAAGATCGGTGAACACTTGAAAAAACGCATACAGATTTTCATGAAAGAGTTTGAACAAACATTTAAAACAGAACTTGAGAATTTCAATGGCTTTATCTCCGCTTTTAAGGGAGCAACCGACCTTTTGGAAAAACACCTGCGCTTAGAATACCTTTATCCACTCAAGATGGATGCTAAAAGAATGCGGCTAACAGCTATCAACCAAAATGAAAAAACCTTGGCAAAAGCATTCACAGATTTTCTCAGCCAAACAGACGAAGAGGTTTTCTATGTGACAGAATTAATTGATGTTATTATGCAAGATCCAAAGAATAACCTCCTAAAGGAAGATGTTCTTAAAATTCTTATTAAATACCTCGAAAATGGCATGTTAATCCCTCTCCCTCCCCCACCAACAGAACATGTTTGACTTGAAATTAGGTTCTCTTCCTAATACTAAAAACTTAAGTGTTCTTTTACTTATTCTTTTTGTACTTGTAAAAGAAAATGCAAAATTGTAAACCAATAAATTAGTTAACATAGATTTATTGAATGGTGAATTTGACATGTCAGAATTGGTTAAAAAAGCCATGGTGTTCGAAGAAAAAGGAAAATGGAGCAATGCTGCGAAAAGCTATTTACAAGCAGCGAGAGAAGCCGTTGAAACTAACCAAACAAAAGACGCCAAGAATCTCTTTTTAAAAGCAATTGCTGCTTCTGAAAAAACCGAAGACAATCTCTTATTAGTGGAAAGTGTTTTTGCGTATGAAAAAATTGCCACTAAAGCTGAGAAAAAAGAAGTGCTCCCAAAGGCACTGCCGGCTGTTAAAAGTTTGTTAGCTCTGGCATTAACTAAGAAGAAGAATCTACTGGCCTTTGAATATTTAGAAAAGAAAGAACTTATTAGTAGAAGTACAGGTGTGGATTTAGAAGAGACCTTAAGAGAGAAAGGCGAGGTCTCAAGACGTCTAGCCTTAAAAATGGTTATCAGTAAAAAAGTGGAGGAACGAGAACGTGGTTTTGCTTTCCTGAAAGAGGCTGCAAAATGCTTTTTAGAAATTAATGCCATTAAAGAGAAATTTAAAGGTGATTTCCAAGCTTTCCAGTTGTTAATGGAAAAGGGTTTTATAAAAGAGGGGTTCAGTTTATTTGAAAAGCTCATCAGTTTTTGTGAAACTAATCAACTTGCAGAGGAAGCAACAACCGTTCTTCAGCAAATAATTACTTATGCAAATGCAATTTTAAATGGAAAAGGATCGAAAAAATTGGTCAAAGCGCTTCAAGCAACTTTCTCTTCTGCGGATCCTGGTGGAGAACTCTTGAAAATAGGCATTGAAAAAGCGCAGGAAATAGGCGCAAATGAAGTTATAGTCGCTGCAGCAACCATACAAGTTGAGCAAGGCAACCTGCAATTCAATAAAAAGAAATTTGATATTGCTAAACGCCTTTATGAAAAGGCTTTACTTCTTCTTACAACAATTCAAGCTGTAGATACTGCGAAAAATGTTTTCAAGCAAATTGCCACCAAAGCGTACACCTTACTTGATACGAAAGGGAAATTCCAACTTGCACTCGATTATTTTGCAATGCTTCAAATTATGGAAGAGCTCGATAAAGGCTTTCTCGCTGACTTCTTTGTCGAAAAAGGAGCCAACATGTTTCAACGGGATCTCATCACTTTGGCGTTAGAGGATTACAAAAGTGCTTGTAGAGTTTATCTCTCTGGTCAGCTAACTGTAAAGTTCGAAAAAACTGTTAGTATAATTTTTGAAAAAAGTTTGGAGCTTATAGCGCATGCGGACTTTCAAAATGCCCTCATTTATTCACATGATGCAATTTCCATTCTCCTTAAGGTTGAGAAATTTGAAAACATAGGTGAGCAGGCTTCTAAAATCGCGCATGCCTTACTCGAAAACAATCAACTCCCTGAAGCAGAAGATTTTGTAAAAATCGCATTTGACAACTTCCTCAAAGCCGGAAAAACCGTAGAAGCAGCCACTACTTACAAAACCATGGGTGAATCTTTCCTTGCTCTTGAGCGATTTGAAACAGGGGCTGGATATCTCATTCAGGCAGCAAAAACATATCGAAGTGCCGAAGCTGAAGATAAAATCATGCAGACAGCAAAGCCTCTCCTTAAAGCTGCCATCGATCAACTTATAGATGGGAATGCAGACCTCGCACAATCATTAAATCTTAAGGCTATTGAATGTGCGAAAGAAAAAGGTCCATTGGCACAAGTCGAAGTACTTCAGGAGTTTAATACTCAAGCGATGATTTCTAACCAACCAAAGTTAGTTTTAAACAACATTCAGCTGGCCACTAAAATTGTTGGAGCGAATTTTCCGGCTGAAAAAAGAGCTCTGGCGGAGAAAGCGATATCCTATGGTCAGCAACTGATAATTTCGAATCAGCAATTTAAGCTGGGAACTGATTTTATCACACATGCTGTTTTAACTCTGGCTGAACTTGGAGACAGTACCCAGAGTAGTCAGATCATCTTTGAAATTGGTTCTTTACTTTTTGAGAACAAACAACCGGAACTGGCAAAAGGACTGTTGCAATTAATTACTCAAGTCTTAAAAACAGAGGAGAATCCTGAAGTTTTCGGAACAAACGTTGCGAATGTTGCCAAACTTCTGATTGAAAATCGATTTGTTGATGATGGTATTGATCTCTTGCGCAAGAGTGTTGGCTCCTATCTTAACGTAGGCGGCGTTGAGCCGGTCATTAAATTGGCTCGCTATTGTGCTCTAAAAGCACAGGAAAATATGGCAGCGGGTGATGTTGTGTTTGCCAAACACTTGTTTATTGCTGCAATGGAGTTCAGTACCCTCGTTGATTTGGAAGTTCAGAGCGAGATTTTAACTTCCGCAACAAATGCTTTTCTCGAGATTGGTGATTTCTATACTATAAATGAATTTTATGACTTTGCTAAGGCAAATCTCGAGGGTGAAAAAGACTATTTGGGAAAAGTGGGCCGCTTACAAATTTTCCAAGGGAGTACTTTGCGTGATCAAAAAGGGTTGGTAGATGAAGCCTCAGAATTTATACACAATGGTATTGCAACCTTAAAAGAAGTTGATATGATTGCCGAAGCTGGCGAGGTTGCGCTCAATCAAGGAAAAGCTTTCATTGAGAAGGGGAATTTTGTCTATGGTGAAGAATTGATTGAAACTGCAGCTCAAATCTTCATTCAGTTAAATGATATTGAACGTTCTGGCGATGCCTTCTTATCCCTTGCAGAAATTAACATGCAAAAGTCGCAATGGCAAGATGCTTTTCAGCAGATTGAACTTGCGAATAAATCCTATAGTCAAACCAACTTGGACAAACTTGCTTCCACAATTATTATCACTGCAGATATCGGACAAAAAGCATTAATAAATAAACCCGCTGAAAACAAAGAATTTGCTTTACAATGTTTTGATAGAGCAATCCAACTCGCCAATGAGCATAAGCTCTTTGCCAGTGAGGTAGATGTTACTTTACTCGAAGGACGGGCGTTTGCAACAATTAAAGATCACCAAACTGCTTACAACTTCTTTTTACAACTTGCAAACTTGCTCGAAGAGAAGGATGAAACCGAGAAATCCCCGCTAATCGCTGAAGAACTCACTACTTTTGCGACAATATTCATTGCTGATAATGAAGTTGAGTTAGGACTCCAACTGGTAGATTTAGCAACAGCTATTTATTTGCGTCTTGGCCAGCCAATAAATGCTTCGGAGACTTATATGAAAGCCTGTAATGCTTTATTGAAGATGAACAAAATCGTTCAAGGCGTAAAGCTTGTGCTTCTTGCTTCTGATACTTTAATGGTAGCAAATGAATACAAACATGCTGTGAGAATTTTAACTGAAATTGTTGATTTCCTGTATGATTTGAAAGACTATCAAAATGCTGCCATTGTTGCTGGCCAAATCGTCACTGTTCATCAAAAAACCGGCGAAGTTGAAGAACAAAAGAAAGTGATAAATCGATTAGTCGAAAAGGCAATCGAAGTGATCAATGAGGGCAGAATCATGGAAGGAGAACAACTTTGGGAGCAGGCAGCCAATTTTAGCATCTCCGTTGACTTGGATTATGCACTTCAAATCAATGACCAAAGAATTGAAAATCTCTTGAACGCCGGCATGTATAACTCTACTAATAATGCCTTCAAACAGTTTTTGCCAATTCTAGAAGAAGATAAGGAAAAATTACTTTCACAAGTTGTAAAGATAGCCGAAATTACTGATGATCTTTTTGCGAAAGAAGAATTCAAACTGGCAAAGGATTTTGTTTTCACGGCAGTTGATTATTACCTTAAAGCTGAGGAATTTGATCAGGTAATAACTTTCTGTTTGGATGTTGGTCAACGGTTTATTGTTGCTAATGAGGAAACAAGTGGCATTGAGTTGATTGACAAGGCAGCATTTATTGCTAACGATTCTCTAGGTGCACATGAAGCTGCGAAAATCTACCTTCGCACAGGATTCTTACTTGTTGAAAAGGACTACAATGAAAGTGGTTTTCTGGCAATAAATAAAGCTGTTGACATTGAACTTCAAACGCAAAATATGGAGGGGTGTAATGAACTTGGTGAGATTGCTATTGAAAAAGCAAATGAACTCATTAACCATAACATTCCTCTTGCAATTAAAATTTATGAGCAAGCTTCGCAAATCTTTCAGAAAGCATCTAATTTTATTAAAGCAGGAGAAGTACAAACAACGATTCTTAATGCCTTCTTAAGTCTTGGAGATGCAGTTGGAGCAATAAAAGCTTGCGAACAAGCAGTTGATTATTATCTAAAAGGGAAAAATAGCGAACTTGCCGCAACCGCTGCAAGACAAATAATTGAGTCTTCGAGGAGATTTTTCGATGAAAATGACTTTCCAAAAGCCGTGTTAATTCTCGAGCGCGGACGATTCTTGGTGGAAAAGACAACAAGATATGATCTTTTGGATTTGATAGTCAGTATCTACATGAACGCTGCAAATCAGAACCTTCCAAATAGAAAATCTGCCATTGGTGTGTTTTTCTTGAAGCGTGCAATTGCAATTGCCGAAAGCAGCCCCGACCCAGAAGAAATCAAAAAAGTAGTAAACCTCTCATTAACTATTGCTTTGGAAACCATTAAAAAGAAAAACTCTCTTGCAGGAGCAAAAGTCCTGGAAATGATCTCTCGACTCGAGATTTCTAAAAATGCTCTCTTGTCTCAATTAACCGCGACTCTTCTTGATGCTCTAAAACTCACTTTAGAAACAGAATGGAATATGATCGGGAAAGTACTTCGAGATGCTTTTCATTTCTTTAAAGGCGCCAATCAAGATGAAGCAATTAAAGAGTTAATTTCCATTTTGACAAAAAGAGCAAATGCTGACTTGCTCCTCAATAAACCCCAACTTGGCTTCTTCTTTTTAGAGCATGCAATCCGGATTGTTAATGAGTCTGGAGACAAAGAACTAATGTTTTATCTTGGCAATGACCTTCTCGAACAGTTCCTCGTTTTGCATGAGGAGGTAACTTTCGATTCTCTCTATCGGTTGCTTGGATATTGCTACCAAATTTTCCAACAGATTCAAGACTTGGAATCCATCACTCGTGTTGGGGCAGAGTTTGCTAAATTGGGTTCAAAGGACCTTATTAATAATATGCAATCAATCCGTGGCTATGAGTCTCTCTTAACTGCAAGAGATATTGCAAGTCAGACACAAAATAGTGCGCTTATGAAAGCTGTTGTGCTTGCTCTCTTAGATTTTGCGATTCAACAATCTGCGAAAAATGCCAATTCTGTGCTGTCAACCTTAGAGGATATTGTTCAAGGGTTAAAAGAATTCGAAATACCAAAGTCAACATCAGTAGCTATTGATTACGCTTCCTTGCAAAGTTATCTTAAAACTCTCACCTCTTTTGGCAATAAAGTCAGTAAAAATGATAAAACATTCAAGCTTGGGAAGAAGATCATTCAAAATTGCTCTAGATTACTCGCCCTCACCGGCAACCATCTTGAACTCGAAAAAGATTTAGCTGATGTCAAAAAGAACATGCAGAAACTTTGTCGCCGGGGCAATCAAGAGGCAGCTTATAAATTGCGAGAAGCAGCCATTGTTTTTATTGATTTGAATGAAACAAACCAGGCCATTAAAATTGCTGAAGATGCTTTTGCAGCTTCCCAACAACTACTAGAGCGGAAAAAGTACCTCGATTCTGTGGAATTTGCTAAAGTGAGTTTGGTTGTTAACCAAAAACTCGATATCACTTCTGAGTTAAAAAACATCGGCTTATTTGCCTACAGTTCAGGTGACCGGCTTATAAATGAAGGCAAAATTCTGGAGGCAATGGACTTTTATGATATTGCAATCGAGGCCTTCGATTTATCAAATGACGATGAGAATTCTAATCGCTTGATCAACAAGATTGTACAGACGCGTGAATGGGATGCCAATAAAATGGTTGCTTTTCAAGTCTATAAAATAGCCTCCGAATCAGCCATTCGAATGAAAAACTGGCAGAAGGCTCATGAAATTGCCAATAAATGTTATAATCGTGGTATTGCTTTTATCGACCAACCACGGGTTCCAACTGAAATATCGCTAAAATTCATCACCCTTGCCGGGCGAATTTTTGAGGATATAGGTGCAATCAAAGATGCTGCCAATTCCTATGATTCTGCCATTCTAAAATTCATTCGCTTAATGAGAACCAGAAAAAACATTGAATCAATAATTACTGAGCTTCTTGTAAAAACGGGAATAAATCGAATGGCTGGTTGTGATATGGACTCACTTGAGACCATCTTTCTGCGAGTCATGGAATTAGCTGAAATGAAGAAGTCCAAATACACGAAGATCATCTCTCGCGTCTTAAAACTCATTAATTCTTCTAAGGTTGGTCAAGCATGGGACTTGATGGTTTCTCTTCCTTATGTCTCCCATGGGCGAATCCGGAAAATTATTGGAACAACAAAGCGTCGGATAATTTACGACCTTCAGTCCAAAGGAACTTTCGATCGTACGGTTCTCTCTACAACAGACCGCTCTTTACCGCTTTCAGATTATCTCATCGAAAATCTCTTAATTTCCCGTAAAATTGATGGGCAATCAATAAACAAAGATGTCTTTATTTCTGCTACGAAAATTAAAGCCATTCGTTCGTACTTTTATAATGAATATGAGCTTTGGGGTCGAGTTGATTTAGAGGCTCTTACAAAGGAATTTGGCGTCCTCCCCACCGATGCAGCATCCATTGTCCGGCGGGAATTTCTCCCCACAATTTATATGGCGGTACTTGATACAGAGCAAAAAGTCTTCTATTCTTTTGACCGCTTAAAAGCTGAAATCTCTCTTATTCTTGGACGTGAACGTAAAAAGAACGCTCATTTTGATCCCATGCAAGTTGCTTCGGAAATGCATGTCCCTCCTGATATCATTAAAGAGGTTCTTCGGGAAATTTCTTGCGATGAAGTAGTGGAAAATGCTCCTACAATGTGAAAGATGCTTTACTCAAGAACTTTGGTTACTGCTCCCATTTTGGCTATTTTCGCTAAATAACGGGGGTTGGTCTCTTTTATAAGCAAGAACGCTAATAGAAGTGCTAATAAGCCAAAGAATATTGGGAAGAGCGGGATGACAAAAATCCCTTGGGGAATATATTTTGGTAATATCGTCCCCGGAAAAATGTCTGCTATATAGCAACCAAAAATCGCTCCAATATTTCCAAAGAAGACTTGTTCCATTTGTATCAAGCTCATCCCCCTCCCCCGTTCATTTTCTTTTGTTAAATCTGCCATAATAGTGTTGGCAGTTGGAACTTTCAATGCATATAATGGATACAGATAAACAATAAAGAGTGCAATGGGATACATGGAAAGAGTAAATATTAACGTATAGACAATTGGATAAGCTAGTATTGAAAAAATGAAGACTCGTTTTCGACTTGTCCTATCCAAAATAGAACCACTAATGAGTAAGATAACCATTCCAAGGGCTGTAGCAATAGTATTGGACTTTGCTATAAGCATATTTGACAATCCAGCCGCTTTAAAGTAGACAGAAGTGATAACATTAAAAGGCCCGAAACCGAAGTCCAGAATTGCGAGAACAACAATAAGAGAGACTACATTTTTTCGCTTAAAAATGTCAAAATATGATGCATATTTTTCTGCCTCTTTTATGTCGCTGGTAACTCGACTTTCCATAACCGTTGGCTTTTCTCCCTTTTCTTCTATTGTTGCAGTTGTGGATAAGAATTCTTCTGGTAAAGGGACAAGAAGTGGTTCAATTATTGAACCCTTTGCTTTGGAAGGTGAAAACAGTGAAAGAATTCCCGCTAGTATTGCAAATCCGGCCGCGAAGCTTAATGTGCCAATAATTCCTTTCCAATCGTAAATGATGTCTGATAAGGCACTGCCGATCATCCAACCTGCACTGGCAAAAAAGACTTGATAACTGGACACTTGCCCCTTTCTATTTTGTGGGCAAATAATTGTTATTAATGCACTATGTTGTGTATAGTAAATTTGTGTGAAAATGCCAAAAATAGCTAAAATAAGTAAGATAGACCAAATGGTTTTATTAAAAAACAAGAGGAGTAAAAATTGAACCATCGAGAGTACTTTTGCGATAAAAATGAGCAACTTTCGTTTCCCTGTTTTATCGGAGAAAGAACTTAAAACAGTTGTGCCAAGAATTGAGACAATCGCTGGAATAGCAAGAACAATCGCGATATTGAGGTAAGAGTTCGTTACTTTCTCACTGAGGAAGATGCCGAAAAAAATCCAGTAGATAGATAAAGCGATATGTTCGAGTAGGTAAGAAAACAAAAGCGGCAAAAGATAGGCTGGTGGCAATAGTTCTTTAAGGGTTCGGTCTTTTTCCTCAATCATACTTGTCACAGTTATTTATTTATTTATTCCTCTGTTTGCAACTTTTCTCCATTTAAATCCTTTTCTTGGTTTTTGAACTGAAGCTGATACAAGCGGTAATATTCTCCTTTTCTTGCGAGAAGCTCAGCATTTGTGCCTTCTTCGACAATTTTCCCATCCTTAAGAACTATGATCCGGTCAGCATTTCTGACTGTAGAAAGTCGGTGGGCAATAATAAATGAGGTTCTCCCTGAAAGGAGTTTAGTTAAAGCTTTCTTAATGAGTAATTCTGTATATGCATCAACTGAAGAGGTTGCTTCATCCAAAATGAGGATTTTCGGGTTGGGGAGTAAAGCTCTAGCAAAGGAGATTAATTGTCGTTGACCAAGGGATAGTTTGCTTCCTCGCTCGCCGACTTCTGTTTCATATCCTTTTGGTAGCCGTGAGATGAATTCGTGGGCATTTACTTTTGTTGCCGTCTCAATTACCTCGTCCATACTGACATCTTTTTGATTGAAGATAATGTTCTCTGCTATTGTCCCTGAAAAAAGATAGGGGTCTTGTAAAACAATGCCTAACTGTCTGTGGAGTGATTTATGAGTGACGTCTTGTATATTATGCCCATCAATAGTAATTCTCCCCTTTTGAATTTCGTAAAACCTTGCAAGCAGGTTAACAATCGTTGTTTTTCCGGAGCCTGTCGGTCCAACAATCGCCAACGATTCACCGGGTTGCACTTCTAAATTAAAGTCTTCCAATACAGGCTCCCCTTCTTTGTAACTAAAATTGACTCCTTCGAATTTCACTTTCCCTTGAATTTCAGGCATATCATAGGCTGTGGGTTTCTCCACAACATCAGAGTTGCTGTGATTTAAATCATATACCCGTTCTGTTGCAGCCATTGTTGACTGAAATGTGTTGTAAAACATCGTCAAGTTCAAAACGGGCCTGAAGAAATTCCCGACATACTGTGTAAAAGCTATTGCGGTTCCCAAAGGAATGGCAAATAATATCCCGACAGAACCATAAATAGTTGTGTAGCCTGCATAGAAGTAAACGAATCCGACGACAGCTGTTGCTAAGAAGTTAAAGAGTGGAAAAGTTGTGGCAAAAACACCAATAGCTTTCATATTTGCTTGCCGGTTCTCTTCATTAATCGATGCAAATTCCTGGATGTTTTTTTGCTCTCTTGAAAATGATTTGGAAATTTTAACGCCGGAAATGCTCTCTGAGAGGTTGGCAGTGACGGTGGCAATTGTTTTCCTTGTTCGGCGATAGGCCTTTCGTGCTCGTCGTTTGAAGAAATAACTGATTAGTAATGTGATTGGAATCGATAAGAACATACACCATAGGGCTAAACGCCAGTCCAGTACGAAGAGCACAATGGAAATTCCAATTAGAGTAATAAAGTCAATTAAGGAAGTAATTATCCCTCCACTCACTAATTCATTGATTTTATCGCAGTCATTGGTGACTTTGGAAATCAGTCGCCCTGCTTCTTGGTTATCGAAGAATTTCATTGAAAGACTTTGCATATGTCGGAAAGTGTCAGTACGAATCTTTTTTACAGTATTATAGCCTATCTTATAGAGTAAAATCGTTCTGAAAATTTGCACGACTGCTGTCAGAATTGTTGTTCCGAGGAGTGCAAGTGTCAAGATTAACAAAAGTCTCTTTAATTCTGCAATAGTACTAGTGGCGTTTTTAAATACGTTATCAATAATGAATTTCATGATAAGGGGCGATACAAGGTCCAGTACCGAACTAAAAGCAACCAGTAACAGCGCAACGATTGCTAATCCTTTATATTCACCGAAGATAAAACTTAGAATCCATTTTGCAAGTGTCCAATCACTTGTTACTTTCAAACGTTTCTTCTCTTCATCATCTTCTATTAATGCACTAAAGTGTCCGCCTCGATGCCAGCCCAATTTATTTTCGCCCTCCTGCTATTTCTTTTGCTGTTGTTGTTTTGCTGCTTGTTTCTTGTAGCGGTTCTTTAATTGGTCCAAATTCCTGTTCAATTAATTGTGTTTCGTAGAGATACTTGTACAATCCTTCTTTTGCCATCAGTTCTTCATGTGTACCTGCCTCAATTATTCGCCCTTTATCCATCACAATTATTTTTGTTGCGAATTTAATTGTTGAGAGCCTTTGAGTTATTATCAGCGTGGTTCGGTTTTTGATCAATTCATTTATTGCCTTTTGGAATTGATATTCGGTTTCAAAATCCAAAGCACTCGAGGAGTCATCCATGATTAATATTGGGGTGTTTAATAACAAGGCACGAGCAATAGTCAGTCTTTGTTTTTGCCCGCCACTTAATGTCACTCCTCGCTCACCAACAATAGTATCATAGCCATTCGGAAAGCTCATAATGAAATCATGTGCTTGAGCAATTTTGGCAGCGCGAATGATCTCTTCTTCTGTGGCATCTGGTTTGCCAAAAGCAATGTTCTCCCGGATAGTTTTGGCGAAGAGAAAAGCTTCTTGTTGAACAATAGAAATTTGCTGTCGTAAAGTTTCCACAAGCACATCACGAATGTCTATGCCGTCTATTTTTATCACTCCTTCTTGAGGGTCGTAAAACCTAGGGACCAAGCTAACAATTGTACTCTTCCCCGAACCCGTTGTTCCTAAGAAGGCAACTATTTCGCCCGGTTTAATCTCTAAATTAATGTTTTTCAGTACTGGGGGATTTCCTTCCACATAACTAAAAGTAACATGTTGAAAAGAGATTGCTCCTTTGATCTCTGGCATGGGTATTGCCTCGGGCTTATTTTGGATTTTCTTTTCCATGTCAATAATCTCAAAAATTCTGTTCAGAGAGGCACTCCCTTCTTGGAAATGGAGGATTGCAAAGGACATAAAACGCGTGGGCATTTGGAGCATGATAAGATAGCTGTTGATAGCGATAAGCCGTCCAATGTCCATATCTCCACCAAGGATAATCATTCTCCCTCCGACAAAGAGCAAGAGAAATGACCCTATACCCAATATGAGTGGAAACATGGTTGTTAGAAAAGCTCGTAAACGAGCCATTTGCATGTTCATTTGCAAGTAGCGCTCATTTTCGCGCTCAAATTTATCGAACTCATAATCCTCTGCTGCAAAAGCCCGGACGACACTGGCGCCATATACATTCTCAGCGAGAACAGAATTCATATCACCAAATTTGTTTTGAATTTTGCGCATTAATGGTCGGATCTTTCTTGCATATGTAAACATGATTATAAACAATACCGGCGCCAGGGCTGTGAGAATCAGCATTAATTTCCAATCCATCAAGCCAACCATAACAAAAATACCCAGATACAAACAAATGGAGCGTAAAAAAATCCGCATGCCGATACTTAAAAGCCTTCGAATTGCTTCAATGTCACTTGTTCCTCTCGAGATTAATTGCCCCGTTTCGATCCTGTCGAAAAAGTCGATGGATTGTTTCTGAATTTTCGCATAAAGAGTATTTCGAATGTCATAGATGACTGATTGTGAAACATATTCATTGATATATCGCTGAAGGAAGCGAAAAATCGACGCAAAAAAGCCAATCCCGATATATACCGGCACCCAAAGTTTCAAAGCATGAAGCTGGGTTGTGAAATCGCCTGACTCGAAAATTAGATTAATGATGTTTTTCGCCACCCAAGGCGTTAAAAGCGTAAAGATTGAATCGAGCATTGCAGCAAAAATAACAACTACTAATGCGAACCAAGTTTTTCGTGTCATGTGATGGAATAGTCGGAAAATTGGGTGCATGTTCTTCTTCTCACAATTTTTCTTACTGTAATACTACCCTTTCCTTTATAAAATTATTTTGACTGAATTAATTATTAAAAATAAAATGAACGTTTCAAACACCTTTTTAATTTTCACGAAGCTTCTGCAATGCTTGGTAAGCTGCTTCAGAAACAATCTTGTAGTTGCTTTTTTTGGCACTTTTTAATGCTTCTTTAACAGATGGGTCGCCAATTTTTCCCAAGGAAAGAATAATCTCTCGACGAACGAAGGGGTTTGTATCGGTTCCTAATATTTCAACTAAATTTGGCACAGTACGCTGATCAGTCAATTTTCCCAACGCTTCTGCACACACTCGCCGGACAATGTAGGATTGGTCTCGCAATAAGGTCCGGCTGAGAATACGGACTGCTATGTCCTTTATTTTTTCAAATCCTTCGATCTCTTCTTTTCTACTTAAATGGTGTTGTAAGATATTACCGATAGCAAAAACGATTTCTCTTTTCGCAAGTTCAAAGGATTCTTTTTCGAGGGCTCTACAAAGGACTTGGATAGATTCAATAGCTTTTATTCGATGGAGTGCCCATGCTGCAAGCATTCTATTTGTGGCGGTTGTGTCTTGTTGCAAGGTTTTTTCAAGAGCTACTCTCGCCGGTCGGACTTGAACTTTCCCCAGAAGCCAAATAACTGCACGCCGAATCATTTGAGACCTGCTAGATGTCAGTAGTTTTAACAATTGATCGAGGATCGATTTGAAATTATAATTTTGGAGCCCAATTATCGCCCAATACTTAACCTCTTCACTAGTATCATTTAAGGCTTTCAAGAGGATTTGATAAGCTTCTTTTGTTTGTAATTTTCCGGCAATCCAAATGGCTCGTGCGCGTAAATAACGATGTTCAGAAGTGTCAAAAAAAAGGTGTTTAACAATCTCAAATAATTGTCTGTCTTGTTTATCGAATAAAAGAAGGAGTGCCAGTTCACAAACGATATAGTCAGGGTCCTTGTTAATAATTGTCTTTAAAAGGTCATTAACTTCTGGTGTTTGCATATCTTTTAAGTAGAGAACTGCATTAAATCGTTCAAAGGGATTTGTTGATTGTAATTGTAGTTTGATCTGTTGTAAAGTTAGTTGTTCTGGTGGCTTTTCGGCGTTTAAATCTGTCATTCAGCTTTCCCATCATGTTGGATAAATAAAAGGCTGTTTAAATTTTTTTAAAAGATATGAAATAAAGTTTGGCAATGCAGCTTAAAAAAAAGGAAAAGTATTCCCCCAAGAAGGGGTAAATTATTTCTTTTGTTTTCTGTTTCTTTACTCTGTAATGATTTTTGCTTGCATCTTTGAAAGCTCGATTTTTCTTCCTTCATGAACCCAATCGGTGAAAATTTGATATTGTTTAAAGGTATCACCGATGATGTCATCAATTGGGTGTTTGAAGAAGAAAGCCAATTCATGAATAGCGCCAAATTCACCTCTGGATTTAGCGAATAAAAGGCATCGAGCGATATCGATTGCTATTGGTGCTGCTAAAATAGAGTCAATTCCATGCCATGTGAATTGCAACGCCATTTTCGTTCCAAGAAATCCGCGATATGAGATATAGTCCCAAGCAACTTTGTGGTCAACTAGGGGTGGGAAATATTTGATTTCCGTAATAGAGAATGGAGAATAACCAATACTACTTGAGATTGCTTTGTCTTTGCTTTCGATCTTGCTTTCTTTGTTCTTATCTTTGCTTAGTGTTACACCATCGTCGTCCCCGAGGATGTTGAACCCAGCCCAACCAAGGATCTTGAGATTCCTCATTTTGAACATTGGTGCGAGCGTTGTTTTCATCAGCGTTTCGCCTGTCTTTCCATCATCGCCCATATGGGGCACTTTGTTTTTGATGGCTAATTCACGAATTGCCGGAACAGTTGCTCCATGTGATGGTGTGAAATTTCCGTAAGGTATTTTCAGCTTCAATGCGGCATAGGCATAGAGCATGCTTGCAGTTACTTTTTCGACTTTATTTTCGTCGATTAATCCTTCAAAGGCATCTAGCGATTGATGCTCTTCACTGAGTGGTATGTGCTGTTCTGTTGATGCAACATTCATCATGACGACTTCGCCATTTTTGTTCTTAAAACTCTCAAAGTCCTTCATCAATTGTCCTACTATCTCAGGGAGTGTTAAGCCATCAGCCTCGAGTGTTTGCAGGTTGCCAAGAGCCTGTACACCTGGTCCACAATTAATTGCCGTCCCTTTTTTAGCATAAACCTTCGAAAGCTCATTTTTAGCAGCATCTAGATAATGTCTTTGAAAATGATAGTTTTCTTCCCAAATCTTTTCTGAAGCTTGAAATGCGTTCTTGTCCAAAAAACGCACTTCTGTACCTCCAAGTTTGATGTCATCTAAGGGAAACTTACTTCGAATGGGATCGCATTCGGGACTTTCTGTGACTATTCCTGCTTGTACTCGTGGCGCAGCACCCTTCTTAATAGCAGCAAGTCCTGTCAAAGTTGTGGTTGCGACTGCACCATAAGCACCGATAAACCAAATTCCAGTCATTTCGATCAACTCACGTGAATCGTTTATTATATGGTCATATAATATTTACTCTTTAAAATACTTTAGGTTTTAATTTAAAAAAGGTAATAAAAAAATTTTAAGAAAAAGTTAAAAGGAAAAATATGCGTTCAAGCCTTCATGGCTTTTAAATTCTCGAAAAGAACTCTTCCGGCTTCGGTTGCTTTTCCTTGTCTGTTTGGGATAACTAAAAGTAGTGCACCTGTTTTTTGCCCGATAGAGGCCGCAACTATTTTGTTTAGAAGCTGGTGTTCCATAAGCAAGTCCAGTGAATCTTCGTCTCGTGCACGGCTTGTGTCTAATTCCCGCCTCTTTTTAATCTCTTCAGCAGTAGTTTCGATTAAAACCAGTAGTTTCGGATGAAATGCCTCTGAGACCCAGGAAGGAATGCCTTGAAGAAAGCTCCCTATACCGGTTTTAATAGTAAAATGGGTGTCTACTATAACCACTTTCCCTTTGGCTCTTTCAGCAATCTCTAAAGCAGCTTGGCGTTGAATCTCCTTTTGGGCTCTTGGTGGAAGCTTTCGCATAGCATCTCGGTGTTTTACATTATAGTTTTTTTCAGCAATTTCCATCATAACAGTTCCATAGATAATTACAGAGATGTCGAAATTCTCTGCTCGTGCAATTTTTAATGCTTCATTAATTACAGTAGTCTTTCCTACCCCAGGTATGCCACCAACAATAGCAATATAGCTTTCGTTGTTCATTTTTCTACCTCAAAATTAAAACATTAAATTGGTCAACAATTCGTTGATCTTTTTATATGTTCGTTTAGAAATGATGTTGTTCGTAAGCAGATATTCGAGTCCTTGTTTGACAGCCCCGGCAAATTCGCCTGTTGCAAGAAGATTTGTTGCTCGCAAGTTGTCAAAGGATTGTTTCAATTTCCTGTTAAATACCAATTCTTCTGCAAGTTTATCCGCAACCTCTTTGCCTCCGATCAGGGCGGAGTCTCGGTCGGCATTTGGATAATCAATTCGAGATCCTCCTCGTGGTTTAGTTAATGGTGGGATAACAAAATAACGGGTCTCTTTTTTATCTTGAAACCGAATTAAATAAAGAGAAAGCAAAATCGAGCGAGGAATGTTGCCGCTTATGGAAAAAGCTGATTTATTTATCATTTCCTTGCGATTCTTGACAACGGCATCCATTTTTTTACAAAGCTCATCTGTATTTTGCTTAATCCTGTCTTTCATCTCTAGTAAATCCCCAAGAGAGCGGTCCCGTTGCATGCGAAGTTCGTCTAGTTCGTTTTCAGCATTGGCTTTCTTAACCTCATACTCAGTAATGGCTTTTTGTTTTCCCTCTTCAAAATTTTTCGTAATTTCATTCAAAGCCTTTGCAAGATTTTTCCGGTCATTTTCGAGAGTTTTAACTTTGTTAGCGATATTATCAATTTGCCCTTTGCTCTTGGACAAAAAAGATTGCATATTCTCACGGAATTTTGGTGTTTCAATAGAAGGGATGTCGTTTAATATTTTGCGTGCATGTTCTTGAATGGGATTGATCATTCCTGTTAGACCAAGTGTACTGGATTCAAACTTCGAAAGCTCTCGAAAAATCGCTTGGTTAGCTTTTTCTAATTGAGAATCGATTATGTCATCTAAACGCTCTTTGTAGCGTTCAATGCGTTCTTGAACCTCCTCTTGTTTGCTCTGGATTCTTGATGTAAATGTTCTTTCGATGTTCTCAATCTCCGAATTAATTTCTGCTAACCATTGGCGAGCGAGCTCTTGAAATCGTTCTTTAATTTCCGAGAACTGGGGGATTTCATTCAAATAGGTTATTACTTCAGCATTAATGCTATCCTCAAAACTGGGCAAAATCAATGGTTTGTCGATACGCCCTAATTCACTCGCAGTTTTTGCCAGAGTTATTGTGGATTTTGAGAAATTGTGATTAAAAAGTGGATAATTTTGTGTGTTTAAAATTAATGTATCATTTGCATCCTGTAAATTATTGGTAAAAGCTTTTAAAGTAGACGCATCTTGGACCGCTTTTAGATGGGCAATAACATTTGAAAGAGAAAGGTCATTAACTGATGTACCTCCACCATATATTCCAAGAGAATCGATAACCACAAGTCGTTGCTGCACAGAATCAAAATAAAGGCGCCAATAGAATTTCGATACTTGTGTTAAACGTTCTTTTGTCCGTTTAAAAAGTCCACCTTTTTTTATCTTATCACCAACCACTCCTATAACAAAAGCTAGTTCTGCTTCGAGAGGAATGTCTTTTCTATCTACAATAAAGGGAATAACTGTTTCCTCTTGGATACTCATATCAAATCACAACATCTTGATTATTGAACTACTGCTTCAAAGATTCTTTTTAATTGTTCATTTAACGTACTTTTACAGCTATTTTAAAACTTAGGATAGAGCAAAAAGAACGCGTAAAAATTAATGTTGGGTTAATCTTTTCTATCGCCTTTTCTTTCGCTTTTGTTTCTTTGTTTTTTCTTCCAATATTCTCTCCTCCTTAAGATAAGGGCAATTAACTTCATAAAGCGACCAAAGGCGTTCTAATTGATAGGCAATGTCTTCATTAGGTTTGCCCCCTTTCAATGAATAGAAACTACCATCATGAAGAGCATAAAGAATGGCTAAAGCTTGTAAATTGTCAAATTGCAAGTAATTTGAATATCCTTTCTTTTCTTCCACAACACAAAGTTTTCGATAGTGCTTACAGGGTTTGGGACAATTAAGGCATTGAGTGATGTTAGCTTTGACTTGATTCCGGTAAAAATCAACCTCAAAAGTGAATTTTTTATCGTGGACAAGCACAATGCCATCAGGTAATAATTCATACCCAATTTTCATAACTAAATTTTTGACCTTTTCAAAAGTATTCTTGTTAAAAATTTTGTAAATATTGGCTGGTTTGTTGCTGTTGGAAATGAAGGTATGATACTCCCCGGAAATAATATCTTGGGCAATTTTTTGACCGATGATTTCAAAAACCGAGGAAATTTCTTCCAGGGAATTAATTTTCTTATAGAAAATGTTCCTTGATTGATCAGAAACATTGAGGTTATTTATTGTTCGATTAACTACTTCTCTATTGAAATTTTGCTCTTGGTTCATAGCTACAAAAGTGATGGGAATTCCTTTTGGGGCAATGCTTGCTAATCCTCTGACCAATTCAATATCCGAGGGGTTTTTTGTGACGATAATTGAATGGCAAACCCCAGAGAAATATGCTGCACGAAAGAGGTCAAAACGGGCTTCATTATTTATCAACCAAATGGACATGCATAAAGTGCCTAAACGTGTTTGAACTTTTGAAATTACAGGGTACATTCCAATAGTGTTTAAACAATTAACGTTGATGGCAGATTCTGACCAATTTCTTAATTGTTGGGCAAGTGTTTTAATGTCATCTGAAAAAAGTAGCAATTTGCTAAGATAAATGTTTGGGGTTGTTTCTATTTCATTCTCTTCTGAGAAGCCTCTTCCAGATAAACTCAATTAATTGCCCTCAATATACTTACTAAGTATTGTTGAATATATGAATTGAATTACCATTACTTTCGATTATAATTTTATTTATTGTTCTATCTTATAAATAAGTTATGTTTTACAAAAAGAAATGCAATAAATGTGCTCGAGAATGGTATAATTTGGTTAATGAACTATCTTTTTTATCAAAAGACTTTTTAATATAGGACTCACAAATGATTTAATGAAAAATAAAAAGGATTGTGAAAAATTTAAGTCAAAGAAAACCAAAACCTAAGAAAGGACAAAAAAGATCCTATCGCTCACGCCAAGAACAAGGCACCTCCTTCCAAATTACCGGTGCAGATGGGCAACCAGAGCACATACGAGTGAGATTGCCAAAAGAGGGCGAAGTTTTGGGTATTGTAACACAAATTCTTGGAGCCGACAGAATAAAAGTCAGATGCACAGATGGAAAAACGCGAACAGTGCGCATTCCTGGAAAGCATCGCAAACGTCTGTGGATCAGACAAAACGATGTAGTTAGTGTGATGCCGTGGTACGGCTTACAAGAAGATACTCGTGCAGATTTAGTTTATCGTTATAATCGAAATCAAGCAAATTGGTTAGAAGATAAGGGCTATATCTCTTTAGATTAAACTAGTTATTGTTAGAAACAACAATTAATGGTCTCGAGTTTTCACTTTGCGTGTAAAGTACATTGCTTGCATATGACAGGAGGAGTAGCAATTTGACAAAAAAACGAAAGCGGGCAAAAGCACCACCATCTGATGAGCTAGAAGAGGATTTTTTGGGTTTCGAAGACAATGCTGCAATAGATAAACAGCTGAAGGACATCGACCGGTTAGAAGTAGAACGGATTGACGAGAAAAAACAGAAGTTAAAAGATAGCGATGAGCAAAAAGTTGCTGAGTCGGTTTTAGACGTTGAAACACGAACAACACTATTCAAGATGCGCCAGAAAAATGTTTTTGAAACGATGACGGGTGTTATTTCGACTGGAAAAGAAGCTAATGTATATCATGCCTATACAGCTGATGGCTCTGAAGTTGCAATTAAAGTCTACCGCACTTCCACGAATATTTTCAAAGGGCTTCAAATGTATATTTTGGGAGATCCACGGTTTGCAAAAATAAAACGTGACCAACGCTCGTTTGTCTACGCTTGGGCAAAAAAAGAGTTTAAAAATCTCTCGCGAGCATACAAAGCCTCTGTGTCTGTACCAATACCGGTTATCTGTGTCAAAGATGTTGTTGTCATGGAATTTATTGGCAAAAATGGCATTCCATATCCACTTCTTAAAGATGAACTAATTCGAAAAGCAGAGAAAGTTTACAAAGAAGTGCTGGAAAACATCAAAAAACTCTATCATAAGGCAAGACTGGTTCATGCAGATCTTTCGGAATACAATATAATTTATACGCCAAAAATTTATTTTATTGATATTTCACAAGCAGTGCTTTTGGAGCATCCCTTATCCCTGACTTTTCTCTATAGAGACATTAAGAATGTTAATCACTTTTTCCAAGCACTTGATGTACCAATAATTGAAAATGATGCATTTTTTGAAGAAATTGTTGGAGAACCTCCCTCACCACGCATCAAATCTTTCATAATTAAATAAACTTGAAAACAATTAAGTGATAGTGATACAAAATCATTAAAAATAGAAAAATGAAAAAAGGTTTGACTGGAGGAAAAAGCTGTTGGACTTTCACGAAGAAGAAGAAGAATTCACAGACCAAGAAGCATTAGATGATGAAGAATTTACAGAGGAAGATATAAGTCGGTTTCTAGTAACAATCCCTCACAATCGAATTGGCGCATTAATCGGTCCGAAGGGACGTGTAAAATCCCGTTTGGAAAAACTAACAGGTGTTGATATTGAGATTGACAGTTCCTCAGGTGAGGTGCTCATTAGTTCAACAGCAAATTTGAAGGATCCTTTTCTCATTTTTAAAGCGAGAGACTTTGTGCAAGCAGTAGGTCGAGGATTTAACCCAGAAGCGGCTTTTACTCTCTTAGATGATGACATTTATCTCGAGATTATTAATTTAAAATATCTTCTAGGAAATAATCCAAACAAGTTACGACGTTTTAGAGGGAGAATAATCGGACGGGAAGGGAAAACGCGACAAATTATTGAAGAAACAACTGGTACCAAAATTTCTGTCTTTGGGAATACCGTAGGTATAATCGGGACACATGACCGGTTGCGAGTGGCGAAAGAAGCAATAGAGATGCTTATTGGTGGCTCAAAGCATGGCACTGTCTATTCTTACCTCGAGGAGAAAGCACAAACATTCAAATTAAGTTCTCGTGAGTTGTGGGAAAAAGCTTCGAAGGATGCCAGAAAACCATTCTAAGACTAAAGTGTTGAAAATGCCGTTAAAAATACGACAAGCAGTAAAAAGTGATTTCGAAAAAATTCATGAATTAACTGCTTATTGTTATGGATTGGACCCTGCAGCTTATAGAGAGCGTTTTGCAAGAAAATGGCAGTTGACTTTTCAAGAAAATTATCTTGTTGAATTGGACAGGCATGTTGTAGCAAATGCGCGGTTAATTCCCTATGAGCAAAACATTCGCGGCGTCTGGAAGAAAATGGGCGGCGTTGGAATGGTCGTGAGCGAACCTTCCACCCGACGAAAGGGGCATGTTCGAAAATTAATGGTCTATCTTCTCGAAAAAATGGCTGCGGAAAATTATGCCATTTCTTGTCTTTATCCTTTCAAAGATACTTTTTATTCCGCCTTTAATTATACAAATATTACCGCTAATCAATTTATCAAGTTTAACCCCAAATTTCTAAAACGCTGGGAAAACTTGCCAAAAGGTTACAGCCTTAAACGATTCTCGCATTCTGAAGGGTTTGTTTTTTTAAAAAGCCTCTATGAAAAGGCAATGGCAAAAATACATGGTGGTGTTAAACGAGGAGAAAATCAATGGGCAACGCAGAATTTTCCCAACTCCCTCTCTTATGTCGTTTGTTTTAATCCAAATGGTGTGGCCGAAGGTATTTTGCGGGCCATTCCTCAGGGTTTTTCTAAAGGATTTGATTGGGCAGAAACAGGTCAACTTGAAATCAAGGACTTCTTTTCTTTAACGCCAAAAGCAAAACAAGCATTGTTGCATTTTCTCTACCTCCATACAGATCAAATTATTGAAGCACTTTTACCAATCAATCCACAAGAGTCAGAACTCTACCCTTGGTTACATGATTATTATCTTACCACTATTAAAACAACCAATATTTGGCAAGCAAGAATTATAAATATTCAATTGTCTTTGGAAAATCTTCCGGTGCCATGCGAAGGGGAGACAATCATCCGGGTTAGAGATCCATTACTCCCAGCTAATGATGCATCTTATCTTCTAGTATCAAAAAATCGAAAACTAACTGTCCAACAAACTGAAGGGCAGAAAGCCGACTTTGAGTTTTCGATTGAAGGACTGACAGCATTACTTTATGGAATTTTGAGCCCGGCAGAACTCGAGGCATTTGGTTGGTTGAAAATTCTAACCGTTCAAAAGACACCCCTCCTTACTACTTGGTTTCCGAGAGTCTCCCCATTTATGAGTGAAGAATTCTAAGAAGCATGTATAGGGATAAAGTTTTTTCTGTTTTTTTTAATTGTTAGCGGAAAAAAGAAGAGCGTTTTGAAATCGTTCTTTAATCTGGCGGGCAGTGTAAGGGATGTTTTTGACATTCGCATTTTCTGGTTTTACAATGATTTGCAACAATCGAGGACCTTTTGGAAGCGTTCGTAACCCCCGGAGAATCTCTTCCGGAAGGTCCGCTTTCAGCGTGTTTTTTATGCCGTAAACACGAGCAAGAAATTCCAAATCTACTTGTTTGTAGGCAATTGTCAGTTGATTCCCAGTCGAGCCACATGTCCCATTATCCATTAAGAGGATTGTTAAATTCTGGCATCTGTCACCGACCTGTGAAATTGTCCCGAGAATATTTGGGTTTGTCAAAAGGCTTGCATCACCATCAATAACGAAAACATCTTTCTCTGTACAAAGCGCTACCCCAAGACCAATGGCAGAAGCCATGCCGAAACTACCAAGCATATAGAAATTGCTGGGTTGATCAAGGATGTCAAAAAGCTCTTTGCTGGGAATGCCAATATTACTAATAACGATTTTATCTTGAATTTCACCGGACAAGATTTCAATAGCTTGATATCTTGTCAAAGTTGGCTTTGAAAGGATCGCTTCTGTTAATCCAATGTTGAAATAAATACTCCTCTCTGGAAAAGGACTCTTGATTATTGGTTCTTCTTCCTTAAACTTGCTTTTTTCCCAGAATTCAGGCGAAATTAGGATCGCAGTTGGAAGGCTCTTTTCGTAGCAGGTCTTCAAAGCTTGTTCGATTTGCATAACATCCGTAGCTTTATGGATTTCTACAAATGGGATTTTTGCGGCCTTTAAAATTGCTGGTAAATACTTTCCCATAGGTATTTGAGCTTCGATGCCTTCTTTATATATCCCCCGCCAGGAAATAATGATCGGGATGGGAATATGATATACCATTGCCAGAGAAAGAAGAGCATTTAAGGAGTTGCCAATACCACCGCTTTGAATCATCAAAATACTTCGTTTTCCAGCCAGATGAATTCCCGTTGCAATCCCAATACCTTCTTCTTCCCGCGAGAGGGGAATGTGGGTAAATGATTCTGCCGCCAAATAAATTAACCGTTTTATCTTTGCGCAGGGAAGCGTTAAAGCGAAGTCGATATTAAAACTCTTGATAAGTTCAATGGTCTTTTTCTCCAAGTCCATATTATCATCTCTTCGAAAGGGGTATTAGTCTTTTGTTGGCTGTAAGTAATATAAAAATAGGAATTGTTGGTTTTATAACTTTCCAGCTTTTTGTAATTCTTTGATTTCTTTAAATTTCTCAGGAAGGTATTCATCGACAACAAAGGTAAGGCTTTTTGAGGTCAATGATTGTTGTTCTGCCTTCTTTTTCAGTTTGATGAATTTCCTCAGCTCTTGCTGGAGATAGGGTGTTTGATAGCGGGGGTCTTTCAGCAATTGGAAGGTACGAGTAATGTCTCCTTTTGTGAAATGATCTGTTGGAAGATCATATTTCATTATATCACTTGCTGTGAGTCCCATCCAAATTGCATCTGGTGTTGTCAAACCAACAAGGTGGGCGGCAGCAGCGCTACCCGAAGCAATAACATTATAGATATGTACTCCCCAAGGGTCGCCATCTACAAAAACATAGACCGGTAAGTTTAATTCTTCATTTAGTCTTCTAATCAGCCTTCTTGTTCCTCTTGGTGCTTGTCCTGCGAGATGAATGAGAATAGCATTAAATTCTTCATCGGCATTTTCTTCGACTAGTCTTTGAAACATACCGCCTGACTCTATACAAATGACTTTGTCGGCAGAGGTTTTAACAAAGTCACTGCGAACAAGTGTGGGGCCAATTGTCTGTCCATCAGGATTGAAGGTGAGTGTAATCTCCCGTTTCGACCCAGTTTTCTTGTCGCGGAATGCAACTGTTAGGTCGCCAAAAATAGTGCTACGTGCATCTGGGAAAATATTAAAGTCTTCACGTGCCATACCAATAATCGCTTCTAAATCGGTGATGATATTATCCGATTCAGACTGGTCCGAAAACATTTTTGCCATTGCAGACTCAGAAGAGTAATATAAATCTCGGAGGGTGCTTGTTCGACCAGGTTCGAGTAAATCCCGCGCAGCAAAAGATGCAACAAATAATGTTTGAAGGAAAGGTTTCAAATGCCGGACATTGCCTGCATGGCGCTTAATTCGCTTCTCTCCAACAGTATATTGGCGCATTGTTTCGTCGTAATAAATATTGGAACTCGAGCGCATAGGCATCTCAAATTCAGGATATCTCTCATTCATCAATTGTTCGTAGACTTGTCTCCCAAGTGCAACCAATTTTTCGAATGCTTGTTGCTTTATTATTTCAGCATGATCTTTTTTGGACCTTGACATTATTTTTCACACTCTGCTTGACTTTTATTCTTCTCCTTCTTTTCTACCTCGGGCAATGAAATCAACAGGTGGAACTTTTGTAGCGCCACTTAATTTTGTAGCAAATTGAGCAATATAGGGCATATATTTCTCAAAGATGCTTGTCCGTTTAGCAATACGTTCCTCTCGTTCGACACGGGAGAGATACACTCGAAGTTTGCGAGCGCAGACTTGCATTGCCAGTCGCATTTCCCGCTCAATTTCTGGCCGGTCAGAAATGGATTCTTTCCCGGCGGTTCGATAAGGTACTTTTGTGGAGGCAATATGAGTTATTATTGCTAATTTTGCATTTTCAGGTACTTTATACATACGCCAATTAAAAGAGCGAATTACTTTTGCAGCAACATCGGCATATTGGTCATATAATAAAGGAATGCGATTAGCATATCGAAAGAGTGTCGGCTCACTGGAAACTTCAATATTCGGTCCGCCGTAAGCCATAGCAATTTCAATGATAAAGG
Source organism: Candidatus Heimdallarchaeota archaeon (assembly GCA_019056785.1). Lineage (GTDB taxonomy): Archaea > Asgardarchaeota > Heimdallarchaeia > JABLTI01 > JABLTI01 > JABLTI01. The sequence continues at coordinate 65,150 of DXJV01000005.1, forward strand.
GGTGGCCTCCATAGGCTCGAGGTTTTCTTGTAATTGCCGTGACAAAGTCTGGTTGGAGCTCTTTTGTAATTCCCGCGATCAATACTTCTTCTCCGATTGGAGATAGGCATTTTGTCTCAGGTGCGAGGAAGTCTTCGTAATTGTTCATCCCTTGAACGAGTTTGACAATTTCGTCATGTGTGAGTTTTCGCGGGTCCTTTTCGGGTTTCAGCTCTATACTTTTAAGAAATGCCAGAGCAGTTTTTTCTCCGACTCTCTGAAAATTGCTTTGAAGGAATTTCGCTAAGGAGCGTTGTTTTGCGATTCGTAAGAGTCTCAGCATTTTTTCTGTGTCAATACCATATGGGTGTGGTAACACCGCTTCTCCCAGTTTTGGGACTTCATCAATAACTTTGTTAAAACGATATAATATGCCATAGGCATCTATGAATGTGATTGTTGCATAGGGAGCAACTAGAGCGGTTGCTTTGATATAATCCAGTATTTTGTTATGTGCTCGTCGATAGTCCCCTTCGATGTTGACCTCAACTGCGACACCATGCCAGTTCTTTTTATTGGGGATCTGTTGGTGATAACGCACAATAGGTTCATTTCTTTGGATATCGATCATCAAATGATATTCATCAATAACTTTGCTTCCTCGGGTTGCACTTAAAACGCGTGTTGGTAAATTGGTGGTAATTTGGGAATAGAGGACTGTCATTGATGCTCCAAGGCCAAAATGACCTCTCGACTGTCTTTCAACATATTTCCCGCCGAAAAGGAGTTTTGCAAGGGCATTTGGTACTTTGTTCCCCGGAATACCAATACCATTATCTGAAATGAAAATTGTGTATACATCTTCTGACCGTTCTTTAATTGTGACAAAGATGTCAGGATTGATACCACCGATTTCGGCTCCATCGAATGAATTCTCAATTATTTCTCGAAAAGCAGTGTAAAGGCTTTTTGCCGGAGTGTCAAATCCTGCTAGCTCACGATTGCGGTAAAAGAAGTCCGCTGGTGAGAGTTGTCTAAATTCAACTTTACTCAATGATATCACTCAAGTCTTTGCGCTCTATTTTCTTATGCTCTTTATTACATTATAACTTTTTGCAATGTGTCAGTGAAAATTATCACTTCTCTCTTATTGCATTCATTATTGTTGTGTGAAATTCTTATGTGAATTCTTTCAATTTGCAAGGAAAAAATACTTTTTAAGACAACATTCATACTCCTTTTTGATGAAAATGAGTGAAGACGAGCATCATTTTGAAGAAGCTGATAGTGAGGAAGAAGAGATTTTAAATGCGCTTTCAGATGGGATTCAACCTTTTGTAGGCTCGGATGAACTTCCCGAGAACTATGAAGAGGAGAATGAGGGCCAAGAAGAGTTGGAAAGGGTTGAAAGCCTTGAAGAAGAAGGAGAAGAGCAGTTTGAAGAACAAGAGATGGAAGCAGAAGAACAGCCATTTGTGGAAAATCGCATCCCCGGAGGCATACTCGAAGAAGTAGAACCGGAAAGCGAGCCTTTAGAAGTAAAATCCACTCGAGATAAGCAACAGCTTGAAAAAATAAAAAGAAGAAGGAAAGGAAACAGCTGTTAGCATTCAAACGATCCCCCTCCAAGAAAACAATACGAAATATTATTCTGGTCTTACTTTTTAGCTCACTTTTTAATTATCTGATTATGGGCATTACAATGCATTTCTCGCCAAACACTATCAACAAGGCGGCAAATGGGATTTTACTTTTGCCGGGAAATTTCATTGCAGAAATGATGGAGCTTTGGCTGATTATCGTTGCAGGCTTTTTTTATTTTGTATCCTTTATTCCCCTATATCTCCAAAGCCTATCTGTTTCTCCATAAGCTGGTGAAATTGAAGCGATTTCAATATAGCGTTGTAACAACAGATGAACATCATTTGAGTTTTAAAGAAGCCTTGGGACGTTTTATGATTCCTTATCTCTTTAGTTTTGTTCTGGGTTATTGGTTTTCAACTTGGTTTTTCATTCCCGGCCTTAATATCCCACCACAGAATTATCATGCCGTAACCACACTGGTCTATTTTTTATTCTCCCTTATACTTATGCCTGTTGTCATCTTCCTTATTTCACCTCTCTGGCTTCTGGATGATGCAGGAATAATTGCCATGAAAAAACGAAAGGAAGGAGAACGAAGTATTCCAGATATCGAAGGCCCTTCAGTCTTTTTCGTCAATATTTATACAGGGTCAGCCTACACTTTAGCACTTGTTACTATTGGCGACTTTTTCATAACCGTTTTTAGTGCCGGCTTCCAGATTGATATTTTCTTATCTTTTCTCTTTATCATATTTATTTTAATGCCAAATACCATTTTACTTATTGTCTATATGTACGACTTGTTCTTTAAGAAGGCAAAAAGAAAGCTTTTGAAAATCGTTCCAACGAAGCTTGTCGATAAAATGCCAAAGACAGTTGTAGATATAACCGCTTTTGACCCCTTCTTTATCCCAGAAGGATTAGAATTGGTAGGGCAAGAAGAGACGTTGGACACTCTAAAAGAGCCGCCGGACTTTGACATCGAGACCGAAGAAACGTAATTTGTTGAAGAATTTTTCTTCAACAATATCCTCCTTGATATTCCGCACAAAATTGATGTTCAGATCATTAAAGTAAGTGATAAATCCACAACCGGTTTTAAAGTAGGGATGATTCATTGGTAAAATATTGATGTCTTTCACTTCATTACAAATTTCTGGTGGGAGGTTTGTTTTGCCGAGATTTGTTAAAAATGCCGAGAACAGTTCTTCCCCCATTTTCCGGTAAAGCGGTTTCACCAAGAGCAGTTTTAAAAAGCTCGGAAGGGCATTTACGAATGGATTCACTTCAATGGCAACATAGTAAGATATCTGCTGGAGAATGTATTTCTTATTCAAATAGCGCTTTTTGTAATAATGTACGCGCTCAACAATTTCTTCAAAAGAATATCTTCCCTTCCGCGGGTCAATTCCCGGGGCAATAAAAGTAATGAAATTTCTCATGGTTTTTGAGGGGATGATCCTACGGGTATCAATTGGTAACATAACATTAATGTGTCTTTTCCGTCTTCGTCTTACTCTTTCAGGCAATTCAAACATAATCTCTTGAAGTACATCAATATAAATGGCTGTGAGAAATTCGGTTAACGTACAGTTCCATTTCTTAGCAATTGCTAGTATATCATTCACATTCACTTTCCCTGATGTGACATATGCAACACCTTTATTTTCTCGTTTAAAAGGTAAATGAAAGGCGCGATGGATTTTCGGGATCTTTGGGATGCCAACCTTGAAGTTTTTTCGATAGGCATATTCTGTTTCCTCGAGTGGGACAGGTTCTCCCGGGAGAAAAACATCCCCCCAATTATCAATAGTGAACCCTTTCAAAGAAAGATATTGCGTAATTAGTGTTCGTAAGAATTGTAGCGCACCATTACCATCAGTTAGACCATGAAAGAATTCAATCACAATTTGATTCTGATTGGCGATAATTCGGTAGGGAAAAGTGTTTTTATTTCTTATTGGGATGAATTGGCAAGGATATTTCTTTTCTTTTTCAACTCGAGGAGGGTACAAGGCTTTTTTCCAACGATGCCAAAAAAGTCCTCTTGTCAGTTGGACTTGGAAATAAGGGAAGCGAGTAAACGTTGTATTTAGGGCTTTTTGAAGTATATCAACATCGACGAGTTCCTTCATTTCTGCCCAGAAACGATAGACACAAGGAATTTTACGTGAAGATGAATAAGTAAATAGTTTGCCGGCCGAATCCAGACGACATTTTTTCTTTTCCTTCTCTGTATTCATCGGCATACAATAAATTTCCTGAAACAATTTTCTTTCCTTGTGCACTTCGTTAGACTTCCATATCAAATAAACTTTTTATTTGAGTTGTTAAAGGGAAAATTAGCATTTAACAGTTTGCAAAAGTAAAGAATAGTTGAATACTTCAATGAAATTTTAGTTCATTTATCTGTTGCCATACAATTAAGGAGTTTTTGTACCCATCTTTTAATTCGCTTCTGAATTAACTCAAGTTCTTCTTGTAAAGGCTCTTTGAACCCTATTTCTGAAATAATGTTATTACCTTTAAGCGCTTTTTTAAAGTGGTTGCTTATTCTCCCACGTTTGACTGTGAAGCAATAAAAAAGGGCTATCTTTTTATGCTCGATTTTTTCTTGCATTAGAAAAGTTCGTATTGCTGGGGCAAACGTTCCAGACCAAATGGGCGTCCCAATAATTATCAGGTCAAAATCCTTAAGTTTAAGTTGATAAGGCTGTAGTTTTGGCGTTGTTTTCATTAAAACTTGCTTTTCTCCAAGATAATATTTCATGTAGTCCTTTGATTTTGGTTCTGTTTCCAGCTTAAGCTCCAAAATTTCAGCTCCAAGTTCTTTTGCGATGAGATCCCCCACAAATTTAGCATTCTTTTCAAATGAATAATAAACAACTAATGACTTCAAGGCTTTCCACTCTGTTACCTATTTCGTAATGAAGCATTTTAATTTTAAGCTTTATTAAATAAACTCCCTCTCTCTTCAAGTGCCTAGTTGGAGACTTTTCGCTTAAAGAGAATAATTCTACAGTTTTGAGGTAAATTATTAAAAGAATTTGCTTACCTAAATAATGTATAAGTGGTTTGGAATGATGAAAAGCAATTACGACCTTGTTGTTATTGGTGCTGGAACAGCCGGAACACTTGCGGCTTTTGCTGCCAAAGAAGAAGGCTTGGAGAATGTTTTACTGATTGATAGAAAATCGCGGGAAAACATTGGCCGGAAAATTTGTGGAGATGGTATTGGTACCAAGCATATGACCTTTCTCCAGGAACAGGGCTTTCCAATAAAAGAACAATCTGTCATTAAAAATAAAATTGCCCTGGCAAAAATTGTCGCACCAAATTCAAAGGTTGTAAGTAGGATCCCTGTGTTGGGGCATTTAGTTATTCTTAATAGATATCAATTTGGGCAAACTTTACTCGAGCGTACATTGGCAGAGGGTGTGACTTTAATGGATAAAACCACTTTCTCAGACATTAAGAGAGAAAATGGAGAAGTAAAAATCGCCCTTACTAAAGCAGGCCATAAATCCGAAGTTATAACCACTCCACTGGTAATTGATGCTTCGGGGATAAATTCTAAAATCCGAGAAAATCCCCACTTTTTCGCGCCGGAAAATTCTTTGGCAGATGATGAACAATATTACTGCTATCGTGAAATTGCTAAGATCCCTTCCCTCCCCTTTAAATACCGGCAAACGGCTATTTTCGAGTTCAGCTTTGAAAGAACTAGGGGAGGTTATCTGTGGTTTTTCAGCCGGGGGAATGGCGAGCTTAATATGGGTTGTGGCATCCCAAAGAGTTGGATAAATCAAATAAATCCGAAAGAAGTGTTTCAGCGGTACATCGCCTCTCGTTTTAAAAAATATCAAACATTGGATGCGGGTGGGGGTTTTGTTCCTACAAGGCAACCCATTCCTTCTTTTGTGAAAGATAACATCATTCTCGTTGGTGATGCTGGAACACTTGTTAATCCAATACATGGGGGCGGATTAAGCCCCTCATTGAATGGTGGTTTTCTTGCAGGTAAAATTGCCGCGCAAAAAATTACAGAAGAAGCGGTGACAGAAGCTGATTTATGGCCCTATAATATCAAAATCGTAGAGCGTTATTGTCAACGCTATGCTATTCTGGACCTTTACCGAATCCTCTTACAAAACATTCCTGATGAGGAACTTCTTCAGGCGTTAGAAAAAGGCTATTTCCCATTAGGGAAGATTTTCTACGCACGAAAATATGAAAAGCTTTTAGCATTATCTAGAAAGCTGGGAGAACAATGGGCGCAACTCCCTGACCCGCGCTTTAATTTGCTTCCAGAATATCTCGAGTCAATCCATACCTTGACATCTAATTACCCGACTACCCCCACAGAACTTGATTCCTGGGCAACAAAGTATCGCTCGATTTATCGGAGTTATCAGCAAAAAGTACAATTCACTCCCTGAAAGGGAAAAAAATCCTATTGAAAGTTTTTTTAATAATAACTAAACCCTTAAGATAGCATTTATTCATGGAGCATCGTCCTTGCCAAATCAAACTGTTGAGCAAAAAATAACTGCAACTCCCGCTTCAAAGCCAAAAATAGGTGAAGTACTGACAAATACTCCTTTCATGTTACTTTTTTCTGCTCAATTTACTCAAAATATTGGCTCAGCAGTTTCATGGTTAGCCTTGCAATTTTTATTATTTAAGTTGACTGAAAGTCCTGGCTTAATGGGGATTTTGTCCATAATCTTTTGGCTTCCATACGTACTTTTTACACCATTTGCCGGTGTGTTTGTTGACCGGTATGATCAGAGAAAACTCCTCCTATTTTCGAATTTGTTAAGTTTTGTAGCCTCATTTGGTTATATCATAATTTACCAGTTCCTAAATGAGTTGATGAAGTGGGAAGTTGTAACAACAATTACCGAGACAGGAACGACAATAATTACCCGGATTGCCAACCCGATAAATATTATCTGGCCCATTTTCATTTTGGTGTTTCTAAACTCAACTGCTGCATCCATTTTTTTCCCCACAAGAAATGCCTATACACGATTAATCGTTAAAAAGAAGAATTTATTAATTGCAAATTCAATTGGGTCAACTGTCTTTCAAATAGCAACAATTGTTGGATACGTTATTGCAGGAGTATTGGCCGGAAGAAGTTATTTGGGGAGTTTCATATTTGATGCTTCAACGTATGCTTTTTCAGCAACGATGATTGTCTTCATTCTTCTTCTAGGGCAAAAGCCCCCCGAAGTTGTCCGTCCGAAAGAGGAAACAATTCGTGCCCAGATTAAAGGTGTTTTTGATGATCTGATGATTGGGTATCGAACCATTCGTGACCGACCAAAAATCACTTACTTGCTAATTATTTTTGCCTCTGCCATTTTTTCCTTCTCCGCTTTTAATGTACTGTTTATTGTTATCCTGCAAGGGGAGATGGGTTTGAACGAAACATGGTATGGTATTTTACAATCAATAATGGGCGTTTCAGGTATTGCCACCTCACTTTTCTTTATGAGTCTTGGAATGATTAAACGAAAAATACGTATCTTGAATTTCGCTTTAATCGGCGCGACAATCTTCTTAGGATTGTTTTCTTTTATTCGAAATACTTGGGGGATTGCTGTGCTCCTTTTTGCTTTTGGAGTTGTTATTGCCACGATAAATGTTACTGCGCCAACATTAATTCAAGAGCAGGTTTCCTATGAAAAGCAGGGGCGTGTCTTTGGTACCCAGCAACTATTCCAAGGAATTGCACGTTTAATAGGTATGGGAATCGTTTCTATCATTGCAGAATACGTGATACCAATGTATGTCCTCTTGGCCGGGGCGGTGCTACTTGCCTGTATAATGATTTGGGCACTCTTTTACTCAAGGAAAAAAGGTCTTACTAAAGTAGATGATCAACTCGAGGATGTTGCAGGGTTGAATAAAAATTAATTAGTGGTGGCAAAGCTCGTTCCAATTTAAGAACCAGAAAAAAACTGCTAACTCGAAAGTGATAAAGAATAAACAAGTTTTAATGTTAGTTATTTTAATAACAAGTTAAAAGTACTTCATAAGAAAACTGCTTGACTAATGGGAAATGCTATGACTCAAGGAAATGCAATAGAGTGTTATAATTTAACAAAAACCTATGAAAGAAAAGGCCATAAAGAGAAAGAAAGAGTCTTTGCTGTAAAACAAATCAATTTATGTGTGCCGAAAAACAGCATTTATGGTTATTTGGGGCCAAATGGCGCAGGAAAATCAACAACGATAAAGATGTTGATGGCTGGCTTGCAACCGACAGAAGGAGAAATATGGATAAATGGCTTTGATCTCCTCTCCGAGAAAAAAAGGGCGCTGGCTTCTGTGGGGTATATACCAGAAAATGCCACTGCTTATTTTCCCGATATTTCGGCAAAGAAATTTGTTCGTTTTATGGGGCAATTACGAGGTCTTACGAGAACCGAAGCAGAAAAAAGCGCTCAAGAACAATTGCTTTTTGTTGGGTTAGAAGAGCAGCAAGATAAAGTCATTAGTAAATTATCTGAGGGGCAGAAACAACGTGTTGGTCTTGCTCAAGCTTTGATTGGTGACCCTGAAATTCTTATCTTGGATGAGCCCACAGCTAATTTAGATCCTATGGGAAAAGCTGAAGTTGCAACTCTATTTGAAAAACTGCGAGAAGAGGGGAAAACATTATTCATTAGTTCTCATCTGTTGGCAGAACTTCAAACAATAACTGACAGGATAAGTGTAATAAACAAAGGCGTTATTATCATCTCTGGAACAGTTGAAGAATTACTCGCTAAATTCCAGCCGACAAGCTTTTTTATTTCCGTATCAGAACAAGAACCTTTAATCAAACGCTTACAGCGAACAGCAATAGTAGAAGAAATAATCGTACAAGCAAATGGCCTTGTTATTAAAACAAATGACCCCGAAACAATCGGTCGAGTCCTTCCGGTGATGCTTGCAGAAGAAAAAATAATCCTGAAAGAGTTTAAACCGCTCTTAAGTCCTTTAGAGCGAATCTTTTTTGGGGCAGTAGAAAAATCGACTTTGGAGGAAAGTTTCAATGAGCATGCAACAACCACCAACTGACAAAGAGAACTTTTCTGATTTAACAAATCAAGAACAACCAGAGAGCCGGCAAGCTAAGCTCCTGGCGGTCCTCTTTCGATTCGAATTAGAACGGACTTTTCGATCGAAAAGCTTGATTATTTTTCTCGCTATTTATTTTACACTGGCTTTATTGGTTGCTATCTTACTTGGCTCCTCATATGATACTTTCTTGGAACAGCTGGCCGAGAATCCTTTTCCCAGTGATTTTCCACTCTTTAAAGAGATTGAAATTAACTCAAAAACTTGGGCAAACTTTTTCTCAGTAAATATGAGCATCAATTCTTTTGTGACCCAATTAGGCTTAATTGTGACTGCCTTTTATGGGGCGCAAATAGTCACTCGAGACCTGAAGAATGAGAGTATCTTATTAGTTACTGGAACTCGAGTGGAGCGATGGACGATTCTTTTAACCAAATATTTCACAGCTTGCATTACGAGCCTAACCATTGTCCTTTCCTCCACTTTCTTCTCTATAATTTGCATGGATATTGTTCCATTAATAACCGAAAAAGAAGTGGTTTTTAAAGAGGTGGTTGGCTATTCCATGATTTATTTCCTCCGGGCGATTTTGCCAATAATACTCTATGTCGTAACTATTACTGCTGTAAGTATGCTTGTAGGTGTTTTTGTGAAAACCCCAACATTCGCTATTATAGGCTCAATTGTTGTGTTGCTCTTTTACGATTCAATTTTTTCCACTGCTTATATGTTCGCTCCCTCAAACTGGCATTTGGAATACTTTTCACCAAGTGCGAATCTTCTGGAGATTATTTTTTGGGCAGTAGGTATAGTTTCAGGTGGTGAAGTCATTTTTCAGCCTGCCCCTTGGGGTTCTCTGGTAATTTTCCCACTTTTGTTGCTTGGGGCACTGTGTGGTGCCTTCTTCCGCTTCCAAAAAATGGATTTTAAGTAAAATTTTCCACTAAACGTAAGAAAAATGGCACTTTTGGGGACCTTTTTTCATTAAAAACTGGTTAAAAAACCGGTTCATCTGCCTTTCACAAAAAAAATCACAGTATCTTTAAAAATCAAACAAGAGTTAAAATAAAGCTAAAGCTTATAAATCAATTGTTTACAAAAACTACTAGAGACCGTCTTTCTGAAGCGCGGTGGGGTAGCTAGGTTGGCCCACAGGGCTCATAACCCTGGGATCGGTGGTTCGAATCCACCCCGCGCTACCAACCTTTTCTTGTTTTCTCTCGGTAATTTTCTGGATTGCGAGTTGGCACTTTTTTTAATCATTAGTTTTCCTTAACATTTTTAAATGGAAGCAACTGCAACATCTCATAGAAGGATTTCCTTCAATAAGAGAAAACAAACAGTTGAGGTTTAGATATGACGGATATGAAAACTCCTTTGTATGATTGGCATGCTGCTCATGGAGACATGGCTTCTTTTGGAGGGTGGGCGCTTCCGATGCAATTTTCCTCCATTAAAGAAGAGCATCTCGCTGTGAGGGAGAATGCAGGATTGTTTGACGTCAGCCATATGGGTCGCTTTCGTTTTACTGGTAAAGATGTTTTTCCCATTCTTGATAAAATCTTACCTCGCAATCTTATGAAATTGGCTGATGGTCGTTGTGGTTATAGCTACCTTTTAGATGAAAATGGCGGTATGCTTGATGATTGTGTTACGATGCGAAAAGCTGAAGATTACGCTATTTTCGTTTGTAATGCCGGCCCGCGAGTGAATGTCTGGAACCATATGATTAATTTTATTGATGGTGAAAAACAAAAAAACTCAAACCTGGATATTCAATATTATGATTTCACTCTTGATTCAGCTATGTTTGCTCTTCAGGGGCCAAAAGCAGTGAAGATCCTCGAGACAATGACCGATGTCGAGATTCCCAGGAGCTGGGGCTTTTTTGAAGCAACATTAGCCGGCATTGATGTTATTGCTTCTCGCACAGGCTATACCGGTGAAGATGGTTTTGAAATCACTGTTGTTGACACGAAAGAGACCATTAAAGAAAAAGCAACAAAATTATGGGAAGCACTCTTAGAGACTGGAAAACCATTTGGTCTTTTACCTTGTGGCTTGGGCGCCCGTGATACTTTACGATTAGAGGCAGGCCTTCCTCTTTCCGGGCAAGACTTTAATCCTGAATATGATCCCTTCGAGATGGACCTTGGTTTACAAGGGATTTTTATTGATATGACTAAACCTTTCTTCATCGGACAAGAAGCTTTGAAAACGAAATACCCCTCTGTAGGGGAAGATGGAAAGCTGACTTTGAAGGAGTTGCAACGAAAGCGTGTAGGGCTTGAATTGCTGGAGAAAGGCATTCCTCGACATAACTATGAAATAACAGATGCAACCGGGAAAAAGATTGGAGTAGTTAGTAGTGGTACTATCTCCCCACTCACTAACAAAGGTATTGCAATGGCAGTACTTCCAATTAAGTATACAGAACTGGATACCCAGCTAAATATCATTATTCATGATAAACCCCGGAAAGCAAAAATCGTTCGCTATCCGTTCTTTGATATCACAAAATATGGTCGTCGGAGGACGCAATAAAGAGAGAATGATTTTCTTCTCTCATTTTTTCTTTTCTTGTTTAGTTAAAAGATCATCGAGTTTTGGGGGAATGGTGTCTTTTTGATCTGGAAGCTGCAGCATAGCATTCCAAATTTCTCCTTCCATCACCCGGCCGAAAACACGGACTTTTTTTCCAACATAAGGAGCAAATTTTCCGCTATCAAAATCAGGTGGCACTGATTCCCATGGTTCAATAGCATAAAGTTTGTATTTTTTTCCCTTTTTAGTTGTTAAGAAATACTCATTTTGCTCGTATGATATTGTTCCTAAAAGTACATCCTCTTTCAAACTTTAACCTTCCTTATCGTCCATAATTTCTTTTACTAGTTGATCGAATTGCTGTTCTTCTTGTCGTTTAATTTCGACTATTTGCTTAACAGTTAATTCTTTATATTCTTTTATTTTTTCCTCTGGAAAGACCAGCACTGGTTTTTCTTTCTTTAATTTTGCAAGCATTTCCTTCAGCTGAGACTTAACCGCCCGCTTTTGGTCTATCTGGAGGTTTTTAATTTGTTTTTCAGTTCCTTCCTTCTTTTTGAGGCGATTGATTTTTCCTTGAAGACGAAATACTTCATTTATTGCTCGTTCAAGAAAAACGCGTAGATCATAGAGCAAAAATTTGTAGGCAAGTTCATCAATTGGATTCGTGTCTTCTTCGATGTCTTTAATTAGCTCCCTCAATTCTTGTCCGAAGGATTTTGCTTCATTCATTTCTGCTTTAAAATCCTCTAATGTTAAATCCATTTCCAATGGTGAGAACTCATCTTTTAGCTCTTCCGCTGACTCTAAATCCATTCCCATTTCTAGCATTTGCAATTCCATATCGATAATGTCTTCTGAACCTTTTTCCCTCAATAAGTCTTGTTCACTTAATTTTTCAATCCATAGCATTTTTCCATCGAGAAGAATAAGACTCTGACGAATTGCTTTTAGACTCATGTGGTTCAGATCGTTATAAAACGCAGCAATTTCATCAAAGAGGAGATTGTAGATATTATTGGAAATGGTTTCTTCTTTTGCTATTGATTGTGCCTGTTTCTTTTTCTTTGCTTTCTCTTTCTTCTTTTTGGGAGGTTTTTGCTTGCGTTCTCGTTTTGGCATAAGGAATCCCAAATAAAGAAATTAACCTTCTTTATTTAAACGCTTTGACTTTCATCGGTGCTTCCTCCTTCCAAATCTCATAGCAAAAAGTTGGTTTCATAAGAAAAGTTTTATATTTTAAAAAGTGAACTGAACACTATTTATCTTGACCAAATTTAGACAGGAGACTCTGCATAAGTGTTCTATATAGTGGATGTGTTCTCTGAGAAACCCTTTTTTGGCAATCCAACGGCAGTTGTTCTTGAAAAGAAACAGAAAAAATTTCCACCACCAGTTAGGGCGAAGATTGCTCGTGAATTAAATTTAGCAGTCACTGTTTTTGTTTCAGAGAGTGAAAAAGCAGACTATCACTTTTCTTTTTACACTCCAAAACAAGAAATCTCTCTCAGCGGGCATGCATGTCTTGCTGCAGCATGGCTTTTGGCTTCCCAAAAGAAACTATCCCCTGAAAAAAAGAAACTTACTATTGAAACCAAAATCGGCAGTTTTACTTGCGAGCTCCACTGGCAAGCAGAAACGCTGGAAAAGATTTACCTCGTCTTGAAAAATCCTTCTTACAAAGAGCTCACATTTGACAAGAACAAACTTGCAGATGTATTAGGCATTCGTTCAGATAAAATCGAATCTAATGAAAAGCTGCCTTTAGTTGTTGCTGATGCTGGAAGCCCGAAACTTTTGGTGTTAATCTCGAGTAAAGAAATGGTTGATGCCCTTGTGCCGAAATTTGATGAATTAGAACGACTTTGTCGGCGGTTCAAAGTCTCCGGACTTCACCTTTACACTTTTGATACTTATTATGAGGGTTCAACCTGTTACACACGACAATTTGAAATTATTCGTGGTGTTCCTGAGTCCCCTGCGTCTGCCTTAGCCAATGGTGCTTTAGCTGCTTTTCTTGTGGAACGTGGCTTTGCCCAGCCTGGTGTTCATGTCATTGAACAAGGCGAGTCGCTGGAACGTGAAAACAAAATCGAGGTTCATGTAGCGGCTTCAAATGGCAAGGTCTCGTCGGTCAAAGTCGGTGGAAAAGCTTGTGTAGTCTTTGAATTCAAGCCATTGCTAAAATTGCCAACAGAATAAGAAGAGACAAGCGATCAAAACTCTATTAAGAAGTGGATAGTAATATTTAATAATAGTTTTAAACGCTTCCAACAATAAGCTCTAACAAATACTCAGAAGTTAGTGTTTGTTAAGAAAGATGGCTGAAATGCTATCTGTTCGTAATCGGGTCACTTTTCCCCGAGGAAAAGCCATTTTCTTAGGACGGGAATGGGATGGTGCCCACGATACGAAACATCAGCAAAACTGGTGAAAAAAATGGCGAAAATGCATTCTAGACGTAAAGGTAAATCGGGGTCAAAACGCCCCTCCCATGCGACAATCCCGGAGTGGATTACGCAAACTCCTGAAGAAATTGAACAAAAAATTATTGAATTAGCAAAACAAGGGTTAACTTCTGCAATGATAGGGACAGTCTTACGTGACACCTATGGTATTCCTTCTACAAAGTTAGTGATTAAGCAGAAAATCACTGAAGTTATGAAACGTGAAGGATTATATCCTGCCTTTCCGGAGGATTTCCGAAATCTTGTAAGGCGTGCTCTTGCCTTGCGCCGGCATTTGGAGGGCCATCCAAAAGATCTCCATTCAAAGTATGGCCTCCAAAAAATCGAATCTAAAATACGCCGATTGCAGAAATACTACAAAAAGAAAGGGGTTATCCCTCAGAACTTTAAATACAACCCTGAAACAGCAGCAACGATTATTAGATAAAAAAAAGTCGTTTTTTATCGCTTTTTCCCCTCTTTTTTCTTATTTTTAAGTGTTCTTTATAAATGAAATAGATAAAGATACTTAAGTAGCACTGTAACGTATTCCTTGTGTGGTGTAATCTGTTTGTCAACTAATGCTCCGAAACCAAAGAAAGACTACAATGCCTTCATTGCAAAAATAAAAGAAGCAGTTGATTTTGTACAGGACATGAAAGGAACAGTTCTTTGTATAAGTCATATTGATGCTGATGGATTAACCTCGGCGGGGATAATCGGGAAGGCAATGCACCGCGCTCAAAAGATTTATCACATTCGATGCATCAGACAACTTGAGTTACCCATTATAAGTGAAATTTCGCGAATGCATAAAGTGAACAATATCATCTTCACTGATTTAGGAAGTGGCCAGCTGGCCGGTATTAACAAGTATCTTGCGAATCGCAAAATTCTAATTTTGGATCATCACCCTGCAATTACAGAACCCGCTCATGAGTCAATCATACACATCAACCCTTTTGATTACAATTATAATGGCACTGATGAAATCAGCGGAGCAGGAATGACTTATTTCTTCGCCAAACACCTCGATGAACGCAATATCGACTCCGCGCCAATAGCAGTTGTTGGTGCCCTTGCCGACAGGCAGGATAAAGGAAAGAAAAAAGCATTGAAAGGCTTGAACAAAAAAATCGTTCAAGATGGCATTAAAGCCGGCTTATTAGAAGAGCGACTCGATATCCGGCTCTTTGGGCGCGAAACCCGACCCATCTATCAAGCACTTGAATACACCACTGACCCCTTTCTTCCGGGTTTAACCGGTGATGGCGACATGTGCTTACGTTTCATGCGGGACACAAAAATACCGCAACAAAAAGGAGATGAATGGCGTTCTCTTCAAGATTTGTCCAGTGAGGAGCGACGAACACTTGTCGAAGCACTAATAACCTATGGATTACAAAACGGTATGTCAGCTGAAGAATCTCAAAGCATTCTTGGCATGGTTTATGTTCTAACAAAAGAACAGAAAGGAACATTATTGCGTGATGCAAGAGAATTTGGTTCACTCTTGAATTCTTGTGGACGGTTGCATGCTACCGGTATTGCTATAGGTATTTGTATGGGGGAGCGAAAATTCCTGCTCCAGGAAGCAGAGAATATTATGTCGGAGTATCGTAGGAAGATTTCAAAATTTATTGAAATTATTAATACTGATAGCGAACACTTGAAAGAATATCCAAATTTGTTAGTATTTGATGGCCGGGACCTTATCGATGACTCAATGATTGGCACCGTAACTTCCATTGCCATTTCTACGAAGAAATTCATTAATAAAAAGAAACCGCTGGTTGGTTTTGCTAAATCTGATGATGGAACAATAAAGGTCAGCAGCCGGGGGACAACCCAATTAGTCGAAAAAGGGCTAAATCTGGGGCTTGCACTTCGGGAAGCAGTTGAAAAACTTGGCACTAAAGCAGAAGGTGGAGGGCATAATATTGCTGCAGGAGCACGCATTCCTCAAGGAACCGAAGCATTACTAATCGAGAATTTGAATGAAGCATTAGAAAAGCAAATTGGTGAGAAAAAACCAGAAGTGAAACAAACAACGCTAATACCAAAAAAAGATAAAAGTACAGGTAGTTCTTCCTCGAGTAAACATTCCAAGTCAACTACTAAGTCTTCAACAAAGACGAAAAAAACCAATTCATCAAAGAAAAAGTGACCCAAAAAACAGGTGTGAAAGGCAATGGCAGAGCAAAACCATCTGATAACATTGAACCTAACCTTAAAACTTCCTTTTAAAACTCCGAAATTGGCTGAAACCGTAAACAAAGCCACAGCACCAGAAAATATCGAAGCTCCTTCAACAATTACGCTCTCATCGCAAGTTGTTGATAAGCAGCTCATTATAACAGTTAAAGCTGAGAATAACATTAGAGATTTCATTACTACTTTAGATGATTACCTCGAGAAAATCGATCTTTCTCTAAAAACCGTCGCAGTTTTAGAATAATCGTTAGTCTTTTATTCTATTCTCAATTTTAAGGAAAATATTTTAATAGGGACAAGGGTGTCTCGAATACATTTGGTAAGGAAAACATACCAAAAATCATTAGACTATCCAATTATTAAAAGAATAAAATGGAGAATAAAAATTGAGTAAAAGAACCGCAGGAAGAAAAAGAAAAGGTCAAGAGAGTAGACGTGTCGTCGATAAATTCTCTCTAAAAACGTGGTATAAAATCATAGCGCCAGAAAATTTCGGTGGAGAGCAAATTGCCGAAACGCCGGCGGCAGACCCTGACATGGTTGTTGGGCGAACAGTACAAACCACCATGATGGACCTTACCAACGATTATAAAAAGATGCATGTGAAAATTACTTTCAAAATTAAAAAAGTGAAGGGTGATATTGCTTATACTCACTTTCGAGGGCATGAATACACACGCGACTATCTTCGTTCCATGATCCGACGAAGGCGGACACGTATTGATGGCATCTTTAATATCACATCGAAAGATGGTGCAAGGTTACGAGTAAGTATAATTGCTCTTACGCCTTTCCGATGTAAATCAAGCCATGAAAAAGGCATTCGAAAAGTGATGCAAAACATCGTTTTAAAACGAGCTGAAAAACTTCCTTTCGATAAATTGGTGAGAGATATCGTCTCAGGGAAAATGGCTACAGAAATTTACAAGAAAGCAAAGAAAATCCATCCGATACAAAATGTAGATGTTTGGAAAAGCCGCGTTCTGAATCTGCCAACAATAAAGTTAGAAGAGGAAGTAAAACCGGCTGAACCTGCAAAAGCCTAAAGAAACAGTAAAAGAAGAGACAAAGGAAGAAGCAAAACCTTCTTCTACTGCTTGAATTTCTGAGCAGAGATATACCCTCTGCTAATCACTTTCTTTTTTCTTACAAGAATTTCTTCCGATTTTTAGTTTGTGAAGATGAAGACTTTAAAGGAACCGTTCTTATGTGTTCTTACAGTATTTTTAATCGTTTGTGATGAAGATGACACGAAAAAGGCAAGAAGAACAGCCAGAAGAAAAAGACTTACAATTCCAAAAGATCTCACTCTTATCTTCCACTATGCGTCACTGGGAAAATCACCAAAAGAAAGGCTACGACCCCAATGAAACGAGAATTTCAGATCTATTGGAATGTTGGTCAGGAGAAAGTGGGCCGGCAATAGGTCTTCTTGGCATTCCCTTTGATTCGGCAGTGTTGGGAAGGAAAGGTGCAAAAGGTGGCCCTAAAAAAATCCGCGATTCGATACGTTATTTTAAAGCCTATGATTGGCGGAGAGACTTTTGGTTTGGCGATAAAAAAATCTATGATTTTGGCGATATCATTTTTGATGCCCAATCTGTGCTCGAATGTCATAACCACATAACAGAAATAATCACAAAAATAGTGGCAAAAAACTTCACAGTTATTACTCTGGGGGGTGATCATTCCATTACTTATCCCCTTGTGAAGGGAATGAAAGAACATTACAGAGAACCGATCGGGTTGATAAACATTGATGCCCATTTAGATGTTCGGGAAGTGATAAATGGGCGGATAAGCAGTGGTACACCCTTCCGTCGTTTATTGGAAAAGAATGTTATCGCCGGGAAGAATTTTGTAGAGCTCGGAATTCGAAATTTCGCGAATGCTAAAAAGTATCGGCAATATGCTGAAAAACAAGGTGCCACAATCTTCACTGTCGAGGAAATTCAGATTATGGGGTTGGAAAGCGTTTTAGCTACAACACTCGAGAATATTACAGCTGAGACAGAATTTACCTATATCTCGTTGGACTTGGACAGTTTAGATCAAATTTTTGCTCCCGGAGTAAGTGCACCAACACCTGCTGGTTTAACACCAACACAAATCGCGCAAATCATTCGGAAAGTTGTTTCCGAGACAAACACAATTGGTATGGATATCGTCGAGTTGAACCCCATATACGACACAGCTGATACGACTGCAATTAATGCTGCTTTATTTCTCGTTGAGTTTTGTGCGAGTCACTTTTACAAGCACTCTTAACGCCGCCTTCGAAAGATCATGAAGAAATAAAATATCACGAAAAGCACTCCAGCACCGCCAAGAATTGATCCACCAATAATGAAGAGAAGTTCCCATTTCCAATGTGTTGGCGTAAAATAGAGAGAATCAACTCTATTTTTAATGGCAATTAAACATTTAGAAAATTGTTCCGGCTTAATGACAAAAGCTTTTGCTTCCTCCGCCTGTCGCCATTCATCAACCCCATTCGATTGAATGGCAATTTGATAAAAGGAATCGTAATAATAATCATATCCTGGCGCTCTGTAATAATCTTTTAGCTGGAAAAAGCCAAGAGAAATCAGTTCATTAAGTAATTCTTGAATATCTGAGCTTGACATGTCTTTATTTTCCATCAGATCAGCATCGCCAAATTTGAAGGAGACATGGCCATTACTTGAGATGGCAAAATGATAATAAGGATTTAATCCATCAGGGTCGTAATAATAATATCCATAAGAGAAACCTTCCCCAGGCCAATGAAAGAGATGGATGGTAAAGTTTTCTAAATTAATGGCAGGCGTTTCTTTCAAGTTGCCGATCGTCATGCCAATTGAAGCGGTATGATTTCTCGAGGGATCACTTTCTTGGTAGAAAAAAGCAGAGACATTGATGAAATTGCCAGCCGAATAATGGGAAACATTCCAGTCATAACCCAAATTCCAATAATGTTGATTATACTTCGCAAATTCATAGCTAGAATTGAAGATAGTCGTTTCATTTGCGTACATTTCAAAAATATATTCCTCTTCATCAGAATAGAAAGGCAAGGAATTCCAATAATGATAGTTCACAAAGAGAATCACCGGATTATACGAGATGTTAGCGCCATCAGGAAGATCCCAGAAAATTGGCTCCTCAGATGCACTAGTTATAAAATCGCCCTCTGGTCTAGAATTGCTTTGAGGTATGTTGAAAAAATTTTCAAAAGCACTTGTTTGTTCTTTAAATGGCTGTGAGAAATAAAAGCACGTGTTTGTGCAGAAAGAGTGAAACATATTGTGAGAAGAAAAAGGGTTAGAATTGCCAAGACTTTAACTGAATTTTGGCATTGTCTCTTTGGCATTTTGACAACCACTTTTAAAAAAAGCGTTCTATAAATAATTAAATCTATTTAATGATGAAAATGATCTCTTACTCTCGAGTCATTTGCAAGTTTCTTATGATGCCATTGCAAGTGTTCAGAGAAAATCTTGTACCAGCCGATTTCCAAGCGTGAAAGAACAACAGCAATAACAATTGCCCCGACAAAAATTAATACTGCTGCGAGAAAGAAAATAGCTGTTATAAGAGAAGAATCTAAAACAGTGATACTATCAACGACAATAGAATCCCCACCAAAAGCAAACATTGCCAAATAGCCCAAAAGGAACAAGTCTAAAAGAACGTATGACCAAAAAATTGTTTGGCCTTTTTGAGGAAGAGGATGGTCTTCTTG
>DXJV01000065.1 GCA_019056785.1 Candidatus Heimdallarchaeota archaeon
GAGCACCGCTCCAAAATCACATCATTCCAAACGGTCAGTTATTTTTCAACTTTTTCTGGAGCCTGTCGTGCTGCCTGGCTACACTACCACCCCAAGCTAGTCTGGGGAAGTATTTTTGTAGTTTCCTTTTGTCTATAAAATATTTTCGATGAAGACGAATGATTACTTTGTGATTTTTATTAGAAGCATTTCTTCGGTTTGTTCAAAGGTGTAGCTGAAATTGTAGGCTGTTGCGATAGGTTCAAACACAAAATTCCAATCTTTAGTAAAGTTCTCCGGAAGTGCCAAAAGCTTTACCAATTGCTTGTTTGGCCAACCGATGATCTCAATTTCGAATCCATCTTCAGTCTCCTGGTAGTAGGCTTTCGTTGCTCCAGCAGTTAAGTAATTCTTAGCAAATTCTCGGGCGATTTGTTCAGGGGTAGCATGCATGACCTTTTCCCATCCTTTTGCCATTTCTTTCCCAAAATACAAGGCAAGATCCTTCAATGCAAGCTGATGCTCTTGGATAAATTTCATTGTTAAGAGCATAAAAACTTGATAGTTCAACATCCCTGCTTGAAGCAATTCCTCTGGTTTGAAAATCAATTCTTTTTTTTCAGGCAAATTTTTCACCTCAATTACTTTCTCCTTTTTTTATAAAAAACTCAATTTGTTATTTAAACATTTAGTACCGAGGTTTTTGTTTCTGAGGAATATTTGAGTTATTTATTTGTTTCGTTTTTTTCACTCACGAAGGCACTCTTCTTTTTTTAGTCTTATTTAACAAAGTT
Organism: Candidatus Heimdallarchaeota archaeon; assembly: GCA_019056785.1. GTDB lineage: Archaea > Asgardarchaeota > Heimdallarchaeia > JABLTI01 > JABLTI01 > JABLTI01. The sequence goes on from DXJV01000065.1 coordinate 774, forward strand.
TAATATATGTGTATCTATGTAAATTATTGTACTGACCACTATTTACTGTTAATAGACGGAGAAAGTAGTATAATGAATGTTAAAGCGATAAACTTGCAAAGGGAATTTCAAAAACTTCGGAGTGGGAAGACCAGAGATAGAAAAAATGCCGCGTGGTTTTTAGGGAACACGAAAGATCGGCGCGCTGTAGAGCCATTAATACAAGCAATAAAAATTGAAAAGGATCGATTTGTTCGCAAAAACATTGTTACGGCGTTGGCTAAAATTGGTGATAAAAGAGCGCTCAAAGTTCTAAAAACAATCAGGAAAAAAGATCCGGATGAGAAAGTTCGGAGAGAGGCGAGTTGGGCTATTCGGAAAATAAACACAAATAGCTCTACTCTAACGAGTGTGAAATTATCAAAAACGGTTATGAAAACAAAAGTTGCTAAAAGGGTTACTGGGAAAACAATTAAACAACAAAAAGTGGTCAAACGTTCCCAAAAGCATTTCACAGTTCACCCGACAAAATCGCGAGTTCGGAAAACGTCCCTTAAGCAAAAATCTGCTACAGTAAGGGTACCAAAAAAAACCGTCAGAAGGGTTACACCCACGAGTAGAACGGCACCAAAACCAGCCGGGAAAAAGCATCCTATAAAAAAGCTTGTGGTTGTTCCAAAGGCAACCCCCGCCCTCACACAAAAAAAAGGTGACTCTAAGGTTCACACCACCTCCTCTAAAAGCAAATTAACAAAAACAGTCTATAAATCACCACCGGTAAAATCTCCAAGTTCGAAAAAGAAGACGAAAATCGTTTCTGCAAGTGGAACGGAAAAATCCAGTAAATCGAAAATAAAAAGTAATTCACGCTCTCTAAAACCAAAGGCTAGATTAAAGCAGAAAAAATAATTTTGTTGTGACATTTTCCACATATCATAAGAGTTCAGTCTTTGAGATTTCAATAATTTTCAAGAGAATAAATTTTGATGCCCTAATAGGGAAATAACAGAAGTTACTAAGACGATTTTTCCCGTAAAAAAAAGGCAAAGGATGATATTGGTTACTTCTGATTTTCCTCTGTTTGTTTCTTTCTTCGCCACCAGCTTCTTCTTTTTTCTTGCCGGTTTTTTCGTTCCTCTGCCTTTTTTTGTTCTAGTTGAGCTAACTCGTTCAAAAATACGAGGTTGATTTGTTCTCGCTTTGTAAAAAACTGTTTTGTGAAGAGCATATTTGTGGTAATGCTTGCAATAAATGCTGCAGACAAAAGCATTAAAAATATGACGACTTGATAGACCGCTGCTTCTATTGGCGGGACACCCCCAATTATCATCCCTGACATTAGCCCCGGCAAGGAAACAATTCCCAGTGTTGCTACCCGATTGATTGTTGGAAGAAGACTTGCCTTATAGCTGTCTTTCAAGATAGTTTTAACGGCATTTTTTGGTGAATCACCCAGAGCCAACGCTGCTTCTATTTTTCCCCGTGATTTAATAATGTCAGATTTTGCACGCTCGAGAGCGATTCCAGACATTCTCATTGCTGAGGATATTACCATACTTCCCATGGGGATAACAAATTCTCCCTGTGGGGGATAAGGGATAATTCCTTCTATTTTAAAAGGAAGATTTGGTATTGCAGCGAAAATTGCTCCAGAGAAGATAACTATTGACATTATAAACATTGTGCTGGCAGTTATTGCAAGCAAACCTATTAGAAGGACCTTCGGATAGTGATAGCTCTGGTAATTTGTAAACGCAGCAAAAGCTGACATAAATAAAAGAATGAGAAATTGCATCCAAATCTTCTGAATGCCAAAGATCACTGTTAAGAACGAGCCAAAAAGAACCACTTGAAGAAAGCCTCGTAGAAAGCTCCAGACGAGTTTAGACTCGAGGTTGGTTCGTTGCCATAACGACAAACCAATAAGCATCAATAAAAGAATAGCTGACAAGCCGATTCTAATCCAGATGTTGGGCTCTTTTAATGCCTGCCAAATTTCCACCAAGGTTTGATAGATCATAGCCACCAATTCTGAAGCCATTTTAATTTTCCTCCTTTTTCTTGAAGAACGAACGAATTTCATCGTTGCGGTATTGGGTAAAGAACTCCTCAGTGGGAGCCGTTTCCACCAGCTGGCCACCTTTAAGAAATAGCAGCTGTTCGGTCAATCGTTCCGTTTGCTCGAGTGAATGAGTAACAATAATCACTTTTACTTGCCTCTCTTCTGAAAGGCGCTTTAAGGTGCTTTCAATTATTTCTTCAGAGATAACATCCAAGGAGCTTGTGGGCTCATCTAATAAGAGGACTTGAGGTTCGTTAGCTAGACTTCGAGCTAGACTTACCCTTTGCTGCTCCCCACCAGAAAGCCCTTCAATATCGCGTTCAAGGAATTCGTGGGGGAGAGCAACTTTGTCAAGAAGATGTAATAAGTCATCTTCTGAATAGTCTATACCCCAAATCTTTGGACCATAAAGTAAGTTTTCCTTCACTGTCCCTTCAAAGAGATAAGGTCGTTGTTGAACCAGTCCTATTTGTTTTCGCAACAAAGTGGGCGGGATTTCAGCGATATCTTGCCCATTAAAGAAGATTTTTCCGGTGGTTGGGGAGATAAGGTTGTTCAATAACCTGAGAAAAGTGCTTTTTCCTGAGCCTGACGGGCCGATAATACCGGTAATTTTATGTTTATTAATTTCAATAGTAATATGAGATAGAATCTGGATTGAACCAATTTTAAAAGAAACATCCTGCACAGAGAAAATACTCTCTGAGTTCTCATTATCAAGAGTCATAGCGACCATATTCTGCTTCTCAAAGTTAAAAATTATTGGTTAAAAAAGCATATTCGACCAGGGAAGGTCCGACCTCTTTCTGAGTGGATTTTACTTTCAAAAGAGCTTTGAACAGCAATTGCCCCATTTTCTCGAAAAGAGTTCTCTAAACTTCTTAAAAGTAGAAAAATAACAAAAAAGATGAGCTTATCTTTATTAAGGAGAGTTTTTCTTCTACCACATGAAAACAATCCAATCATAAAACCAGGACCGAACCTTTAATAGTGGTTTATGGGAAAATTTCATAATGATGAATAATCAAGAAGTTATTGTGAATAGGAAGTCAGTAGAAAAGAGATAGGACAAGGAGAAGAAGTGCTCATGACAGATTGCGTGTTATTCCTTCATGGACATCAACCCTACTACAACGAAGAATTTATCGTGAAAGAAATTGTCTGGCAAAGTTATGGCCCACTCTTTAAGCTATTACTTGACAGGTCGAAAGATACAGACTTCCAAATTAATCTCTCACTCACCGGTAGTGTGTTACAATGGTTTGAACGTCTGGAAAATGATTACTTGCTGTCAACACTTGGAGAACTAATCGATAAGGGGATTGTGGAACTGTTATTATCGCCCTTTTATCATGCGCCACTCGTCTTTACAAATGATGGGTTCATAAAAGAACAATTTTATCACCACAGAAAAATGGTGAAAGATCTCTTTGGTAAAGAAATGCGAGGTCTTTTCCCTCCGGAAATGATTTTTTCCACACATAAAAACCAGTTAGTAATGGATTTAGATGTCGACTATTTGTTTGTTGATGGCATTTATAACTCATTCCATACAGATGATGTCGATGGCCTATGGAAACTTGTGACACCTAAAGAGATTTTCGTCTTGGTCCGCAACCGAGCCTTAAGTTGGCATTTTTCCGACAATGCCTTTCCGAATGCGCACTGGATGTTAACCACAATAAGTAAAAAAAGTGGCCCGGTGACAATCGGCTGTGATGTTGAATGTTTTGGACATCACCGAAGTGCTGAATCATTTAAATTTCTCGAGTATTTTCTAGCGCATGCGAAAGAGAAGGGTGTCGAGCTGCTTACAGGCAAAGAAGCCGTGAAGAGAAATAAACAGAAAGCACAGATCTATCAAATTGAAGAAATAACTACTTGGGCGCGCAGCATTAATGTCTTCTTTCCTCACTCGAGAATAATTGAAATGTGGTTCGCCCAAAAAGAAGTGGAGTCAATGTATCATCGCCTCGAGTTCTTCTATTTTCAGATAGAAAGAGCCCTCCAGCAGACAAACGAAGATGAAATCTTGCTCAAAGAGCTCATCGATTTTAAAGTGAAAAAACTCGACGAAGTTCGCTGGGAAATACACCGACAACTTACCGATGCAGCTCTTTACCATGAAGATTTCTCTAACAAGAACACTTATCGAGCAATGCTATTGCAGTCAGCTAGAATTAAAGCCAACCTGTGGACACTCGAGCAAGAACTCCTTAAGCAATTTAATAAAAGCAACAAAGGATAAAACATTTCACAAAAAGACGGTAAAATGAAACAGCTTATTTCTAAACAAATAAATTTTGAAGGCGCATATAGCTAAAAAGGTCATTCTGCCATCGGACTAGTCAAAAGCTTCGGGGTAATATTTTGGAGAGATACAATATTTGTCATCTTGTGGTGGGTCAACGACAGGTAAAGCTAGCGAATCTAAAAAGCGATCAAGTTTAAGTGCTCGTTGAAAAACTCTCTCATCCAATTTAAAGGGCTCTTCTTTTGTACCCGAAACTTCTATAATTAGGGAATTAGGCTCTCGTTCGATGGTCAGCTGGCAAGCAACACCATTTACTAATACCCGTTCTGGAGAGTTCTGTTCAAGAAAACTCGAAATAGTCGAATCATCTTCGTTTTCCGCAGAATTTTCAGGTTCGAGGGATAACCGGTCCAACACATCATTCAATTCTTCTTCTGATGAGAATTTTACCTTTGCAAGAAATCGCTCCGGTTTCATATCATTTGGATGTGGGTAAGCGGTACAAAGACGAAATATGGCCAATTGATTGATCCATTTCTTGACAGGTTCCTCTCCATAGGTTATTAAAAGATAATTTAGCGCCATTTGCAGTCCCTAAAAGATGTTCTTTACACATATTGAAATCTTTTATGGTAGACAAAAAAGAAGTAATTGCTGTTTATTTTAAAAAAATAAAAGAAGAATTAATTTCTTCTTTGGAAAACAGAAATGTAGAAACGGGAATTTGCTTTTACCACAACCGAGGGAACTTGTGGAATGGTTTTTATCCCAATAGATGATAGGTGATCCTGAGGAACATTTCGGACTTGATCGAACGGTCGGGGGATAATTGGCTTAATAGGAGGTGGCTTTGGTGTGGGGTTCGGTGCAGAATAGGGTTTTACGATATAGGGCTGAATACCGAGATAGGCATAATGGGTTTGTGGTTTACCGTATTCAAATTTTGGTTGGATGGACCGATCAACGAGTAGATAGTTTTGTGCATAGACTTTCTCTGAAAATGTCAATGAAGCTTTTAATGCTACAAATTTGCCAAGCTTGACTGAAAGAGATACTGAATGTTCTGAAGATGCTTCTTGCTTATATTCCATTATTGCCCCTTCGTGAATGCTGTAGGTTTTGGTGTGAGTGCCGATTTTCTTATAACCCTCAGTTATTGGCAGATAATCGTATTGATTCTTGAAATCTTGGACAGATAAGTCAGTAAATTTAGCTTCCTTAAAGCGTATATTTGAAATCGATTCGAGATAGGTATCAGTTTCCCCTGGAAGGCGGATTGCCTTTTTATCCAGTAAATAAGTAGTTTTAATAAAAACCACAGCATCGTTTTCTCCATAACGTCGACTTACACCATAATATTCATCGTTCTTGTAAAGATACATGTCGTAAATTGGAAATGAAACAGAGACACCAATACCTTTAAAGCTTAGGCCTGCAGATAAGGCGAGGGAGACTTTTACACTGCGAGTGCGACCAACGTGGTAAACATTCTCCACTCCTTGGACACTAGGAGCATAAAGCCTGCAAAGTGATTCTGCAGAGATGGCTTGATAATTATAAACTGTTGTCCCGACAGTTGTTTTACCAAACATTACATTGTCTACATAGAAGCTCGTTTTTGTATAAGCATCAACCATAAATTCTATGGCTTTTAACTGAACGTTTTTCGAAATAGTTTCATAGACCAAAATTTCTTTGTTTAAGTAGAGACTATAGGTAAGGCTTGAGCCATCATCATTCTGCTCAAAGAGAATGTCAAATTGGTACCATTCCTTTTCCTGGAAGTCTAGAACTAAAATAGGATGAATCGCCGAACCATCATCAGATAAACCAATATAATTGGAAGTAAACATTAATGATAGTAGTTGAAAACCGCTTGAGGTCCAAACCTTTGCATAAGCGTAATTTGAATCATCATCATACAAAGTGTCAAAAGCAACTTGAAATGAAAATAAGACCGGTGTTGTAAGACTTAATGCTTCTGTGTAATGTAGAACAGTAGGTGCAGCCCCAAATTCATTTTGCAGCAGTTTTAGTGCTCGCCGAGAATTGCCATTCGCTAATCCTTCTGCAGCAGGGTCAACAACCCGCACATCAGATATATCGTGAAATTCAGTTACTTGCCAATTACTAGGATTTCCGCTTAGCGCGTCAGTCTCAAAATTAGAATAGAAGAATGTCTTAGATGCCAGAACAAAGTTGTAGGTCCCCCCTCGAGAGCTGACAGAAATAGTTTTTGTATAATACCCACTCTTTGAGACTTCTAACTGTGCCAAGGAGACAATATCATTTCCCACACAATAATAGCCACTGCTATCCGTGTAATCCGTCGAAACTTGTCGGCCATTACTAAACAACCGAACATACGCACCTGCTATTGGTTTCCCAAAATCATCTTTCACGGTGCCGGTGTAGGTTGGAAAATTATCACCAACAGGTCTAGCACTGGCTTTCATTATTTGCCGAATCCCGGGCAATGAGAGATTAGGTACTATTATTAGAAATAGTACTAACCCAACAACTCCATACAAGAGTAATTTACTATTTTTTTTCATTTTGATACCACTTTTTAGAAGTAAATAACAGTTTCAGAAGATTTTGGGCAAAAAGAGTATTTAAATGGTTATAATTTAACTGTCAAAGAAAACTAGTTTAAAAAAACAATAAAAAAAATCACCTTGAATTTTTTAAAAAAAAGCAAAAGTCTAAGATCAACTGAAAAATCAGATATTAGGGATAGGAAAATCATTAAAATAAGTGGAAAAAAAGCTTTTTTTGATGAGAGATGATAGTCATTGAGCCTTTAACGAAGGATCGAATCGATGAATTTGTTAGTTTTTTTGTGTGGGAGCTGAACAAAGAGGAAACCCCTTTTTTGTGAAAGGCATTGAAATGAAAAAAGACTATGTAGCTAATCGATTGGAAAAATTTGGGGGCATAGCGAAAATCGCTTTAGATGATGAGAAGATAATCGGAATTTTTACAATATCAACCATTAATAGAAGAGCAGCTAATAGAGATCCAGTGCATCAATGTACGAGAAAAGGAGTACCAACAACAAGGTGTAGGGAAAGCTTTGCTAGGGTCATTCATTGAAGATATGAAAAAACCACAAGCATATTTTAAAGACCAACCGGCTAAAGGAATTGTCACTTATGCTTTTGAAGTGCCTGATTACTTCCCTCAGCATAAATTCTACAAAAAAATGGGTTTTAAACAGATACAACCAGATGACCCCTTTTATCTATTCTTTCCACTGGAGGAAGAGTTTGTTTATAAACCGAAAATCTCGCGAGCACAATTTAAAGCCTTGCCAGAAGATAAAAACAAAGCACTGCTATTTCTTGACCCCTCTTGCCCGTTTAGTTATTATTTTGCAAAAGAAATGGAACGACTAATCAAAGAGATAGAAAAGGATGTTGAGGTTGTCTTTATTGATGTTTTCAAGCAGAAGGATGAGGTAAAGAAAAGAGGCGGTATTGTGCCATTCTGTGTGACCAATAAAGTACCCATCAAAACCTTCTTCACAAATACAAAAGGCTTTCTTGATGAAGTAGCAAAAGCATTCCAAAAACGATGAAAAGCCAAGAGCTACAAAACAATCTGCTTTTAGAGAACAATATAGATTTTTTTCTTGTCAAGAAGCCAAGCAATAAGCCAAACAATACCAACAGTAACAAAGCCACTAAAAAATACAAGGGCAACATGAGCTGTTGCTTTAAAAAGGAGGAAAAGCAGCTCAATAAAGAGAGGGTGAAGCATATATAGAAAAAGACTATTGCGACCTATTGGCTGGAGAAAATAACTCTTACCATGCGAGAGGTCCTTCTTATCGAAAAGGAACCAGATAAACCAGAAAAGTAGAGCTGACAGGCCAACTGTAAGAAGGATATATGAAAGAGTTACACGATGCTTGGAGATGCCACCATATAATGGATAGTCGAGGTATTTCCATAAGTAATGCAACCCACCACCAAGAACAGAAAAACATCCGCCGGCAATAAGGAGAAGTGTTTTATCACTCGAACGAAAATCATCAACCACAGCTGTACTGAGAAGCATCATTAAACCATACCCCACACCACCAATGATACCGCCATGGCTCGAGGTGAAAGCCAAATCACCGATAGTCACTAAAATACCATCTATAGAAACAGTTAACCCTAAGAGGAACTGATAGAGAAGGAGAAGAACGACACTAATAGCAAAACGATAAAAACAAGGGAGAATTATGAAAAAAAGAGTGAGAATACCGGCAAAGCCAATTGCTTGAAGAACACCCCAATCAAAGGTAATGCCTGTGGGCTCAATGATTAACGCACCAAGAAAGCCAAAACCAAGAAGAGCAGCGTAGCGGCGAAGGAATCGAACATAAGCTTTGAGAAAGCCTTCTTTTTGAACAGCCCGAGAAAAGGACAATTTATATGTTAAAGCAATGGCGAAAATAAAGAAAGGAGCAATGAGATCAACATATGTTAATCCAAAATCCGCAGCATGTTTCGACCACCAAGGGGTAGTAGTGAAAACCGTAAGCGTATTAACAAACACCATGCCAACAATTGCAAGACCACGAAAAAGGTCTATACTCAAATAGCGTTTCTTGGGAGAAAGCTGGGAAGGACCGTTTTCTGACTGCTGAGTCATTTCGCTAGAAACGACCGGTGATGTACTGATTAAACTTTCTTCAAGAGCCATAAGGCAGAACTTCTTTACCATTTAAGGGGGTGCTTTAGAGAAAGATAAACACTCCTTGAAATATAAACAACCAATTGTAGATAAAAAAGCTTGGAAAGTGATAAAAAACAGTTTGATGGCAAAATCTAGAGAAATTCTTAATGATGCGTCTTATGAGAAAAAGGGCATTGAAAAGCATTCTTGGAGCTGTTGCCAGAATAGAAGGGTAGAAACGATTTAGCGAGAAGCAAGTGAGAAGTGCAAATTTACGGAGAAAAAGAAGACAATGCTTTTTGGATATTTGTTGTAAGTTTTAAAAAGTCTGGTTTCTTTTTAACCCCTATGCCTTCTCGTAAATGTTTTCCCTGTCTTCAGAAAATTGCTTTTCGCGCAGTTGAACTTTCAACAACTGACATAGCACTTCGTGAGCGCTTGCAACAACAGCTCAAACAAAAGATAAAGGCCCATTTTCCAGAACTTTTACTGCCAGATTTTTCCACTGAATTATTTGCTGACATTGCTGCGGCTACTGGTGTTCGTGATCCTTTTCTCGAAATTAAGGCACAAAGCAATCGAATTTTTCTTGAGCTACTCCCGCGAATTATTGCTCCTCTCACAAGCCTCTCTCCCGATGAACGTTTGAAGAAACTCTTTCTGTTTTCTATTGCTGCTAATCTTGTTGACTTTAGTACAGGTGAGCACGAAGTTGACCTCTCCTCTATAGTTCAACAATTCTTCTCTGTAGCCGGCGAGGAGTTAGCTATCGATGATTTTTCTGAACTTCTCTCGCTTTTACATCGCAGTGAACAAATAATTATCCTTTCTGATAACTGTGGGGAGGTTGTCATCGACAATTATCTCGCCGGTTATTTAACCTCTGAACTTGATAAAGAAACTTTTCTTGGCTTGAAAGGTGCTCCCATTGCCAATGATTGTACTATTGCTGACTTTAAACGCGACAATTTACCCTACCTTGCCACAGAAGTTTTCGCTGTGAGCGACGCTTTTGGCTATAACTGGCACGAAGTCTCAGACCGCTTTAAAGAGCTTCTCTCTGAAGCCGACTTGCTGCTTGTCAAAGGGCAATCGAATTATGAAACAACTGTTAACAATCTTGTGCGCCATCCCGAGCTTTCCTTCCCGCCTATTTTCTGCATTCTCCGCACTAAGTGTGAGGTCATCTCTAACCACCTTGGTGTTTCCCTCGGCTCAAATGTGATTAAACAGATGTTCCCCCTACTGGATAAAGAAACTGTTTTAACTGAAATTGCTAAAAGTTAATAGAAAATCAAGAGCTGTTAACGAGCATGACACCACGAGTTCTCATATTAAACCTTCGGAGAGTTGGCAGAGCGGGTTTCTTTTTCTTCCTTGCCGGCAATGCGCTTCTAACTGTTTTTTTGACTCTTTCACATATCTATGCCACTCGTTTTGGTTATCGAAGCTCTTATTGGGAATTAAGTGAGTTGGTTTATTACGGGAACCAAGCTAAAGGCTTTTTTATGGCAGCCATCATTATTGAGGCTTTTAGCCTGTTTGGCGTACTTGTTCCGTTGGGGTTTTTCATTTCTGAGAAAAAGTGGCGAATGGGGTATTATTTTCTCGTTTGCCTTACTACTTATTCCTTGCTGCTTGTCGGTGCTGTTCCGGAAGACTGGTTTTACTTAGGACACTACGTCATTGCCATCATTTTCTTTTTCGCAGAAGGAGCATTGATTCTTTATACAAGTATTTATCTCTTCAAACTAAAAACAACCATTAATCGCTTTTACCCATGGTTTGGACTTTTTACCTTTGGTGCATTCATCTTTTACATCATAACACGCGATCTATTTGGCAATGCCTATACACAACGAATCGTCGTGCTTCTATCGATTCTTTTTGTATTAGTTCTTGGAGCAGAATTTCTCCTTCGTGAAAAGCATTACTCAAGGTTGAATTGACTTTTGATCTCTTCCAACTCTTCTCGAGTCAATTCGTTGATCTCCCCTGGAAAATATTTCGCCTTTAGGAAAATCTCGGCGGATTTATTGGAAATTTCCATCATGTCCAGACAATCGCTCAATGTCTTTCCGACGCTTAAACAGCCATGTTTTTCCCAGAGAATAACACGATGGTTAGCAACCAGTCGGACCGTTTCTGCAGCCAATTCTTTACTGGAAGGAGGTTTAAAAGGTACCACCCCCAATCCTTCTGGGAGGAAGATAAGCATGCCGGGATTAACACTCCATAATGTCTCATTTAATGTCTTTAAAAAATGCTCTCCTAAAAACGAGAGAACAATGAGCTCTGTTGGATGTGCATGAAGTACTGCTTTCATGTTTGGTTTATTTTTTGCCAAATAGTTTTGAATTGCTAAGTGGCTCGTGAGTTCGCTTGTAGGTCTAAATGTGTCGTCATTGGGCCAAAGTATGTGGAAGTTTCTTCCTTGAACCAATCCCAATCCGAGCGTTTTAGACGGCGCTTTTGCAATGTCTCGTAACCTTTTGCCCGTAGCTTTTATCACCAACAACTGACTCTCAAGATGGGGATAAGCCTCCGGCAGAGAAAATCGAAGCTTAGGTGTTAACCGTTTCCACTCTTTGTCAGAAAGTTCGATTGTTTTAGCTAAGCGAACAGATAAATTACCACCACTTGCTTCGGCCCAGCCTTTCATTGTGAGCAAATATCCTATTTCAGAACATTCATCAAATATTTCAGCAATGGATGGATCGAAGGACAATTCAAAGGCCATAAGCTCTATTGGTATTTCTCATACTAAATCTTTCTGTTGTAAAAGAAGAAACAGTGAGGGAAAGGGTTTCATCATTTTTCTTTTTTCTGGGGATACTCAAATTGCAAGAATTCATCTATCAGGTCACAATGAGTGATTAACATTCGACGGCAGCAATATTTATCTAGTCCTAAATCATCAAGAACTTTTCCTGGGTCCTCGCCACCGGCAACACGTCGTTCAAATTCCTCGTATTTGTCACCGACAACTTTACCACACGTAAAACATCGAACGGGTATCATTTTCTTTCTCTAATCCATCTTATTTTAACGACTAATAAAAGCTGTGGTCTCTTTGAAACCCAGCACTATTAAACTTTCGCCGTCATTTTAAAAGCACTTGCTTGAGTATGAAATAATGAATGAGCATTTGAGTTGGTTTTGCCGTTCTTCATTCTTTCAGTCTGGAAGCTCAATTCTTAAACTCCGCCAGAGTAGCAATGCTGCAATAGTTCGATAAGGGCTCCATTTTTCTGCGAACAGCGCAGCTTCTTTAGCTGACGGAAGTTCCAGGAGAGAGAAGTTTTGCTGAAGGGCTTTTCGCAAACCCAAATCATCTGAAGGAAACACATCCTCCTGGCCGAGATTAAACATTAAGAAGATTTCAGCCGTCCATTTTCCAATGCCTTTCACTTGTGTCAGTTTATCAATAATCTCCTTATCAGACATTTCATTAAATAACTCAGGTTGGATTGTTTTATCTACGAAATTTTCAGCCAGACTTTTTAGATACCGCCGTTTCTGCCTGGAAACACCCGCTGCACTTAAAACATTTTCATCTAATGGCAATAGCAATTCAGGTATAGGCTTCTTCTCCGGGAAGAGTGCTAGAAACCTGTTGAAAATTGTTCTTGCAGCTTTCCCACTTAATTGCTGGAAAATGATTATTTCTGCCAGATCATGAAAATAGTTTTCCGAGTGTCGTAAGGAGAGTTCTTCATCTAAATGGTCGATGATTTTTTAAGAACGGGGTCCTTACTTAAAAACACAAAAGCTTTTTTCATAGTGAATAATTCTTTCTCGCGCCTTAAAAAACTACTGAAATTTTGCTGTTATAATTATAGAAGTTTTTATCCCAGCTCAATTTGATTGGTATTAAAAAAAATAAAAAAGATAAAAAATTAAGAGGAGAATTACCCTGGGAGGGATAATCTTCTTTTAATGATTAGAGAAACCAGTTATTCGAATATGGTTAATTCAATATCTGTCTCGTCTATAACTCTGTCTTCTTGGAGGTTTATGTTTTCTATAACATTCCCTGCAATAAACAGGACGTACGCCATCCGGTTTGAAGGGTACTTCTGCTTCTTGTCCGCAATCGGAACAGATTATTTTATACATAACCCTTTCGGGTTGATCTTCTTCACTCATTTCTGATTTTCACCAATTTCTATGAGGGTAATAACTAAACGAAAACAAGAACCCCATTTCGTCTTAAAAAAATAGTATTCAAGCATAACTCTCTTACTACAAACTACTTTGAGTGTTCATTGTCTTATTTAGATATTGACTAAAAATTGACTCTTCCCACTTTTAAATTTATTTGTGATACTTGACCTAACCATCGCTCATTGCTGAAAGTTTGCACAAACTCTTCCTCTTTTGAGAAATCTTGAAATAAAATGAAGTAGTAAATAAGGATATTAAAAGTAGTATTATGTATTAGAGGATGAGAAAGCTATGAAAGCAAATTTCAGCAAAACCTTTTTGGTAATTGTCTTGATCCTTTCGTTACCACAAGTATTAGCCCTGGGAATGCAATTACCAGAGAGAGAAGAGTCAGATATAGCCATTAATTCTGTACCCTTGGAATTCTATCAAAAATGGCTTTTTAAGTCAACATCACTTTTTGATGCCTCACCAACAATAATTGACATAAACGGCGATGGCGAGTTAGAGATTTTAATTGGTTCAAAGGATTCTTTACTTTATTGTTTAGATAAAGATGGCGATCAATTATGGAACTTTTCTACGGGAGATGAGATCTTTTCCACAGTAGCAGCTGCCAACCTTCTTGGTGATGGCAACTTAGAAATTTACTTTGGTTCAAAAGACAACTTCATTTATTGTTTAAATAGTTCCGGTGGGCTTCTCTGGAAGAAAGATCTGGGGGATGATATTTACTCTTCTCCTGCCATCGCAGACATAGATGGTGACGGGTTGAGAGACCTCGCTGTTGGGACGGTAAATGGAACGATCTATTGTCTTCATGGTAATGGCTCAGTCATTTGGAGCCAATATTTGACAAGTGGAGGAATTTATGTTCCAATTGGTTTGGCAGACATTGATTTGGATAACCACACAGAAGTTCTTTTTGGAACCAAGGGAGGATTAACTTCTGCTAAATTCTACTGCTTTAATAGCACTGGCAGCATCAAATGGAGCAAGGTCATTAGCGATCCAATTTACTCAGGAACAGCTATTGTTGATCTTCTTGGCAACAGCAAATTGGAGATTCTCTTTGGGACAAACGACAAGAACTTTTATTGCCTGAATTCCACAGGCGGTGTAGAATGGATTTTCTCGGCCTCTCATTACCTTCAAAGCTCACCTTCTGTTGGAGACATAAATAATGATGGCGTATTAGAGATCTTGTTTGGGTGTTATGATTTTAACTTGTACTGTTTGAATGCTACTGGTAGCCTAATGTGGAGTTATGGTACTAGCCAGGGAATATTTGCAACCCCAACCATTGCTGACATCGATGGAGATAATTTATATGAGATTTTCTTTTTATCCCATACAGGTACGCCAACATTCTATTGCTTGTACAATAATGGCACAAAACTCTGGGATAAGGTACTCCCAGTCGGAACGCCCACCTCTGTGGCACTAACCGACCTTGATGGAAATAATCAATTGGACTTTCTTTTTGGCAATCAAGGAGTATATTCGTTCGAAGTCTATAGTCCACCTCAAAAAGGAAAGATTATTTGGCGAAATTTTAGAGGTTCATGTTATAATCGTGGAACGATGGATCAAGATGCCGACCTTATTGATGACTTGACAGAGGAGTACTTTGGAACTAACCCCTTACTTGATGACTCTGATAATGATTCTTTGAAGGATTGGGAAGAACTCAATTATTATCACACTGACCCGATGGGCGCAGATAGCGACAAAGACCTGCTACCTGATGACAAGGAACTTTTCGATTACAATTTAGACCCCTTGGACAATGATGTAGATGATGATGGCTTACTCGACGGGTTTGAAGTGCTCTTTTACGGTACGGACCCCAAAACAAACGATACAGATTTAGACGGATTGACAGATTACGAAGAGATTTACACTTGGCTTACCAACCCCACAAATAATGATACAGATGCAGACCTTTTAACTGATTATCAAGAAGCAATTACCTATGGCCTTGACCCTACAGACAAAGATATGGATAATGACTACTTGTTGGATGGAGAAGAAGTGCTAGGGTATTATGCACCTACAAATCCAGGAGCAAATGCAACCGGCTATGTATTTACCGACCCCACAAAACCAGACACAGATAATGACAACTATACTGATAGTTACGAGATTTATCATGATTACGACCCCAATAATGCCTCAAGTCATCCGGAACCTGTTACGATTACTCCCCCACCTGAAACAATTACTCTCCCGCCTGAAACGATAACAGTTAACAATACAGTCAATCACACTATAACATTAGAATCAGGGCTCACAATAGCAGTATTTGCTGTTACCGGGGCATTCGCGTTTGTTTTTGTTGCAGTCTTAGCAAGAAAAAGAAAAGAGCTGACGTGAAAAATCCTTTTTTCCCCTTTCTTTTTTCTTCACTTTCTTTTTCCTTTAGTAGTTGGCTTCTCCTTTCAGTTCAATCCCTGCTTTTGTAAACAGCCGGGCTTTTCGTTCTGGTTGGAGCGCTTTCGCATAGCGTTTGTATATCCAAGCCTCTTGCTTATTAGTGGCTTCATCAGTAATAATATATGGAGCTAATAGCTGCTTCAAAAAATCAATCCGGCCATTAAAGAACCACTCACTGAACTCATCCAGAGTAGTTCTTAAAACCTCGAGATAATTCTTAAAGTTCTCCTTTAATTGCTCGAGATAAAATAGTGGTTCCAAAACCTTGAAGTATTCGTGTTGATAAAACCGTCGCATGTTTTCTGACAAAGAACTATCTGCCAAAAGGTTTTCAAATTTCAATATTTCTTTGTTGGTATTATAAAGTACATCTTTGTATCGGAACTCGATTTTCTTATATTCAATCCGCAACAAATTTAACTCATGTGTCATCTGTCTTGAAAAAAATTTTTCATATGCTTCTTGCTCTTGTTGGGGGATGCTCGCTGCCAATTGTTGCAGCTTCTTCAGAGAATCGAAAAAGTCTTTCACAAAAAAGTTGTTCGCCTTTACGATGAAGTCTTTTATACCTTTCTGAATTTTTTTCTGATATTTTAAGCGTTTCAACCTTCTTTTGCTCCAGTAATTAAGTACTTCATTTGTTTTAGTATTAATTCATTTTGTTTTGAAACAACCTTTACCATTCAACCGTTGATTTTTTGCAAGAAAGCGTTGTTGAGTACTTTACTATTGGTTTAAGAGTCTGTTTCCTCTGAAGCATCGCGTTTCTTTGTAAGCGTTGTTTTCGATCTGCTAAAGTAGATAAGGAAGAGCACGAAAAGAACCGGGAAAAGGATCATTGCTATTATAACAAAACTAAAACCAACTTCTGTTGAAAGTGATTTATTTCCGGCATACATTATTAAATAACCAAATATTGAACACCCCAGCGCCAAAAGGGACAATATTACAGCTGTCGAGAGAACACGAAGAACATCTTTATTGGCTATCTTTGGCTTTTGCTCATAATACCAATAAATTAACCATAAAGCAGAACAAAGAGCAAATAGCACAAAAAATGGGATGAGATAAAAAAAAGCATATTCTATTGGATATAAGAAATAAAAAGCAAGTGTAAGAAATCTTGATGTATCAATCATTTTCCAAAACCGTTCCTTTTTCTGACGCATTCAAGTGTTTCTTAATAAAAGAATATTCTTCATATTCAAATAGAAATGATCATCAGATATCAAGCTTGTTGGTGAGGAGTACTTGAGGAGAAAAAAAGACTATTATTCTGACCGGAGCATAACTAA
The DNA here is from genome assembly GCA_019056785.1 of Candidatus Heimdallarchaeota archaeon. Taxonomy (GTDB): domain Archaea; phylum Asgardarchaeota; class Heimdallarchaeia; order JABLTI01; family JABLTI01; genus JABLTI01. The sequence goes on from DXJV01000065.1 coordinate 17,635, forward strand.
GAGCATTTTAAACTGTTCAGGTGCCTTCACAGCATGAGGGATGTTCGCAGGCAAGATGATGGACTCATTTTCCTTCACAATAAAAGCCTCTTTGTTGATAGTGACCTCTGCCATTCCTTCCAAAACGAAAATAAAAGCCTCAAAAGGAGCAGTATGCTCGCTTAACCCTTCGTCTTTATCAAAGGCAAATAGTGTTATTGTGCCACTTTTTCTTTTAAGAATTTGTCGGCTAACAACAGACTTTTTCTGATAAGTAATTAACTCCAGCAAGTCTACTGGTTGGTTTCCGGTTGCTTTTGATTCATCAGTCATTTTTACCCTCAACAAATAACCTGTAAGTCTGTTAAAGAATTGCTTGATTTAGAAATAAAGAGCGAGTTTAAGAGTTTGATGAAAAAAAATAAAAAAACTATTTCAGAGTTACCCTTGATTAAAATGCAATATACAAGTTTTTCTTTTAGAGACCACCTTGGCATTCAGATTTTTGTTTATAAATGGTCACCAGAGCAAGAACAAGAAATCAAGGGACTTATATGCATTCTCCATGGGATGGCAGAACATGGCAAGCGTTATGAACAGCTTGCAGAAGTATTAACAGCACAAGGTTTTGTATGTTATGCCGAAGATCATCGAGGGCATGGTAAAACAATGGAAAAAGGGAAAGCAGGCTGGCTCTACGAAGATGGCATGACAGGTGTAATCAAAGATATTCATCTAGTTATTGAACATATGAGAGATGAATATCCTAACAAACCCATTTTTCTTTTTGGGCATAGTTGGGGGAGTTATCTAGCACAAGCCTACATGCAACAATTCGGTTCCGACCTTGCCGGAGTGATTTTAAGCGGTTCAAAAGGAAAACAAGCTTTACTCGGATTTCTCATTTTAATTCTGAAAATAATTATTGCTTTCAAAGGGAAAGATACTGAATCGAAATTCGTCTATAAGGTTGCAATTGAACCCTTCAATAAACCCTTTAAAGGAGAAGGATCGCCAAATGCTTGGATTTCTTCCCTAGAAGAGACAGTAAAGAAATATGATGCAGACCCTCTCTGTGGCTTTCGACCTCCTAATGGCTATTTCTTGGAAATGACACGAATGATGAAATACCTTTGGAAGCGGAAAAATGAAGCAAAAATACCTAAAGATTTGCCTATTTTAATACTTTATGGCTCCAAGGACCCTACTAACAATTACGGGAAAGACTTGTTACCATTAATAAAGCGCTATAAGAAGTTGGGATTAGACATTAATTACAAAAAATATGAAAATGCCCGACATGAAATTCATAACGATTTAACTAGAGATGAAGTCACAACAGACATTCTCAATTTCCTTCAACAACACACGTAAAATTGTGAAAAAACCATACCTTTTCCCTTTGAAAAGGAATTTGTTGTAAAAACAAAAAAGAGGAGAAATTAATCATCTCCTATTATTTCATCTATTTTATTCATTCTTCCACCCAGGCGCCCTGCAAAAGTATTCAAAAGCAAAGCAATTCCACCAAAAATTGCCCCGAGTACAAGGCTAAATTTTGGGACAAATGCTTGGATGAAGGCATTTATGTTCAAACCGGCATCATTGAACTTTGTCGTGATTAAATTGTCCAAGTATACACCTAATTTTGAGGTTGGTACGATACCGAAAAAGCTAAGAAAAGCATCAATCGTTTGATCGATATCTGCGTATTGGCTAAACCAATAAAAAGTTTGTTTTTTACGATGAGCCAGAAGAAAAGAACAATGCCTGCAAAGATAATTAAGCCTGAGAGTATGCCTGCAAGCATTCCAGGGAACTTGTCTCGAGAAATGAAGCCAGCAAAAAATCCACCTATAATTATTCCTACCACTGAGAGTACAATGGCTAGCCACCAAGCAACTTGAATACCACCAAAGATCAAACCGATGGCTAATCCGAGAGAAATTATACTGCCAATAAGACCGCCTATCAGTATTCTAAAAATCTTTATTGTCGTCATAATGGTTATTTAAAAGGTTTTAAGGCTCTTTAATGTTAATGTCCTCCTTTTAGATGGAAAAAATAATTCATTAAAAAAAGAAAAAGAAAACTTTCGCGTTGATTAAAAAATTAGTGTGGAGTTCCTAGCGGGAATTGATCGACATGGTCCCCACCATCTATAGGATAGGTTCCAACTCCGCCCCAATCATCCCAATAGTTTCCTTCCGAAATAATTGCATTGTACCAGTAATTTCTTGCGTCATTACTTGCTACCAGACTATCGTCATAGGCTTGTGATTGATTGGAGGTTTGACCATTTAAATTGTTATTATAGAAATTGTTATGGTAGATCACCGAATCACTTGTGAAAGTCGCATTGATAGCATAGCTAGCACCATTCCGAAACAGATTTTGGCTGACAGTAATTTTTAAAGCATCATATAATATGAGAGCTTGGGTATTGTTATAGAAGAAATTTGCTTTCACGTAAATTTCTGAACAACCACCTATCTCTATGCCGGCAATTTTATTATAGCTACAATCATTTATTTCCAGGTTAGCGAGACTAACAGCGCCAAGGAGAAAAATACCAAAATTATTATTCAAACAGGTATTATTCATGAGCTGAATATTCTCTATCGAACCCTGATGAAACCCTCCTGGGTAGGAGTACCAATCACGCGCATCAATAAAAATGCCGATACTACTATTAAGACAGATGTTATCATAAACATTAATGTTATCTGAGACCCCCCAGACTTCGATGGCATGAGAAAGCGAGGTTAAGGTATTTAGCTCAATTAGGCAATTTTTCGAAGAAAAGACATTTATGCCAATCATTGATTTATTTGCTTCGCCGATGAGGTTATTTTGACTTATTACTGTTCCTGGCGCAGATTCAAGACCAATACCATAGCTTTCTGGTAAAACGGTAATAGTATTTTGGGTTATTATGGCAGTATTAGCTTTTATATTCCGGATGTAAATGCCCGCATTTCCTGAAACGGTGCAATTATGGATGATAAAATGACTCGAGGTGTCAGAGATGAGGATACCATATACAGATTGAACTTCAATGGTTAAATTCTCGATGCGGTAGGGATCTTCCTCTGTCCCCGCACCGGGAAAGTTATATCGTTTTGTGAAGTCCTTATCTTTGGTTATCACAATGTATCCATAATTGTACTCTCGATTTGCTCGTATCCAAGCAAAAATTCCAATAAATGCGCCACCTGCAATTATAACGGCAATCAAAATGACAATACCTTTTGTGCTCATTTTTGGGAATTTATCACGAAGGCTCACAGTCGTTCACCATACAACTAAACAATAAATATTGTTGCTTAATGAAAATTGTTATTATTTGTAAAATAGCGCTTTTTTTGACAACCACTCACCAGGCTCTTTTCTGTCTGTAGGTTTTTTAGAAAACTACTTTTCTATGGCATAAGCCAAGCCATCTTGATTGACTTTTCCATCTACAAGCTCGATAACTCTGGTCCCATCTCTAACAAGATTGATGTCGTGAGTGGTGATGATTAGTGTCTTTTTTTGTTGATGGTGGAATTGGTAAAGTTGATTCATAGCTATTTCAGCAAGTTCGGCATCCATATTTGCTGTTGGCTCATCTAAAATGAGGAGCTCAGGAGAGCCATATTGGGCGATTGCTAGTGAAGCTCTTTGTAATTCTCCGCCAGAAATTTCTAACGGAAAAGAATCCTTTCGATGGGTGATTTGAAATGGTTCAAAAAACGAATCAATCTGTTCAACGGGCAATTGTTGAGGTTTAATTGTTTTTCCTGAGAGAAGATCTTTTAAAAATAAATTCTCAGCAACGGTAATGTAAGGATGAAGGTCTCCTTGTTGTGAAACAATGCCAATATTCTCCCGTCGAAATCTCGAGCGTTGGCTTTCATTCATCTTTTGAAGTTCGTAGTTGAGGATTTTAATTGTGCCACTTGATACTGGTTCGATCCCTGTAATTAATTTGACAGCAGTTGTTTTCCCAGAGCCACTAGGACCAATAATAAAAACCATTTCCCCCTCATGAATATCAACGCTTACCTTGGAAAGAGCATGAACAGGATTATTCCTGGACCCATAAACTTTTGAGACATTTCGTAAAGCTACTGTGATGGTTTTTGTGGCAAAATAGTCTCTAGGTAGCGTTTTTATTTCAAGGAACTTCTGCTTCCGGACTTCTTGGTGAGTAGCCTTCTTCGGTGGAATACCTTCCGGATGTTTTAACACTACAGTGGAATCTTCATGAAGCTCGAATTCCACTTGATTTTTTAATTGCATTACACGGTAAATTTGGTTAGGAATCCGGACATTTTGCGAAGAATCGATTTGACTTTTGAATTTGAGTGGGAAAGTTTGTTCATAGAAGCGCAAGTCTTCGAGTGTGTGCATTAGAGCGCTCACTCTCCCACTTTGAATTTCGCAAAAGCGGTCCACACCTTTGAGGAACCGGATGTCATGTGTTACCACTAATACAGTTGTGCCAAAATCGCGAGCAATCTCTCGCAACATCTTCTTGACAATTTCTGTGTTCTCCGAATCCAGCTGGCCGGTTGGTTCATCACAAAGAAGTAAAGGAGCATTCTTTGCTATCATACAAGCTATTGCTGTTCGGATCATTTCTCCCCCTGAGAGAGAACTCACATGTCTGTGTGTAAGATGGTCGATACCAAGTGACTCTAAGATCTCTTTGGCATGTAGTTTATTCTCTTTTTTACTTGCAGATTGTAAACTTGAGGCAAATAGTAAATTATCGAAGACAGTGCCGGTCAAGAAGAGAGTTCGTTCTGGGAATTGATGAACTAACCCCACCATTCGTAAACGGTACTCCAACAATTCTTTGTCAGAAAGCGCTCCTAATTCATATTGCTCTACAAACACTTCACCACTCGAAATAGACTCCATTCCGGCAAGTATTTTAATCAAGGTTGATTTCCCGGAGCCACTGGGGCCAATTATCGAAACAACTTCACCTTTTTTTATGTTTAAATCAATACCACGCAAAGCAGCTATTCGGACATTTGTTTCGGGATTTGCATAAATTTTGATGACATCATAGCAATCTATCATTCTTATTTTTCACTCCTGTTTTTCTACTTTGAAGCGATAAATAGCTGGGAAAAGCACCGCAAGCCAACCGACTAATAGTAAAGCCTGTCCAAGAAGGAAGACAAGAAGAAAGAGCCACCAGGGAATTCCAGGGTGATAAGGATAATAATATTCTTTTGCTCCTAAGAAATTCAATGCTAGAACCTTTACTAAGAATAATGACGAAAGGATTGCCAGGAGTAAGGGGAGGGAATTTATTAACACATGCTCTAATGAGAAATAGCCGATGAGTTGCTGTTTTCGGGCGCCCACACGATAAAGCGAATCAATGATACGTTTTCGTTCATCGAAAATGCGAATTGAAGTGAAAAAGCCTACAAAAACAAGCAGGAGACTCGAGAGAATGCTGAAAAAGAACAAGTTATTCTGAGTAAAAGTGTCAATATTTAACGACATTTCATTTAGTAATTGGTTATAAGAAATCGCACTAAGATTCAATGCTGCTAGTTTCGAGAGGACAGTTGGAATAGCACTCTCATTCACAGGCTGAATTAACTTTACTGTGTTTGAAGCCACCTCTGTGGAAAAGGCAACATTACCAACGATGTCACGAGCTGTTTCACGATTGGAGATGAGTGAAAAAACCTCATAATCTTTTGAGATAAGGGGTTTTTTAGGGAGAGGAACCAAAGGAAAGATGTCAAAGGAATTAATGAACGTGAGATTTGTAAGCGCAAATCTTGTGAAAGTGGCTGTGGAGAAAGCCGCCCCAGAAGTTAGTTTATTTTTGCGAGCAAAAGACCGGTCCATAAGAACAGTCATATCTTCCTCAAGTGCTAACACATCCTCTTTGTTAACTGTAATGTCTGCAGCTTGAGAAAGATCCACAACATCAATGAAAGTTGTCGGATCTTCAAGCCCAATATAATTTATTGTAAAACTGAAGGGGAAAGTAAACTCCTCATTGCTCTCTTTCAGCTTGAAGATTGTTACTTCTGTATAGGCGCGAATTTCTGAGATGTTATTTAAGTAAGCATCTAACTCATCTGATGGGTCAACCCAATGCATTATTGCTATGTTGACTCCACCCATTGCAAGGACTGCTTCTTTCTTAGTATTAACGTCAAGTGAACGGGACATTGCCACGCCAGGGAGAATAACGGTTCCAAAAATCAAAGCCCCAAGAACCGCAACCTGAAAAATATCACGTTGTGCTACTAAGTGTTTCATCGAAAGAACGGCCATATTTTGCCTTCGCTTCCAAAGATAGTTTGTGAGAACACTCCAGAACAAAGCATTTAATCGTGCAATAATTAAGAAAGTGAATGTTAAGAGAAAGGCAATACTACACGAAATCATGAAGTAAAGTAAAGTTAAATAGGACAAGCTCGACGTGATGCTTCCAGCGCTTTGGTTTTGATTGTAGCCAACAAAAAGGAGAACCGACACCAAGCTAAAAAACAAAGCAATAATTATTAACCGAAATTCGTTGGTTGAAAAAAGATTGCGGATTTTCCGGCGCTTCTTTTGATATTCCTCAGAAATAGTCTCAGTTGTTTTCTTTGCGATGGAATGTTGAATATAAATACTCAGTGCAAAAAAGGCCCCAATAAAAGTAATGAGAGTTATGAACAAAAGGGGTTCAGTTAAAAAGCCCCGGAAAAAGGGCAAATGTTCGGCTTGAACATGTCTCGTGCTCAGAAAACCGATGAAGAAGCCAAGACAAACTCCACCAATTGCACTTACACTTGTTAACAATAGATTTTCTAAGAAGATAAAACGCTGAATTAATGTAAAACTTATACCATATAGTTTCATTTTTCTGAAAGCATTGCTTAAATCCTTTGAACCGATATTTAAAGCTACAACACTTAAGAGGCCCACAATGAGAAAGAGTGGCGAATTAATTGAAAGGATTTTAATGGTTTCCTCAACCCAGAAATCACTAAATTTAACGAACAGATCTTTTAGATCCGGGCAGAGTTCTACCAGAGAGTTTAGAAACGGTGAGATTGCAAGATCGTTTGATTTTGGGAAGAGCTGCAGATACTTTATCAAAGCATTGAGTTTTAAATCTGTTAAATCATATGTGAAGTCCACCAGGTGAGTAACTACGCCATAAAAAGTACCCATTTCATGAGTGACTGTATTAAAGAGTGAGTAATTTGTTAGAAACCGATTTATACCGTGGTAATTGTAAAAAGCAAGATTATCAAACGACCAATGAAAGACATCTGCTGAAAGCCCGGCTTCTATAAACGCAGCATCCAAATTATCAACAATACCAACAATGGTATAATTTAAAGGGTCACTATTTAACTCTGTTATGCTATAATATAAACGCATTTCATTCAGAGAGATTGTTGTTTCATTGTTTTTAACCCAGAGAAGTTCAGATGAATTTCGAGGTAACCGGCCCGCAACAAGGCAGCTGCCAACAACAGTAAAAGCAACATCATCAACGGTCATTAACTCATGAGTGAGCCAAGGTTCACCGGGGATTGAAGAATTAAATTCATTGATTTGCACACTCATTGCAGTTGTGCTATTTACAACCCGCACCCGAGGAATTAAGCTCGTTGTAAGAGTTGAGAAATCTGTTGTTAAGTTGGTAAGATAGTCACTACCAAAATCCAACAAGCCAGATTTAATCTGATTTGAACTTACACTGATAAAGCCATCATCAGACCAATTAACATGTTCCTCTTGAAATCGTTGAAATGATTGAAAACGATGGGTATAAACAATCATAACAAGGCTAACAATTGTGAGGAAAATAAGGCCACCACTTACGATAGTGAGAAGTAACCGCTTTTTGCCGGTTTTTAAATAAATACTAAAAAGTTCACCTTTAGCCATCATACTTGTTGAATGGTGTGAGTGTTTCAAACAAAATAACTCCTCAAGATTATCAAGAGATAAGATCTTTAAATTTAAAAAGATTAAGAACATTTTCAGAATGTTAATTATTCAGTTTGTTTTGAACAAAATCATGCTTTTCCTGGAAAAATCGGTCTAGCCGAAACTATAGCTAGAGAAAAAAAAGAAAAGCCAGTTTGATTTGGCTTTAGAAATTACTGACAAAAAGAACATTGACTTGAAATTGGACTTGTTGGTTTTAAAATCAATTGCCCGCCGAGTGATATTTCTTCACCCATCCAATTTCCCGGACCGGGGCTATTGCCAGGATCATCAGGTCCGCTTTCGGCTGGCACAGGTTCAGCATTTAGTATGCTTACACTTAGCACACTGGCAATTGAAACAACACTTACAAGTGCAATAATTCCAATTAAAACCTTTGTTTTAGTTTTCACGTTTAAGTCCCCAAGTTTTAGTTCAATTATTAAAAGGTCTGTTTAAACAGAACACTTAAAATATTTATATCTAATAAATAGTATAACACATATAAAAAATATTCCATAGAAAAGGCAAAGGTTGGAAAAATAGCGTGGTTCCCCAAAAAACAAAAAGAGAAAGAGTGAAAATCTATCAGCAAATGACAAAGGGACCTGAGAAATATCGAAAACTAGACCTGGAAAAAATACCTATGGAGGCTTTTAGGGAGACACTACCTGAAGCACTTCCAGCATTTATTAAAGAAGACATCGCGTTTTATTTTGATTATCTACGTGCAAATCGAAGCAAACAAGCACTCCATAATTGGGAAAAAACCACGGGTTGTACCGATTCCCCGAATAGTTGGAAGACACCAAATTATCGCCCAATTTTTTCCTTTCTCTATTATGATCGAATTACTGATGGATTGTTTTTACCTTTGCTATTAAATAAACTCGAGATAGCAGCTGCCTATGGTCATCCCTTCTCGGTCGAAGAATTTAACAAACTTTGCAGATTGAGTATTGTAGGTTTCCGACCGAAAATTGATGCTATTGACTTAAAAATTCTTGATGCCCTTTCCAGGGAACCCTTTCTCGTCACTCAAGCCCTAGCAGAGCGGATAAGACATTCATACGCAACAGTTTATCATCACGTCCAGCATCTGAAAGCAAAAATGGGCTTGCGAATAACAACTCGCGTGAATTGGAAGAAATTGGGGATTCAACGGTATTTTGTTGTTACAAGGGATGAAGAGCTGTTAAAAGCCTTTGATACCCATTCTAAGTCTCTTGATGGAAAAGCATCTTTTCTTTGGGGTGAAGTTTTTCATTTACACTATTTTCTCTTAAATGACCGGCAAAAGCAAGTATTTTTCCAAAGATATGACACCCTTCCAAAAGCTGATCGAGACAATCTCTCCATATATCATTTACTTACAACACCCATTTCTGGTTATAATTTTCGAACATTCAATTTACAAGATCAACGCTGGGATTTTGACTTTGCACTTGCCTTCCTTACTCTAAAAACAAAATCAAAGATGCAAAAGAGCGCTCAACAAAAACAGAAAAAAGAGCTTAAAGAAAGATATTCTGTCACGACGCTTGAAGCCCAGATAATCGAAGGACTGGTAGGAAATTACGAATTAACTCAGAAAGAGATTGCAAAAATGCTTGGGATACACGCGCCAAATCTTTCGATTATTAAAACGAAATTACAACGTGACAAAATTATTTTCCCGCAAATGATGGTAAATACTTTTCTCCCTTTAAATCTGGTTCTCTGGTGCTCAGGAAAAAGTCAACAAATCACTGCTATTTTAATTGAATTATTGCAACAAATGCCGTTTGCAAACATCTCTCAAGTGGAACCACACAAGCAAACAACAGAAGATTCAGAACTCATTGCATTTCTAACTATTGATGACATTTTATACTCAAGCTTGATAACTTTTCTTATGGAACTAAAAAAAGAAGGAGAGATCAAGGACTTTCGCTTGGGAATGGTTGTTGATAGTTATTTTGGCATGGTAAAGCCAACGGATTTGCTACTAGAATAATTTTTCACCCAACAACAACCTTACAATAACTCAGCAGAAAATTTCTTGCGCCATTCATGGCTTCTTGCTTATCCCTTAAAGATCGATTCCTAAAATGGAAAAAAGAAGGATTGAATATTAATGCTCTATCTACATATCATTAATATCGATGAAATAAATCGCCACACAATCGACGATTAAGACAATTTTTTGCCCGATTTGAGGTAGATGATAAGCATCTAATCCATGGGCGAATTGGAGAAAATAGAATACAAGAAAAAGGAGCATAACTATAAAGACGAAAATTGCCAGGAAAATATCCCAAAAAACACCAATACGGTATTTATGCAATTGAAGCTTTCGTTTTCGGAAGAATCGCAATGCTTGTGCAGCAAAATTAAAAAAAGCAAACCCGAAAACAAAAAGAAATGCCCCTATGCCATGAACTACCCGCTGAAAATCATGGGGAAAAGCAACAAAAGCCGCCCCAAGCGAGAGAAAGAATGCATAAATGCTTTTTCTTGTTGCATATTTTAAGAGGTCTTTTTTGACAAGATAAATAATGGCTATTGCAAGAGTAAGAATTGCCATCATTATAAAACCGGTGATAAAGATGATCATAGAGACATGATTATCATAACCCAACGCGCTTTTACGGCCACCAAGAGCACTTATGTATTCTTGAAAAAACTCATAGGATTCAGGATACTGCCACCAGCATAAAACAATGGTTAGAATAATAATTGGGGGCATGAAAAAAATTAAAATTCTGAGCAACTTTTGGAGGCTTTTTCGCTCTTGTCGTTTCATAATTTTGCTTTCGTTTTGAGTCATCATAACTTTACCAACCAAATGAAAAGGTACTTTTCAGTTTAAAAAAGTTAAGCTAGTATTCTAGAGCTGGGAGAAGAAAAAAAGAAAAAAAAGGGAAATCATAAATTAGCTTTAAGGCGCTCCAAATGCTTTTTATAATCTGCATCCTCAGGATTTAATTCAACACATTTTTCAGCTGAAGCCAAAGCATCTTCCTTTTGTCCAAGCTCGACATGTGCTCCAGATTTCAAATAATGAAGCGCAGCTTGAACGAAAGTAGAATCTTCATTTTGCAACGCTTTTTCAGCGGTTATGACAGCATTTTGCCATTCTTTATTTCGCACAAAGGCTAAGGCTAGATAATAACCAATCTGCCCAGAGGTGTTTTGCTCAAAAGCCTTTTTAAGATGATCAATTGCTTTCGGCAATTCCTTTGTTTCTAAATAACAGCGTCCATAATAATAATGAACGCGAAAATCGTCCGGCGCCATACCCTTTGCTGTTTGTAAATCAAGCAAAGCGTATTTTATATTTCCTTCTTTGAGGTTTTTTTCAACGCTTTTTAAAATGGGTTCCAGTGAAATTTTTATCCCACCTTTTAAGTTGAGTTGCTTAAAGTAATTGTTTATTAATAGATTAAATTTTTGTTTTGAACATCAATAGGCTCTCAAACAATTCAAAACTATTAATTTCGAAAGAAAAAGAAAAGAGACGGGAAAGTAGCCGTCAAAAAATTTTCAAGACTTTTGGTAAACACCCACCAGTTCTGCAGCTGCAATAATCTTTCCCTTCATTGCCTTTTCGAGCTGTTTCTTTGTCACGTCACTGCTTAGCTCCAGTTTAGTATTTAGGGCATACAATTTGAAGAAGTAGCGATGCTGACCGAAAGGCGGGCAAGGACCTCCATAACTGTTTTTTCCCCATGAATTTTTCCCAACAACAGCGCCGGCGGGTGTTGTACCTTCTGCAATCTCTGTTGTTTGTGGATCTATGTTCCAGAGAATCCAATGATCCCATGTACCCATTGGTGCATCGGGGTCGTCCATAATTAAGACAAAACTTGCTGTTCCTTCAGGAATGTTCTGAAATTGAAGTGGAGGAATAATATCTTCACCCTGGCATGTATATTTTCGGGGGATAGTACTCATATGGGTAAAAGCAGGACTTGAGATGGCAAATTCAGACATTGGCAATCACCCTTATGTTTTTGATAAATAATTAGGGAATTTTTTCTTTAATTTGTTTTGGCTTTAAGTTTTTGGTTATTAAAAATAGAAAGGAACAACGATAAAAAAGAGGCTTACTTTTATTTTGCTCATTAAGGAGGATTTTTATATAAACAAACAACACAAAAAAGATAGCTTAAATGGATACTGATGAGAATGACTATAGCAGAAATTGATGTTAATTCGGATTATTTTAGAAAAATAGTCGACGATGCGAGAAAACGTTCAGGCTCAACAATCAATTATGAAGAATGCTATAATCAGTTGAGCAAACAACCTACCAAAGAAATGTTAGAAAAATTGAAACAATTTCTGAAAGATGACAGTTGCTCTATGGAAGATTTACAAAACCTCATCGCTTGTCTCTGGGTTTTATATGAACTAGGAAGTATCTCCTTTCCTCAACAAGACTTCGGTATTGCATTATCAATTCAGACTTTAGCTAAGATACAACGAAACGAGCTTGCTGGAAGACTACTCCATTTTCTCGAGCTGAGCATCACTATTACAGGTAGTTGATTAGAAGAGCAGCTTTTCCAAAGCCAATAAGAATTTTTTTTTCTCTTTTATCGTTTAGTAGAAATGACTAATATAAAATTCACTGGCTTAAGTGATATTTTTAACTGTAAAAAAAACAAAAGTTTATGTTAAACATAACTACTTCTTTCTTACTAATGTTGACCAAACTTTATCCTTTAGGCGCCACATTCTGGTGGCATTGGTTCTAAAATCCTCCTAAATGATAAAAGGTCAACAAGAGAATTTTTAGCCGGTTTTTAGGAGGTTCTTGATGATTTCTAAGAGGACAATAGGTTACAAAGCGACTTTCTCGCATCAAACAATTATAGTGAATTATGCTAACGAGAATCAACAGAAAAATGCTCTGAAAAGATCGGCTAAGAAGATGCAGAAACCCTTGCAACAAGGGTTTTGGAGGAATTTAAGTGGATTTCACGAAAACAATTCTAGATGAAAATGAATTTCCGAAAAGATGGTATAATATTTTGCCTGACTTACCAGAACAACTGGCTCCGCCATTACATCCCTTAACAAAAGAGCCATTGGGACCAAAAGACCTTCAGCCGCTTTTTCCCCTAGAGATTATTAAACAAGAAGTTAGCACAGAACGTTTTATCGATATCCCGGCAGCGGTCTTGGACATTTATCGCCTTTGGAGACCAACACCTCTCTATCGCGCACGACGACTGGAAGCAGCTCTAAAGACACCGGCAAAGATTTTCTACAAATGGGAAGGTGTGAGTCCTCCGGGAAGTCACAAACCGAATACTGCTGTTGCTCAAGCATATTACAACATGAAAGAAGGTGTTGAACGCTTGACAACGGAAACAGGCGCAGGGCAATGGGGTTCTGCCCTCTCATTTGCTTGTAACTTATTTAGCCTTGAATGTATGGTATACATGGTGCGGGCAAGTTATGAGCAAAAACCCTATCGCAAAATGATGATAGAGGTTTGGGGCGGGAGAATCGTTCCAAGCCCGAGCACACAAACGAAAGCCGGTCGAGCAACACTCGAAAGAGATCCCAAGACGCCTGGAAGTTTAGGCATTGCTATAAGCGAAGCTGTAGAAGATGCCATGACTCATGAAAACACTAAATACTCTTTGGGGAGTGTGTTGAATCACGTCTTACTTCACCAAACGATAATTGGCTTAGAAGTTAAAAAGCAGTTCGAAAAAATTGGCCTTTATCCTGACAGCATCTATTGTTGTGTCGGTGGAGGAAGCAACTTCGGTGGCTTTACTTTTCCTTTCTTAAAAGACAAACTCAATGGAACAAAAGCCGAGCTTGAAGTCATTGCATGTGAACCAGAAGCATGCCCTTCAATTACACGTGGACTATTTGCCTACGACTTTGGTGACACGGCAAAATTAGCACCAATAGTGAAGATGTACACTTTGGGTCATGGTTTCATTCCCTCACCAATTCATGCAGGAGGACTACGCTATCATGGAGCATCACCGATCATTTCTTTGCTGGCAAAGAAAAAGGTTATTTCTACTCAAACATTCCATCAAAATGCGACATTTCAAGCAGCCACTCTTTTTGCACAAACAGAAGGGTTCATTGTCGCACCGGAAAGTGCCCATGCCGTTCGGGCAGTAATTGATGAAGCATTACGATGTAAAAGAACCGGTGAAGAAAAAATAATTGTTTTTAATAATAGTGGCCACGGTAACTTCGATTTAGCAGCTTACGAGGCATTTTTTACTCAGAAACTTGTTGACTACTCTTATCCGGAACAACTGGTCAGAAAAGCAATGAGAGATCTTCCAGAGGTTTAATTTTTTTTCTTTTTTTTTCTTCTTTTTTTCTAATAGATTTGTTTATTGAAAGAACCAAATTTGTTATTAAAATAGAAGTAAAAACTTTAAAGAAAAAAATGAATTGTGATAAGGTGAAAAGAAATGACACCAGAAATATCTTTATCAAAAGAAAATGTTGAAAAAGCAATTAAAGAAGTCATGCATCCTGAAATTACGATGAGTCTAGTAGATCTCGGTATTGCAACTGTTAAAGAAGTGAATAATAATAAAGTCTTATTTGAAATTGCAATTCCCTTTCCGCAAGTGCCAGAACTCATAATTAATATCTTTAAGCGAGATCTAACTGCAGCTGTCAAAAAAGATTTCCCGGTTGCTACAATTGATTTTACTCTCCGAATAATGACAGAGGAAGAACAGCAACGATTCCTTAAAAGTGAGCAAGAAAACTGGAAAGGATTGTAAAACGCTAACTAAGAGCTGTTATGAAACGCTCAGTGAAAAGTTAAAGGAAGAATTTTAATTCTCAGTAATTGCTGCACCACAGTAGGGGCATTGTGGTTGATATTCCATTGGAAGTTTTACGCCACAAAAAGGGCATTTGTTCTTTTTCCACCCATATCTCAAGAGTCCAGTTCCTTTTTTCCGTGCTTCTGCGACTCTTAGCTGATGATGTTTAACAGATTTTCGAACCAACAAGCCAACACAAAGACCTCCTATAATTAGAACCCTTGCTGTCACACCCAGGATGATCCTAGATATTTTAGCGATGAAAGAAAAGAAGAAGGGAGTTCCTCAACTATCAAATAATCACCAGTACCATTAACTTGAACAGTAATTGTTACAAAACTATAATCACCATTATTCATCCAAACACCCAAATAAAAGTCCCCATCAAAACTCGGAGAAAAAACGGTCGATTCATCTTACTTCCCAGCGGTATCGGCAGATACTAGTTTATCTTGCTCCCAGCAGCGCCTATTATCGTAAATAGCAAAACCAATATCAGCGCCATTGGGAAATACTACGAACCAACTTTGACTAATATAAGAACTATTACTAAACAAGCCTTTAACTACATATTTATTCGGTTCATTCGAATAAGAAGAAAGATAGTCCTCCAGCGCTTTTGCAAGCTGAACACCAAAATTACCGAACAGAAAAAGTGCCAATGTTAGAACTGAGAGAAATCGAGCAAGATTTTTTTGTGAATGCTTAAATAAAGAAATGGGGAACGACACTATTATCAACAGACTAACAATTATTTAGCTTTGATCTTAAAACCTTTGTATTGTTTTTGGTTGGATGCTTTCTTCTTCAGGAACCAAGAACTATTGGGCTTATAAAACACAAATGGATAGAGAAAACAAAAAGTTTTAAACTAAAAATGAGGATTTAATTTTAGTTTATTCCATTTCAAGTAAAAATAAATCTAGGGGCATCGATAATACGCAATAAATTTAACGAAGACAACAACAATGAAAAAAGAACCCAAAACACCAATCGAAGAGAATATTGAGGAAGCGTTTCAAGAAGAGGATGGAGCCCCTAAACTTCTCTCTTTTGAAGAAGAAGAAGGAAAAATCGGAGAATTTTTTGAAGAAGATAAAATTGAAAAACTAAAAGAAGAAACTGGTAAAGGGCAACCATTGCTCGTGGAGGAAGAGGAGGTTTCTGAGAGAAAGTCCTGGTTGGCACTTTTTAGCCCCAGCATGATCTCGCTTTTGCTTGTAGTTATTCTAGTTGGCATGGGCGAAAAAATGGCCGAGCGATTCCTCCCCTTATATCTTGTTGCTCTTGGTGGTGGAGCCTTAACCGTTAGCTTGCTTAATGGTATGGACAACTTGCTCTCAGCCCTTTATTCCTTTCCTGGGGGATTCATTAGCGACCTTATTGGTTATAAACAAGCGCTCATTGTTTTCAACATTATGGCTATGGTGGGTTATGCGATAGTCATTGCAATTGCTAAGTGGTGGGCGGTGATTATTGGGGCGTTCTTTTTCATCAGTTGGACAGCAATTTCGCTCCCAGCGGTGATGAGCATGATAGCTCATGTAATTCCAAAAAAGAAACACACGATGGGAGTAACATTTCATTCTTTAGTCAGACGCTTACCAATGGCTTTAGGACCAATTTTTGGTGGGTTATTAATCACAAATTTGGGAATTAACAAGGGCATTCGTATTGCCTTTAGCATTGCTATTGTCTTAGCTGCAATCGCTACTGTCTTACAATGGTTCATGGCGAAAGAACCGGCGAAGAAAAAAGAGCCAGTAAAATTACTTCGTTCTATCAAGAATATTCCTGGAGCATTATGGCACTTGCTTGTCTCTGACATTCTAATTCGGTTTGCAGAACAAATCCCTTATGCCTTTGTAGTTATTTATGTCGTCACAATGAATGGTTTAACAGAGGTTCAATTTGGTATTTTAACAACAATTGAAATGGTAACGGCAATTTTGATTTACATTCCAGTTGCCTATTTTGCCGATAAGTACAGAAAAAAACCTTTTGTCTTAACAACTTTTATCTTCTTTACTGCTTTTCCGTTCTTCCTCCTTCTATGCAACAATTTCTGGCTCTTTGCTATCGCGTTCATCATCAGGGGTCTGAAAGAGTTTGGCGAACCAACACGAAAAACCTTAATTTTAGAACTTGCACCCCCTGAAGCAAAAGCAAACACTTTTGGAGCATATTACTTATTACGCGATATTGTTGTTTCACTGGCAGCTTTTGGTGCAGGATTCTTGTGGAAAATCACAAACGTCGGCCCACAAGTGACATTCATTGTGGCAGGAGCGTTTGGTGTGATTGGAGTAATTTACTTTGCCATTTTTGGAAAAGACATTAAAAGTTTGGAAAAAGCAAGAAAATTGACGGCAAAATAAAACCATGCTAAAACGATTGTTAATTTGAAATGACTTACTATCGAAAAGAAGAGGTAATAACTAGTCAGTCACTTTTACGAAAATACATCCAGTCAATTGCAATTGCATAAGCTAAGGCGATAAAGGGATCAATAGTTTCACTAACAACAATCCGGAATTGATCCCGAAAAGCAAAGAGTTTTTTATCCACAGAAAGAAGGAGGTTTCCCCTTGAGTCAACCATTTGCCAGTTTGTTTTAAACCAGATCTGCTCATTAGGGATACCAATAAGATTCTTATGTGCATCATAAAGTTCCCATTTGCGTTTTAAAAAGGCATAACGGCCAACGATAGCACCCCGAAAAGGGCCGGTATGGTCGTAGATTTTAAAGGTTTTATCCTGAAAACCAAACAATTGTGGTGTACCAACAATCCTACCAACAAGATTGTTGTTGAAATCAAAAATTTCAAAATCTCCACCCCAACTTAAGACCTTCCCTCGAATTTCGCCCATTTTTTGCCCGGAAACATTATAAATAGTGTATTTAGGCCCCCAACTTAAAATTGCTTGTACAATTAAATACTCTCTATGTCTGAAGATAGGAATATTTTGTTGCCAAAAAGGTGGGAGAGATGGCTGCTTTTCCGGTGGTAATGTGTTATCAACTTTAGAAGCAAAAGCCTTTTTTCCCCTAGGGGTATCTATCGGTTCAGCATGAGTTTGAAAAGAATGGCAATGTTGACAGAAATAGTCATTGAAATCCTCTAAAAAATCAACTTGTTCTCCACAAAATTTACAAAAGCGTTTTTTTCGTTCGGGCATTCTTCAAGTACCTTGGAGTGTTTTTTTTCTTTCGAATAATTTCTGTGTAGAGGAGCTTTATATTTATAACCAAATGAAAAGTATAAAATGATAGAGTTCACGTTCTTTACTACAATTTATAAGAAAAGCCCTATAACTTTTTTACAGTAAGATAATTTTAAATATTTTAAAAGTAATTTTTCATTGATTCGAGGATTTTTGAAATGACTTTTGATATCCGTCAGAAAACCGAGGAACCACAGCAAACTGGAACACTAAAGCGAATTGTAACTTTGGATATCTTACGAGGGATTGCCATTTTTGGGATGATCCTTGTGCATATCAGCTATAAACTTTATGACTCAAGTTATTTGTTCGAGCGGATCGCAAATGGGGAAGGCTTCCCCTTTTACGTTTGGATATTAATTGTTATTCTCGGATATTTTGGCACATGGCATGGGTTTTTTTTATTTATTTCAGCGATTGTTAACACTTACAGCTTCTCAAAGAAAGCAAGGAAACAAAAAGACCTTGGTAAATTGCTTCTCAAGAACACTATTGCTGGAACACTTGTAATTGTTATTGGTTATCTAGTAGAAGGGCTTGGGTACTTTGGTTATTTTGGAACAGCCTTGCGAGAGGGGCAATGGAACACATTTCGAGCTTTTTCTGGCGAGAATTTTTGGATTCAAACACTTCAGATAATAGGCTTTGCATTGATCATTAATGGTGTTGTTCAGTACCTGCTCTTTCGAAAAGGGGGCGTAGAAAAAGATCGCCGGAATATTATTATTTATGCTGTATTAACAATTTTTGTTCTCACAATCACACCATTAATCAATTTTGGAATTGCCAATCTTGGATTTTGGCAAGAGGTGCCCGGACGAAATTGGCCAGACATTTTTTTTGTAGATAAGAATCGGACTGCAGCTGCTTGGTTCCTTACACTACTAGCCGGACCAAAAGCGCCCATCTTTCCTTACCTTGCCAGTGCATTTTTAGGCGGCATTATTGGAATTTTTCTAAGTAATCCCAAACCAAAAATGCGCTGGCTTACCTGGTTCAGTCTTGGTGGTATAGGGTTCATTATTCTCGGAGGGATTCTGATTGTTTTGAGTTTTACCACTAACTTTCGTGTTGATCCGAGAATTCCTTTTGCAGAAACTACTCTTCCCTTTTCAATTATTGAAGAACCACCAGCAATACCGACCTATATGATTCGACTGGGAGGGCAGATATGTCTAATAATGTTACTTTTACGAGTGATTGAGTTCCGTGGAAAAGGAGAAAAAATGGCAAACCGTCCAGTGATGAAATATTTCCGTCGTTGGTCATACCTCTCCCTGACACTCTATTCGCTACAAATACTTGAAATACTTCCAAGAGCATTTCTCAAAGCTTGCTTCTACGACACCGGTATTACCGAGATTGATTTCATGCATCATTACACAGTATCGAATATTGGTTATCTCATTCTGATAATTGTCTTTATCCTTGTATTCTATGAAGCGATTATTTTCATCTTTTATCAAATTAAATTCATTGGTACTCTCGAGTGGTTGTTTGTTACGATACAGAACCTCGCATCGAAGATAAAGTCAGCAAAAATCAACCATTCACTATTAAATAATCAAGTGGAATGGGTGAATCTGACTCCAGAGCCGCCCTTTAAAGGACTTTCATGAGAAAAAAGTGTGAAAAAGAATCTTTTCGAGCGCAATTATTATAAATTTTAATTCATTTTGCTTGGTCATGAAAAGAATTACTTCTATGGACTTTGCTAGAGGAATAGCAGTCTTTGGTATGACGATCTTTCATGCTTATTTTATATCTTGGACCTTTTTTGGCACAGGAGACCTTGGTTCACTCACTTGGGAATATCCCTTCGCCTTTTTATTTTTCATTTTTGGGCACTGGCGAGGGTTTTTCCTGATTATTTCTGCTGTGGTACATTTTTATTCGATGGGGCAAGGATATAAAAAAGGCATGGAACCAGGCAAAATACTATTGAAACAGTTTGTTTATGCGGCCATCATTTGGGGTTTAGGAGCACTCTACAATGCCTTCTTGAACCCCTGGGGGCTGTTAGACCACCTCTTTAGGGCTGGCACCATCGATTGGAGCATTGCCAGAAGTTTTGTTTATTTCAGTGAGGTATTACAAAATATTGCTGTTGGTGTCTTTTTTGCAGGCATAATCTTTTACTTCTTAACTAAAAAAGACAACATGACTAAAGTTGTTCGGAATGTTGTTATTCTTGGAGTGACCGCTGTTATCATCATTCTCATTTCTCCTGGAATTCAAAAAGGGCTCTCACTTGCACTTGATAACACTGGCGCAACAGACATCACTCAAATGAATCCCTGGGCAACAACCAACATTCACCCCTTCCTTCAATATTTTTTCATACAGATTGCTGGGCGTGAAGCACCAATGTTTCCAATGTTGGCATCTTCTTTTGTAGGAATGATAATCGGTTATCTCCTCATTCAAGAAAAACCACCAAAGAAAATGTTCAAAATAGGCTACTTTACCAGTCTTGGTTTATTCCTTTTTGGCGGAGCATGGTTTGGATTAGTCGACATAACTGCTATGAAGAAACCAGTTTTTGAGGTGCTGGTCTTTCAACACGTTCATCCAACCTGGTTTGCATTGGCAAATACTGGGCTGGAATTGGCAGCCTTGCTTCTTTTACTCCAAAAAGTCGAGTTTAATCCAAAAATAAACTTGGACCGGTGGCTTTACCGCTCGAGGTGGTTCAGACGTTGGGGGATTATTGCCTTAACAGTCTATATGTTTCAAGTATTAGTCTTTGTTCCTGCGCTTCTCTTATCGAAAATACCCCAATTGCCTGATTTCACGCAATATTATCCTGCGTCTTTTTTAGGCTCAACATTACTTGCATTGGTATTTTATTTGCTCTGGGAAGGACTCATACGGCTTTGGGAACTTGGACGATTTATTCTGACACCAGAATGGCTTCTCATTTACCTCAACTTCTTTACCGGTGGGAAGAAAGTGCATCATCGCGATCCACTGCGGGTTCGTGAAAAACTCTATAACGTAGAACCGGTTATGTTTGTGGAGCTAGAGACTACTGATTTGACAGAACCAACAAACCCTGAATAGATTCTGATTAAATACAAAGGGAGAGTCTCTCTCCTTTTGTAAAACATTTTATTGAAATAATTTTTATGCTGTAAACCTAATGTTCTACTCGAGTGAGAAAAAGCCGAATTAGTACTCTCACTAAAATCATTTCAAAAAGGTTAGAAATTATTACCAGATTTATGGGTAATAGGACTAGTCTTAAATAAGAAGAGTTGTGTAAATACAAGCCGGATTTGGAGGAATTACTATGCAAGGACCTCGAGAGAAACAAAACAGCAAAAAGAAAAAAATCGTTGGCATCCCTCGAGGATTGATCTTCTACCACTATCCAGAGCTTTTTAAAACGTTTTTCGAACAGTTAGGAGCGAAAGTTGTTCTTTCAAAACCGAGCACGCAGAAGCTCTTGCGGAATGGCTTGAAGGTTTCCTCCGACGAAGAATGCTTTTCTTGTAAGGTTTTTTATGGACATATTATCGACTTGAAAAACCAGGTTGACTTTCTTTTTTTGCCCCAATTTCATGGCAATCACAAATTTCTCGTTAAATGCCCCAAATTTATTGGTTTACCGGATGTCATTAGAGCCATTTTTACGGATCTTCCAGAAATTATTGGAGGGTATCATTCCAGGACAAAGAAGCATCACCACATTCCACATTTATTCTGGCTCTTCTTTAAAGCAGGATGGAAAATTACGAAAAACCCCTTCAAAATCCTGATGGCTATCGCAAAAGCTCGTAAAAAACACCAACAATTTAAGCAGAAACAAATTTGGTCTCGAGAAAAACTCGAAGCATGGGAAAACAAAGCCTTTTCAGGGGACGGCCCAGAAAAAGTAAAAGTTGCTTTGCTTGGTCATTCGTATGTTATAAATGACCCTGTTCTTTCTTTCAATACATTAAAGAAACTCCGAGAAATGGATGTCGAAGTTGTCTCTTCAGAACAAATCCCTGAAGAGATTATCAACGAACAGATGAAGAAATTGCATAGCACTCTTTATTTTGAGGAAGAACGAAAAATTGTAGGTACGGCATTATACTTTTTGGAAAGTGGCACAATTGATGGGCTCTTGCAACTTATCCCCTTTCCTTGTGGGCCATCTGCCATCTCAAGTGAAATTGTTTTACACCACGCAAAAAAAAGGCCTGAATTTCCTGTTATTCAACTCGTCGTTGATGATAATACCGGCGAGGCAGGCTTCTTGACAAGATTGGAAGCTTTTGTTATGACTATGAAACGTAAGAAATTCTTGAAATTTAAAAAAGGCTTGAGCACAGAACAGCTAACTTTACTCGCAAGTAAAACGAGTGAAGAATCAGCTGTCAAAGCACAATAACCACTAAGAAAAAAAGCAATAGTTGAGGAGTGAAAAAATGATCACCTACCCCCCATTTGGTCCTTCCGGGTATGTTTTTCTTGCAGGGTTAAAAGATATTGGTCGAGAAGATGTGCTTCACTTATCACGACCGACGAAAAAGATGATTGCTCTTGGTGTTGCCCACAGCCCAGAAACAATTTGCACACCTTTGAAATATTGCGTTGGGGCTCTTGCGACAGGAGTGGAAATGGGGGCAACTGAAATTGCTTTCCCCTCTGGAATGGGAACATGCAGATTTAGTATGTACTATGAGCTCATTCGTCTGATTTTTGAAGACATGGGTTATGATGACATTGTCTTCCACACATTTGATTATCATCTTCCAATTGATCTTTTGAAACTCTTTAAAAACTTGAGTAAAAACAAATCGTATGCCGAAGTAGTAGCTGCCCTTCTGAGAGGAGGAATTCGCAACCGCTTGTTAGACCAAGTTGATGAGCAATTGAATTTCTATCGCGCTTTTGAAGTTGAAAAAGGGCGGACAGAAGAAGTGGCAGAGGAATTTTATCAAGAAATTATAAACACCAGACGCTTTCAGGCGCTTTCACGTCTAAAGAAGAAAATCCCGAAAAAATTTCAAGAAATAGAAGTTGATCTGCCTTCTGAGATTGTCCGTGTTGTTGTCGTTGGAGAGATTTATGCTGTCCTAGAACCTGGTATGAATCAAGATTTAAACAAGAGAATAAATGAATTAAATGTTGCCGTAAAAACCGGTGTCACCCTCCGGAAATATACCGATATCGGGGCAAAAATCAATCCTTTCATAAAAGATCCTGTGAAAGAAGGTGCGAGAGCAGCTAAAAAGTATCTCCCTTATTACTGCGGTGGTGATGCACAACAAACGATTGGCGACCTCATCCTTTACAAGAAAAAAGGCTATGATGGATTGATACAATTATATCCCTTTACATGTATGCCGGAGTTAATCGCGAAAGACATTCTCCCGAAAGTTTCGCAAGAATTTGATATGCCTAAATATTCCCTGGTTTTCGATGAAAAAGCAGAGGGGGCAGCAATCCAGACGCGACTGGAAGCTTTTATTAACATGCTAAAACGAAAAAGAATGGCAAAGAGCAAGGAGAATAACTAAATGACAGAGCAGTACTATTTAGGAATCGACATTGGGTCAATCACAGGAAAAGTGGCAATTATCAACCAAGACCATCAATTAATCGACAGGGTATATTTACGAACAGAAGGACAACCAATTGTTTGTATTAAAAAAGCCTTGAAAGAAATCTTGGATCGACAAGGGGCACTTCCCATTGCAGGTGCAGCAACAACGGGCTCTGGGAGAAAACTCATTCAAACAATTGTCGGGGCAGATATTGCTAGAGATGAAATCACTGCTCATGCTGTTGCCGCTATAGACTATTGCCCCGAAGTTCAAACAGTGATAGATATTGGCGGACAAGATAGCAAACTTATCTTGATACGCAATCAATTAGTTGTTGACTTTGCTATGAATAGTATTTGTGCTGCAGGAACCGGGTCATTTCTCGATAAGCTCGGAGATCAGCTTGGTGTAACAATTGATGAGTTTGGCAGCTGCGCGATTTGCTCGAGTAAACCAGCATCTATTTCTGGTCGATGCACTGTTTTTGCTGAGTCAGACATCATTACTAAGAAGAATTATGGCTATAAGAAAGAAGATATTTTAATGGGGCTCTGTTATCGCTTAGTGGAAAACTATAAAACAAATCTCGGTCGAGGGAAGAAAATTAAAAGTCCAATCCTATTTCAGGGTGGTGTTGCTAAAAATCAAGGAATTGTAAAAGCATTTTCTGAAATACTGGCTGAAGAATTGAATGGCGATCAATTGATTATTCCTGAAAATCACGATGTTATGGGGGCAATAGGCGCAGCAATCCTCGCACAAGAAGAAATGGAACTTCGACAAGTCCAAACAAAACGATTCACTTCTTCTTTTCTGGGCTGGGAAATTCCCAACATAGACTACCAGACCAGCAGCTTTCAATGCGACCATTGTGAGAATCTATGTGAAATCTTGGAGATTATTCGAGAAGGGGAGGTTATTGGCCGCTGGGGTGGAAAATGCTCTCGCTGGGATATAAAACAAGAACGATAATGGAAGATGCTACGATTACACATCAAATTACAAAATTTCCGAGAGCGGTTATATGAGTGAGATTTATTGAGAGAAAAGCTAATAAAAGGGTAAAAGGATTTTCGTTCAAATCTAGAGGATTTAACAAGAGGAAAAAACAATGCCCTTTATCGATTTAAATACTATTCAAGAAAAAGAAGTTGTCCCAGGTTTTCATGGAAAATTCATCTAAACAAAAAATAATGCGATTGTTTATTGGAAAATTGACGCCGGAAGCACACTTCCAGAACACCACCGCCCCCATGAACAAACAGTTAATCTACTATCGGGGGATTTTGAATTTACACTTGATGGTAAAACGAGAAAAATCCAGCCTGGAACCGCTGTTGTTGTCCCTTCTATTGCCCCATATTCTGGAACTGCAATTAGCGACTGCTTTATTATTGATATCTTCTATCCCCTACGTGAGGAGTACCGATAACAGGAAGACGAGTGGTTTCTCACTCTCCCGGGAAGATGCCTGAATCCTCAGTTACTTCTTGTTGAAGCATTTTAAAAGCATAGGCTGAAGTTGAAAAGGTTGTAGCCTTTAATGACTTTGCAATAGTTGCAAGTTCCTCATCGAAAATTCTCACAAATACTTGAATATGAGGGTATTTATCTCCAATAGCATTTGTCAAAAGAATGGCATCTGAAAAGGTTTCTTCAGAATTCCAGCAAATGTATATTTGTGAGGTTTTCATGAGATTGCAATAATTCTCGAGGCTGCTTAAGAAAAGCACCTCTTCATTAAAAACATGTACTTTTTTTCGCCGCCGGTAGCGCGCTTTGTTTGCTTCAGGGTCCAGTAAGTAGATCTCTGCTTTTAGCTCCCGAGCATAATAATCGACAATACGATTTACAATAGAATCGTTTCCAAGAACAATGACCTCATCACCTGGTTTGTAATCCTGGCTCCATTTTTTCACGGATTCCAACGCCCATTTTGATGTTGAAAAAGTAAAAGCATTCCAAGGCTCTTTAGTAAGAAAGTCACGAAAATGCTCGTTAAAAACACGCATATAAAGCGCACAATCCTTATTCAAACGGCGGACATGCTCGGCAGCGATGAGAGCCCGACGCAAGTCATTTGTGACACAAAAAACTTCCTTACATTTGTGGACATTTGCAAGCTGCATAACCTCAATGTCGGTATAATCCCCAACAATTACCGGTTGATTAAAATTGATCAATTCTTCCACTTTTTCTTTCTTAATTTCCACGAGAGTATAAGGATGTTTGTATTGACGTAAATAGTCAACAATACGTTCACCTAAGTGGTTATAACCTAAAATAACCGTATGATTAGTCTTCCGAGAAGCAAGCCGACGAGCAGCCATCATTGGGTTGTAACCATAAAATTCTTGGAGAGTTGTAAGAATGAATGTCAAAACTAATAATTCGAATAGAAGCGGCCAAAGAAACTGATAAAAATTATAAAAGAGATGGTCTGAGGTTTTCAGGCAGATTGATATTAGGAGTATTTCTTTGAAGGTTTTATTAGGTTCAATAATTGAAAAGATAACTATGCCAAAAATCCAAAAGAGTATGAAAAGGGAAAAAGGTAAAAGGAAACGCCGCAATTGATTTTTAAGCGTTAAAAGCTTCTTTTGGTAAGGCATAAATCAAAATTTGCTAGAGAGTAATTAAATTTTTTCACACGAAAAAATGACGAAAGACAAATATTTAATTTAACAACCTTAATTAAGTAAAAAGTTATTTCCAAACTGGGGCGAAAAATATGAAGATATGGATCTTACATGATAGCCATTATGGTAATGGCGAGAAATTGGCAGAACAACTAGCAGATATCTTTAAGAAAATGGCATTCGAAGTAAAAATTGGAAATGTTAAATTTGTAAAGCCAGCTCAAGTTGCCAAAGAAGCTCCTGAAGGATTAGTTGTTGGAGCAGCTTTAAGAATGTTCATGGCGAGTCCGGCGTCAAAACGATGGTTACGAAAATTTAATCGCGAACAGAAAAAACGGCAGCAAGCAGTGAATTTTGGTTGTTGTTTTCTAACTCATGTATGGAAGAGAGAGCGATGTACCCTACAAGGAAAACGACTTGTGAAAGCACTGCAAAAGACTACAACCATCAAAAAAGTTTTCCCAGAATGGTTATCTGGCCGCGTCGAAACAGCAGAAGGTCCACTAACAAAAGAAACAATCAAATCTATTCAAGAATTCGGTGAAAGAATTCTCTCATGGATAAAATAACTAATTTTACTAGGTTTAAAAAAACATTGAATGCAAAAAATACGCGAGTGAAAGTAGCAGTCATTCAAGACGCTGCTAAATTAATGGATAAAAAGGCTTGCCTTCAAAAAGTGGCAGAATTAACGAAACAAGCAGCTGAAAAAGGTGCAAAGCTTGTCCTTTTTCCTGAAGCATTCATCCCCGGTTATCCAAGGGGGCTAACTTTTGGGACAAAAATTGGCAGCCGTTCTGAAGAAGGGAAGAAGGATTTTGCGCGTTATTGGGAAAATGCTATCGAGCTGCCAGGGACAGATGGTGACGCTCTCGAGAAAATTGCTAAAAAGAATGTAGTTTATCTTATTATCGGTGTGATCGAACGCAAAGCAGGTTTCCGCGGAGGAACGCTTTACTGCACAATACTTTATTATTCTCCCACCGGAGAATTACTAGGCAAGCATCGAAAATTAAAACCAACCGGCTCAGAACGACTGATTTGGGGGGAAGGAGATGGCAGTACGCTAACAGTAGTTGAAACGCCTTTTGGAAAGTTAGGCGGCTTGATTTGTTGGGAGAATTACATGCCACTTGCTCGTATGGCAATTTATTCTCGAGGGGTTGATATCTATGTTGCACCAACGGCTGATGCAAGAGAGAGTTGGCAAGCAACAATTAGACATATTGCCTTAGAGGGGCGATGCTTTGTTCTGTCCTGCAATCAATTTGTTACGAAAAAGGACTATCCCAAGGATTTAGCTTGTTCACAAGAGCTTGCAAAAGAATCGGAGGTCCTGTGTAGAGGTGGAAGTGCAATTATTGACCCCAATGGTAATTATTTAGCAGGGCCTTTGTTCGACAAGGCGGGTATTTTATTTGCAGAATTGGATATCTCACTTATAGCAAAAAGCCGATATGACTTTGATGTTGTTGGACATTATGCACGTTGGGATGTATTTGAATTCAAAATTAAAAATAATTCAGGAAAAGAACGATTTTAAAGGTGTCTATTAAAATAACAAAAAAAGAAAAAGCAAAAAAAGGCTTTTTATTCAAACCTACAGTAGATAAAAACAAGCTGTGTCTTTATTATTTAATTTTCACAATGGGACAGTCTTCAATTGTAAGATATGCTTTGCAAACGGGGCAGCTACTGTTACTGTTTTGAATAAGCCATTTTTCAAGGTCCTCTTTTGTAGCCATATTGCCACAATAGGGGCAAGCAACGATTTCATCTAAAGAAAAGTCGAGCGGTAAGCCTGAAACCATGTTTTTAGCTTTTAAGGGGGGTTTGTCGAGAAAGTAAACTTTCGTTATTGGTATGCTCGCTCTTAACCCTTGTGCTGGTAACGATGTATCCGGCATCTTGTTGTAATAATTCTCTAATTGTTCAAGAGTATAATTATTTGCTTCAGCAATATTTCGCAAAGCTTCGGTTAAAATAAGACCAATATTTATTTGCTGTAAACTCTCCCCATTTCCAATGGTTATGACACTTTTGAGGGTTTTACGATATTCGTGAATTGTTCTCCCTGCTTCGATGGATCGCAGATCTTGCAAGGCTGCAACGCTTAATGGTATCTTGTTCATCTCGTATGTGCTACTGGGTGGATCAATTAAGTTTTTAATAAGCTCTTTGGCATTTTCCTCATCACGAAGAGCCTGGATTTCTAAATAAGCTTTCTTTACCGGGCGAATACTCATAAAATATATAACTAATGGCAATAACCCAGCAGAAAGAATTCCGCTAAAAATTAAAAAAGGCCTTACTCCTTTTATTTGTTCAGCCCATTTTTTCTCGAGATTTCTCCCTTGTTTTGGGTGGCTAGGAGCTAATTCTCTATTTGTAAAATCATTTTCTGGCATAATTTAAACCCAAATTCGTTCTTTTTCAATGAAAGGTGTTGACTACTAATAATTTGATAATATGGGATATTTCCTTGAATCATTATTTAAAACTTTTCAAATCAGAGGTTCCTACAATGAAATTTGAAACTATGAATATTTGCCATGACCATATTGAAACGTTAATGCGTGTTCTACAATATATTGAGATAATAATTTGAGGGGTTATGGTTACGACCATCTTAGCGAGTCATGTTTTTTTTGGTAATCTATTGAGACTTAAAAAAGAATATGAATTATCTATGCTAAGGTTAATGTAGGATAAGAACTTATTAGTAATTGATTTTGTGTAGTGAAATTGCATATGCCCTATTCATTCAAATTTGTTTATGGCCCCGTCCCATCGAGACGGCTGGGAGAGTCTTTAGGGGTGAGCCCCATCCCCAATAAGACTTGTAATTATTCTTGTGTGTACTGCCAGTTAGGGAGAACAACGCATTTTATAAATGAACGCAGAGATTTTTACCCAAAGGAAGACATTTTTGCAGAAATAAAAGAAGCAGTCTCCTCTACAGAGAAGATTGACTATATAACCTTTGTTGGAGAAGGCGAACCGACGCTTTATAAAAGTCTGGGGTGGTTAATAGCTGAAACAAAGAAACTTACGACTATACCTATTGCTGTTATTACAAACGGTTCGTTACTTTACTTGCCGGAAGTTCGCAAAGATCTTCTCAAAGCGGATGTTGTATTACCAACTTTAGATGCTGTTGATCAAGCACTTTTCCGCAAAGTGAATCGCCCTCGTAGAGAACTCGTCATTGATAAAATTATCCAGGGAATGATGGACTTTCGAGCTGAATATTCTGGCGAAATTTGGATGGAGGTAATGCTCGTAAAAGGCCTTAACGATTCTGAAGAAACCATTCAGGAATTAAAAACTGTCCTTGATAAACTCCGGTCAGAGAGAGTGTATGTTAATGTTCCTATCCGCCCCCCAGCTGAGAAGTGGGTGGAAATCCCTGACAAAGAAGTGGTGCTCCGGATCTGCAAGACATTAGGCGCAACAAATCTTGCTTTCTATGAATCGACTACTGGCTTTACTATTCAAAGCCAGGAGGAAATTGAGGAAGAAATCTTAAAAATAACTACTCGGCACCCCTTACGAGAGGATCAAATTTTGCATCTAACTGCTATGCCCACTGAAAAAATTCGCAAACTCCTCGAGACAATGGTGAAGCAAGAAAAACTTAAGAAAATGCTTTACAATAAGCAAGTTTTTTACGAGAATGCAAAAAGAAAATAGAAGGAAGTACTTTTTCCTTCAAAGTTGAATGGTAGCAGTAACAGGCATATGATCCGACGAATGAGCATCACGTATTACCCGGCAGTCAGTTAAAACCATTGATGGTGAAACAAAGATGAAATCGATATGTGTATAGGGATTTCTCCAATTAAATGTGGAGCCATTATAACCTGTATCATCGA
>DXJV01000009.1 GCA_019056785.1 Candidatus Heimdallarchaeota archaeon
ATATTCCTTTAAATTTCTCTTTTTAAATTTGATTCTTTCAAAAAGCATTTCATATAAAAACAACACATGCCAATTAATTAGCATAATGAATGTTGAAAGATGATGTATAAATATTATTGGAATTGAAATTGCTATTCCAACAACTAAAAAACTGCTTTTTTTTGTCTCAAAATATCTATAGATGTAAAATACAGTGAATGGTACCAAACCCAGAACAATTGTTTCAGGTGCAATATTTTGGTTTCGATAAACTATTAAGCCTAAAATTGTCATGAAAAGGGTATATAATAGCGCATTTATTCTTGAGTGGGTAAGTCTTCTAGCCAGCAAAAAGAATATTATCAACTGCATTGAACAAATAATTTGTGGGAAGATAAATATTGACCACATAATAGGTTTTCCTCCCAACCCAAGCAAATGTTCTGCTATCACAAGTATAAAAAACAATCCTGGAGGGTCTCTAGTTATTTCTGCAAAATCATAGTACTTTTCAAAGAAGATTTTTTTAGCTATCATTTGGAAATAATAACCATCAAAAGCGATTGGCATTCCTTCTCTAATTATTCTCCAAGCTCTAAGTAGAAAACCCAAGAATATAATTAGAAATGTCATGAGGATAACTATTTTTTCGTTATTATTATAATGATTAACAATTTTTGAGTGATTTTTTTTGTCTATTCCAAACTTTTCTTGAGTTTGAAACATCTTATCAATCAATTCCATTTCCAATTATACTAGAGCAATTTTCTTTAAGTCTATTAAGTCGGATTCTTTAAAAGGGTTTTTCTATGATCATTTTCAAAAGACTTTAGTTTATTTTCTTAAAGCATTTTTACAAAAAAAGACATTTGTTTCAAATTTTTTGAAGGAAATATTAATTTAATTTTTAGAAAAATAAATTCTAAAAATAAATTCTAAAAATATTTTTCCACGCTTTATAAGCATAATCAAAAGAACTTCGCATCAATCTGCTTTTTCCATCATTTCTTTTAGCGAAATAGACCGGCACTTCTTTTATTGTATAGTTTTTTTGTGCGGCTCTGATGATTTGTTCTTGTGTATAGGTATGATCTGATATTATTTCGATGTTTTTTGCTACTTTTTGTTTAAAAGCCCTGAAGCCTGTTTGTCCATCTGAGATTCTTTTTCGTGTTAAAATTGACAAGACGATTGAGAATGCTCTATTCCCGATTTTTTTCATTAGTGGCATATTTTCTATTTTCCCTTTAAATCTACTTCCTAATACCAAGTCGGCTCCTTTTTCCACTTCTTCTATTAGCATGGGGATTTCTTCTGCTTTATACTGTCCATCTGCGTCTGTATGAACGATGATCTCCGCACCCAATGATGTACAAATTTTCATTTCTGTTCTAAATGTTTCTGCTAGTCCTTTATTTTTTTCATGCGAATAGACTATTGCTCCTGCTTCGCTTGCTCGCTTATACGTTTCATCTCTGCTTCCATCATTTACTACTAGAATAATATAGCTGTAATAGTACTTTGTATTGTCCATTACTTTTTTAATTTTTTGAATTACTTTCCCTATTGTTTTTTCTTCGTTATATGCCGGGATAGTTACTATAACTTTTAACCCCTGCTCCCAATTTTGGCTCTTAGTTTCCTTTGACTCGAAACTAGCTATATAGCCTTTTTTTTCAAAGATTTCTTGGCAAAAGATCGATATTTTATTTTTATCTATTGTTGCACCGTTCATCTACCACCACAGCTTTTTCTTTTATGTTTATCTACAATTTCTTTAATAATTTAAAACGGCTTAATTTCCCTCATCATAAAATTTTATCACTTTAATAATAATTATGTTTATATTTTTTTTGGTGATAGTATTTTAAAGTGTTGATTTTTTCAAAGGTTGAACAAGCAGATCCTTAACTTGTTGCAACTCATTCTTTATCTGCTTCTGTAACCTCTTTTAGCCATTGTCATTTACTTTCTGGTTTTTTTCAATTGTTCCTCTTTCGATTTTTTTGAGTTTCTTAGTCCATTTTGTCTCTCTGGTTTTTTTATCTTTGGTATCGCTTTTTTTTATTCTTGTCTGTAGTTAATTTATTGCGATTAACATTAAGGTTATTTTATTATCCATTATTCTATTTATGTTTGGGTTTAGTGGGAGGAATTGTGATATGTCCGGGAATTTGGTGATCAAGTTGTCATTATCTTCGCCATAGACTATCCAGCCTAGGTGGTATCCTGAGTTCATGAGTACGTCGTTGATAATGATATATTTTATTTTTGGGTTCAGTATTTTTATTGACGAATTTGCCACGAAATCTTCCAACAGGCTTTTGTTCATGAATACTATTTCTCTTAGCCAGCTTGTGCCGTTTTCTTCGAACGTTGCTTCGAATCCTGTTATTCCTTCTACCAGTGCTGCTATTCTGAAGTCGCAATCCACTTGTGGTCCGGTATTATCGTGCCATATTGTGTTGTTTGGTGCGTTTCCGTATAGTATCAGGTAGTCCATTGTGGCGAATTCTGCGTCCCAGTAGACTTCTTGTATATTCCAGTTGTTCTCTGGTTTTGGGTGTGAGTATGAGAGTGTTAGTGCCATGAACCCTGTCAGGCTTATCAGCACCAGTGCTTTTATTTTTCTTGTTTTTCCTTTTTTTGTGAAATGTGCTATTGCGTAGGTTGCCAGTATTACTCCCAACGGGATGACAAAGAAGGCCAGTCTTGCCAGCAAGCTTGACAGCAGTGGAAAGACTGCCACGCCACAGATAAGGAGGATTGTTGAGAAGAACCACCCTCTTAGCACTCTTCCTTCTGGTTCGTTTATTTTCTCTATTTTATTTATTCCAATAAATCCCAGCGGTCCTAGAACAAAGGCGCTGCTTCCCATGGCGAGTCCTGAAAGCACTGTCTGGTCTGGACTTGATGCTCCGAAGAACATTGCCACTACAAAGACTGCTACTACCCCTATTATTGCGACTATACTTACTGTATTATTTATTTTCTTATTTTCGAAATTGTAGAAGAAAATGGTGAAGACCAAGCCGACTATTAGCACTGCTGCCACGAACATTATTACTATTGTTGTTATTGGTTCTCCTTCCGGGAAGGAATTTACTATTACTTCTTTTATGAAGCTTATTGGGAAGCTCTTCAGTAGCACCACCCAGACTATAACAATTAAGATGTCCATCCCTATTAAAAACAGAAAATTGATGAGAAATCCCTTTTTGTTTTTTTCTTTTTTCACTAGTCGATAGATAAAATCATAGGGGATAATTACATGCCAAATGATTATCACTATCAAGGCTGTTAAATGATGGACCATAATGATTGCAAAAGATATTGCCCAGGCTAGAAGCAAGAATCTGATATCTTTACTTTCAAAGTATCTTAAAATGTAAAAGATGACAAACGGCACTAATCCCAGTACCATTGTTTCCGGGGCGATGTTTTGGTTCCTGTAGACGTACAACCCGATGATTGCCATATAGAGTGTTGCCAGCAGGCCTATTGTTCGTGACTTGCTTAGCCTTCTTGCTAACACAAAAAAGATCACCAACTGAATGGTGCAAACGATTTGGGGGAAGATATGTATCGCCCAGGTCATTGGCGCTACTTCTAGCCCCAGTAGGTGCGAGGCAAAGATGATCAGGAAGGTGAAGCCTGGTGGATCTCGTGTTATTTTTGTTAAGTCCATCCATCCCCTAAAGAAGTCTTGTTTGATATATCTTAGATAGTAATAACCGTCGAATGTTATTGGTGCTCCTTCTCTTATGATTCGCCATGTGCGAAGGAGAAAGCCCAATAGTACGACTAAGCAGGTTAAGATGATGATTCCCCATTCACGTTTAGAGTATGGTCGTCGTTCTTTTCCTTTGTTTTTTTCTATTTGGGGGCTGAGCAGTTCAGTATTGTTTTTTTCGAATATGGCTGTCAATTTTTCCTTACCTCATTTTTTTTCTGCGGTTCTTTTTGTTTTCACCTTGTTTCTTCTTTTGACTTTTGCTCTTTATGTGACCATTATTACCATAAAGGAGGTCAAATAGACATGTATGCCGGTATAGCTAAAGTCATTTTGCTGATTCGACCATTCCCACAACTCGAAGATGATTTTGTAGCCTTTCGAGCTTGTTCCTAATTTTGTCAGTATTTCACTTGTGAAATTGAACTCAAATTTTGTTTCTTCTGAAGGCCCCCATTTTTTCCCGCTGTCGAGTATTCGTTCCAGCCAATGTTCGGTATAGAAATAGGTTGTTGTATTTGTTCCATACGTGTCTTCATTAATGATCACTGACTGTAAGCCAATTTTCAATCGTATTTCGAAGAATTTTACTTCTTTGTAATGATTACTCACGTAGACGTACAAGGTAATATTGTTTGAATAGCCCAATGTTTGATTATAAATGGTGTTTTTTGGATAATTGTCTGCTTCGTATGTTTCGCTGGCTTCATTATAGGTCAATAACCCCAATTCTGCATATTCTTCACCACCAATTGGCGGGGAGAAAATTAGTCCTGTAGAGACAACAATTCCAATCAGTGTTAAAACGAGGACGATTTTTGCAACCAATTCAAAGTCTGGCTCATGCAAAATCCTTTTTTGTTTTTTGTTTTCTGGGGTCATTTTTTCACCTATTTTTTCGTTTCTTTCTTTTGTTATTCCTCTTGCTCACCGTTTTTCTTTTCTTCATAAACGATTTCAAGATCGAGGTACTCTTCTTCTCGTTGTTTTACGAACCATCCCCAGATTTTTCTCCCCCAACCGAACACCACCACTAAGATAACTGTTAGATTTAATAATGCAATTAAATAAGGGTAGAGTTTATCCCATCTGAATTTCGACAAGAGCTGGCTTACATCCTCCTTTACTTCTTGTGCCAGTGTTATTGCTGTATCATAATTCCCGTGCGTATATTCTTCCAACGCTTCATTCAGTTTTTCCACAAATGGTTCTACTTCCAGTCCTGCTTTACTTGCCTGTTCAACTACCTCGAAAGCTTCTGTTATGGCAGTGAAAGCTTCTTCTTGTGTTGCTCCGGCGATCATTTTGAGATGAGTTTGAAAGGCGACAATGCCAATTAAGAGCACACACACTCCGATTAGCGGGGCTGTTTTCTTTTGTAAACTGTTTAATTTTTTCATTGTCTTTCCTGCCTATCTGTCCAATTGTACTTCTATTGTCTCTTTGCTTTTCTTTTTGAAGATAAAGCCATCCCGTCCCAGCTTTAGTCGCAGCCCAATTGAAATTCCCAAACAGATGAGTACAAAGAACGTCAAACTAAGCACAATTGACACTGGATTAAATCTAAAAGTATAATTTAAGAACAAGCCATCTACCACAAGCACCACTATGCTCAAGCCTATTGCTGTTGCCAATCGTTCTAAGAAACGCAATTCATCATCTATTTTTGGAAAGATTGCTGCAGTGAGCGACCAGCCTGTAAGAATCAGCATGAAAAAGCACACAACAGCATAACGAACATAGAAGAAAAAGCCGGCGCGAACATCAACAAGCACTAAGGTCACCGTTAGAAGTAAAGAGGTAATAGTGAGCCAGAATTCATAAGCAAAATAATTCCTGCCGAAAAAGAATTCTTTCGGCCTTTTAGGTGGCAGCAGTGGCTCTATTATTGGTTCTTGTAAGATGATCTCTCGTTTTTCTTCCATCATTCTTATTACTGCCAGGATCTCTCGCATATTGCTCTTCTGCTCTTTTTTTACGAGTGCAACTAATTGCCGAACTGTTGCCGGTTTTTCATTTGTTAAGGCTGCTTTTATCTGGCTTTCAATTTCTTTTTTCTCATTTTCTACTAATTGTTTTTCCTTGAACTTTTGTTTCCTTCTCTTCTCTTTTTTCAAAGGCATTTTTTCCACCAGGTCCTTTGAGATCGCTTTTTAACACAACCGGCTGTTGTTCTTTTGCTCATGTCCGAGTTGTATGCTTTTTTTATCTTGTGAATATAAATTATTTGCTCAAATTTATATTAAAGCCTTCGTGTATGCTTGCCGTTGGGCATTTCCTTTCGCATTCTTTTTATTTGTTGAAAAAAACGATTGAAAGTGTTCTTCTTATTTCTTGTTGTTTTATGAAAAAAAGAAAAGTGGAAAAAATTGAAGGGAAAAATTAGTTATTCTTTTTTTTAATTAACTCTTTTTTTGTGTTTAATTATGCTTGTTGCTGTGGTTGCAATTATTGCTGCCATTGCTACTGCTATTGTCCAGCCGTTTGTTGTACCTGTTGGTTCTGGTGATTCGCTTGTTGGTCCTGTTGGTGGTCCGGTGGTTATTGCTGTTGTGTCGTTCAGTTCATCTTTGTACATACATGTTCTTGCATCTTCTATTGTGAAACGTGTCGTGTATATTGTGAATGAGACTGGGTTATTTGGGTCTACTATTAAGTTGCTCACATTTATTAGTCCGATTAATTTATTTCCATCTGTTGTTATTGCGTTTGCGTCTGCGCCTACTGTTATCAAGTGATCTGTTGCGTTAAAGAATTTGCTGTACACGATGTTCAGATAGTTGCCTCCTACTGTGTCTAGAACTATTGTTGTGTAGTTTGCGTGGTGGCCGTTAAATCCCCAGGTGATGTTGATACGGTAGAGGTAGTCGCTTGCGGACACCGATGGTGGTCCTCCGAATTCGACTACCACGGAGTTTACTTCGACGTACAATTTCTGGATGTCTATTTCGCCGCCATACGTTCCTGTTCCTGCAGGTATGCCTTCGACATATTTTTCGACATCCCCTATATTATCATATACTGGTAAAGTAATACCTTGCACTTTTAAATATGGTAGAACAAAGATTAAAGGCAAAATTATCAGTATAATTGCACTTTTTTTGTTCATTTAAATTCATCACTTCTTTTTTTTTATTGTTGTATATTTCTTAGTCATTCTTTTTTTTAAAAAATATTCTTTCTTACATTTTTATTTAAATAAACGATTGCCAATACCAATACGTTCAGAGCATCCACAAGCCTCTCGGCTGCTGTGCTTCTCTCAATTTTCTCTCCCATTTTTTATAAAAAAGAAACAGCGAAAAGAAAGAGCCAGTTGTTTGCGGTTATTTCTTTCTTTTATAAGCCATTATCCCTGTGGCGGTTGCTGTTAGGCTTGTCAGTGCAATTATTATTGTTAATTCTGGTGTTGTTTCTCCTGGGCTGCTTGATTGTTCTGTTATGATCTCCGGTATTGTTGTTGGGTTGCTGTTTTCATCCATGGTATCCTGATAGACTGTTGTTTCGTTTGAGCCGCTCGCAACGACTTCATGTCTTGTCTCTACAAAGAACGCATAAGGTGTTTTTGGATTGTCGATATAGCTCATATCAATATTGGCTATGAGCCTGTTGTAAGCTGTATAGAGTACATAGGCTGTTCGATAAACTGAGTGGACGAGTTGTCCCGTTGAGTTGTAGTACATACTGATCTCTGTATTCATTGTTTTGGAGACAAAGAGCATAGTAAAGTTCCCAATGGTTCCATAGGCCCAGGTAATGTTTATGAGGTAGGTGTAGTCATCTTCGTTGATTACCGGCGTGTTTTCGCAATGTAAAATAACTTTCGAGTCGCTGATATTCAACATATAGATGTCTATTTCGCCGGCATAATCGCCTGTGTCCACTAAAACATTATCCACAGTTTTTTTCACATCATTTGCTTCATCATAGATTGGTAATGTCACACTTTGAATGCACACTATTGGTAGTAACAATAATACAAACATTACTAAGAAAAGTGTAAGACAGTTGATTTTTTTTATTTATTATAATAATCCCTTCAAAAAATTACGCTATTGGAGACCTTTGCGCCCTTTCCTTAAAAAAGCTTGTTTTTGCAGACTTTTTCTCTAGATTTTGTTTAAAGTGATTGCTTTTTTATCCTTCTATGTGTTTACAGTTTCTCGTTTCTCTCTCGGAGAAAAAGAAAAGAAGAAAAAAAAGAGAAGGGTGAGAAGGGCTATTTTCTTCGTTTTTTACCCTTCACTATTTGAAGGGTTAATACTGTGGCGATTAGGGTTATTGTTACTGGGAAGACTATACTCGTTTTTGATGTTGTTGGTTGTGGGTAGTCTGTTGGGTCCAGTGGGTCTGTGCCTGCGATGATTTCCTCACTGTTGCTGTAACCGTTATCATCACTATCGATGTCGTTCGGATCCGTCTGATATTGGTATTCTCCTAAGTTGGTCAAGTTGTCGTTGTCTGCATCACCGTTTGCGTCGTTTTGCAGTGGGTTCAATCCGTTTGTGACTTCTCCCAGTCGTTCGGCATTTGGTCATTGTCTCTATCGTTATCTCTTGGATTTGTTCCTGCGGCGTATTCTTCCAAGTTAGTTAGGCTGTCGTTATCGCCATCCTCGTCATCATAAGCGTTGCAACAACAGTAATAGTCATAGGGAAAAAGAAAAGAACCGGAGAAAAAAACTAGCCAGGTTGCTACTTTACCAGTGGATTTTTCCCCTTTTTCTCTTTCTCTCTCTTTCTCTGGGAAAGTTCAACAGAGAGGAACTCTCTTATTCGAGGTACTAGTAGAGCAGGCAGCAGCTAAAGACAAGAAGGAGAAGGTTAACCATCAGCAACTTTAAAGATACAGGAAAGATTTATTGAACAAAAAACCAGCTAATGTGAGGATGAATTTGCGATGAGCCAGAAAAAGATACACCATACTAAAATTGCCGACATCCAACAAGCGATTGATGTTGCAATCGAGTTCTTAGAGGCATATAATTATCACCTATCACCAATAACAGCCGAGGAACTAGTAGCCTACTTCGAAGGAGAAGCTCCCTCAGGAGACAGTATAGAACTCGAGATGGTTCTCCAATCAAAATGGTTGCTCCTTCATGAGCTGGTTGAATTGTGTGAGCTGAAAAGAAGAGGGTTTACCATCACAGCGGAACTATTATTATCGCACCCGGAGGATGTTTTTCGATGCCACCTTATTGCAACGGCCTGCGAACTCGAGATAGCGGACAAAGAAGGAGATGACCTCTGGATTCAAAAACGATTGCAGGATGTGCAACAATGGCTGGAAGAATCAACACTAAAGGCTGACCTCAAGGAAAAATGCCTGCAACTATTACAAAAGTATGCTGATAAAAACCACCTGGTAGAGTAACACCACTAACTAATCGGCAGGTAAGATAGCTCCTTAGCAAGGAGAATCGAGAAGAACCAGCTAACAACTGTTGAAGTCAGTCGCCAGGCTTTACACCGGCATTCAGAATTAATTCAGCAAGTCGAGTAAAGACAGCCACAACATTCTCACCGGTTTTTGCGGAAGTCTCGAAATAAGGAAGACCATGTTTCGAAGCAAAGGCTTGAGCTATTTCCTGGGGAACCACGCGTGTCAGATCCTTTTTGTTCCCCACAAGAATGACCGGTTTGTCTTTGCAATATTTATGCAACAAGTCGAGATAACCACTCAAACGCTCAAAAGAATGCGCATTCGTTAAATCGAAAACTAACAAACCACCAGCACTCCGCTGAAATGCAACAGAGGGAAGCTGGGAGAAAGATGGTGTGCTAGCAACAATATAGAGAAGAAACTTTATCTTCGAGCCCTTCCATGGAAGAAAAAGCGACCGAAACGACAAGCTTTGAGGGGAAAGCGGAGACGGGCCGGCAGATTCTAGAACATTGGCTAACGAATTTTTGCCAGAAGCAGCAGAACCAAAAATAAAGGCTTGAAACACACTCTTCGAAGAGGATCGATTATTTGCCATTATCTTAACCTCTTGAAATAGTGCCTTTTTTTAAAAACTTAAGCTTTTTGCTTTTTCATACTCTTTCAATACTACTTTAGTACTCATCTAACGTTCTTCACTATCTCGACATCTGAGTCAATACGACTGCATTTCAACACTACTTTAGTACTCTTCTAACTGATGCATTAGGACTTTTTAATGCTCTAACCATTCA